>DKBA01000279.1 GCA_002450985.1 Acidimicrobiia bacterium UBA6912
CAGCGCACATGTCACCGATCGCCCCGCGCGACATGGCGTACCCACCAGCGCCTCGAGCCGGCGATCCGGACGGCCGATCGACCGACTGTTGGCCCGGCCCGCCGTCTGACATCCCGCACCGAAACCGGATCCGGCCGTGAGCGAGTCCTACGCCCGGCGACTCTCCGACCGCTGCCTGCGGAACAGCTCCTCGCCCTGGTCGTTCGTCTCGCCGGTGGCGACGAAGCCAGAAGCTTCGGCCAGCCGGACAGCCGCATGATGACGGGGGTCGACGAAGCCGAACACTTCGGTGATGTCGGCCATCTCGGGGAGCCGCCACACGGCGTGCAACACCGCCTTGCCCAGCCCGAGTTTGCGGCGCCCCGGGGCCACGGTCATCTTCATCGACGCCGAGCCATCGCCGTAGCCCAGCACATCGACCAGCGCCACGGGCTGCTCTCCCGAGAGCGCCAGCCACGCATGGTGCGCCACAGGGTCCCGGCCATCGACGGGTTGGGTGTCGTCGGGGCGTTCGAAGCGTAGGGTCGACGCGAGCCAGTCGAGCCCGCCGACGAAGCGGACCGTGTCGGCGTCCTCGAACCAATGCTCGATGAGCTCGGAGTAGTCGGCGCCCAGTGGTACGAAGCGAAGCGAACTCACACGGTTGACGCTAGCGCCGTCCGGAGCAAGTCCCACACCCGGTAGCGTTCCGTCCCAATGTCCGAAGAGTCCTTCCCGCGTCGGTACGCCCGCAGCCAGCGTTTCACGCTGGGAACGCCACGCGATGTGCGGGTGGCGGGCGACGGCTCTCGCGTCCTGTTCCTTCGCAGCCGGGGAGGCTTCGACCCACTGACGTGCCTGTGGGCGGCCGACGGGGCGAACGGAGCCGAGCGCCTCCTGGTCGATCCCGCAGCTCTCGCCTCCGGAGACGGCGAGCTGCCGGCGGCGGAGCGGGCGCGGCGGGAGCGAGCACGCGAAGGGGCTTCGGGCATCGTCGGCTACGACGCGGACCGCGCCCTCGCCACGGCGGTCTTCGCCCTCGACGGACGTCTCTTCGTGGTCGGCGTCGCCACGGGCCGGATCACCGAGGTCCCGGGCGTTGCGGATGCCTTCGACCCTCGGCTGAGCCCGGACGGCTCCCTCGTCGCCTACGTCGCCGGGCGAACGCTGCGCGTCGTTGATCGAGAGGGGATCGAGCGGCTCGTCCTCGAGGACGAAGCGTCGAGTGTGTCGTGGGGGTCGGCCGAGTTCGTGGCCGCCGAGGAGATGGGGCGGGCTCGCGGCCACTGGTGGGGTCCGGAGGGGGACGCGCTCCTCGTGGCAAAGGTCGACGTCGCCCCCGTTGGCGAGTGGTGGGTCGCGTCTCCCGCAGCGCCGTGGCGGCCGCCCACCGCCATGCGCTACCCGGCGGCGGGTACTCGCAACGCAACCGTGGACCTCTTCCTCGTCCGGCTGACCGGAGCGCGGAGCGTGGTCGAGTGGCGGCGGGACGAGTTCGAGTACCTCGCCCGCGCCGACTGGGCCCCTGACCGTCGCCCGCTGCTCACGGTGCAGAGCAGGGATCAGCGCACGTTGGCCGTGCTCGACGTCGACCCGGCGACCGCAGCGGTCACGGAGCTCCACCGGGAGCTCGACGAGGCGTGGGTCGAGCTGACCCCGGGGGCGCCGACACGGCGCAACGGCTCGCTGTTCGTGCTTGCCGACCGTGACGATTCCCGCCGGCTGCTGCGCGACGGGACCCCGCTGACACCGCCGGGGCTCGAAGTACGCGGCCTGGTGTCGGTGACCGACTCGGCAGCCATCGTCACCGCCTCGCCCGCGGCGGAGGCGACCGAGATCCACGTCTACCGGGTCGGATTCGACGGAGTCGTCGAGCAGATCACCACCGAGCCGGGCGTGCACGCCGCCGCTGCGGGTGGGGACGTCGTCGTGACCACGAGCCGCTCGCTCGGCTGGGCGGGTGCCCGGACGGCCATCGAGAACGCGCCCGCGCCGATCGTCTCCCACGCCGCCGATCCGGGGCTCGTGCCTCACGTCGAGTTGCTGGCCCTCGGCCCGCGGCGTCTGGCAACGGCCCTGGTGTTGCCCCGAGACCACGATGGCGGGCCATTGCCGGTGCTGATGGACCCCTACGGGGGCCCGCACGCCCAGAGGGTCGTGCGCTCCTGCGACGCCTACCTCGTGCCGCAATGGTTCGCCGATCGAGGATTCGCAGTCGTCATCGTCGACGGCAGGGGCACGCCCGGACGGGGATCGGCGTGGGAACGCGGCGTTCACCGAGACCTCGCCGGACCGGTGCTCACCGACCAGGTAGACGCGCTGGATGCGCTCCTCGCAACCCGGCAGGACCTCGACGCATCACGGGTGGCGATACGGGGATGGAGCTTCGGCGGCTATCTCGCCGCCCTCGCCGTCCTGGAGAGGCCCGACCGCTTCCACGCCGCGATCGCCGGTGCGCCGGTGACGGACTGGCGGCTCTACGACACGCACTACACGGAGCGGTATCTCGGGGATCCGGTGGCCGACGATGGCCCGTACGCCCGCTGCGACCTCGTGACGAAGGCCGGAGCCCTCGAGCGGCCGCTGCTCCTCATCCACGGTCTCGCCGACGACAACGTGGTAGCCGCCCACACCCTCCAGTTGTCGCGGGCGCTGCTCGAGTCCGGGCGGCCGCATCAGGTGCTGCCGCTGTCGGACGTCTCCCACATGACGCCGCAGGACGTCGTGGCCGAGAACCTGTTGGTGCTCCAGCTCCGGTTCCTCCGGGACGCGCTCGGTCTCGAGGCCGAAGGGCGAGGCCGGTAGCGCTCAGGTGACCGGGGCGGGGCCGCCGATCGCCCGCCGGTGCGGGACGCGCCGGGGGGCCCTCGTGGGCTCCGTCAGGGCGGCGGCCGTGGCCGCGGGCACCGTTGGGGTGTGGTGCCACCGGTGATGTCGTTCGGCTGCGTCGAGCACCGCCTGCGGGGATCGCCCGGCCTCCAGCCATGTCAGAGGTGACAGCGCCGACAGATCCTGGCTGGGACGGACGAGCCAGTCGGCGATCGACAGCTGATCCCAGTCGGGGGCGAGGGCGCCGACGATCGCCGCGATCTCGGGGCGAAGCCCGCTGCGATCGAACTGGAATGCGAAATAGGTCTCTTCGAGGTGACGGCCGGGAAGGCGGAGCACGTCCTGGCGCGCCGCGAGCGCTCGGGGGTCGATGCCGCCTCGGGCGGCGGCCTCGGCTCGGGTGAGGAACGGTCCGTTGAGGAGGGTGCTGATCATCGAAGGTCCTTTCTCGTGACTCTGTCGGTACCACACCGGCCGAGATGAGAGGAGCGACACGTTCTGCGGCCCATCACCTGGCACAATGCCGCCATGACCCAGGAGCAGCTGTCACGCCGCGAGCGCGAGGAACGAGCCGGCGAGGAGCTGGCCGCCAGGCTCGATGCGCTCAGCCGGCCGCTCGCCGAGCGCGTCTTGGGCCGCGCCATCGAGCTGGACGCCGAGACGCGCGCCGCTGCGGAGGCGGCGGCGGAGACGATCGACTACGAGACGCTCAAGGACGTGGCCCTGGAGGTCGGGATCACTGAGGACGCGCTCAAGCGGGCCCTGCTCGAGGAGCTCGACACCGACAAGGACCACAACGCCCGTCCGCTCGAGCGCCTGACCGTTCCCGATGCGATTCGGGGCGGGCTGCTCGTTCCCGGCGATGCCGAGGAGGTGGCGGAGCGACTGCGCACCCACCTGCGAACCGACGGCTCGATGCTGGAGGCGAGCTCACCACGTCGCTCGATCTGGGCCGCCGCGCCACGACCGGCGCTCTCCGCCCGGACCGTTCCCCAGGCGTCGGCCGACCGTCAGCTCGTGGAGATCGACGCCGCGACCGCCCGGACCCGCAAGAGCGCATGGCGATGGATCATCGCCATCCTGATCCTGGGTGCTCTCTTCGGCAGCCCCATCGGAGGCCTGGTCATCCTCGGCATCTGGGTCGCAGGGATGATCGCCGTGGTGGGGTGGCTGAAGCGCATCGGGCGGAGCGCCCGGCGCAGCATCAACCGTGCGCTCCACGCGGCTGCGGGGGAGCGAACGGCCGGATCGGCACGTACCTGGCTCGATGTGTGGGAGGACGCGCAGCGCTGACCCCGCCCAGCGGACGGTCGGGTTCTCGGCGTGTCACCTGCTCCGGCTCGTGGTGCCCCGTTGCCACGACTCGTAGAGGTGCCCGTACACGCCTCCCTCGGCGACGAGATCGTCGTGGCAGCCGTCTTGGACGATGCGTCCGGCGTCGAACACGAGCACCCTGTCGGCCGCCTCTGCGGTCGACAGGCGATGGGCGATGGTCACCACGGTGCGACCTGCGGTGAGCTGTCCGAGCGCACGGTTGATGCGCACCTCTGTCGCCGGGTCCACCGCCGANNGGGTCCATGAGGCGGGTGAGGAGCTTGGCGAAGGTGGTCTTGCCCGAGCCCGTCTCGCCGACCACGGCAACCCGCTGCCGGGCGGGGATGTCGACACCGATGTCGTGGAGCACCGGAGCGCCGCTCGCTTCGGAGGCGCTCTCCCCGGGTCGCGGGTAGCGGAACATGACGTGCTCGAAACGCACTCCGACCGGTTGGTGAGGCAGCGCCAGACCGTCGGGGCCGGGGTCGGCGACATCGGGGGCGATGTCGAGCACGTCGAGTACACGTCGCCAGCCGGCCACCGCGGTCTGTGCTTCGTTCACCGCCTCGCCCATCACCTGCACCGGCTGGATGAAGAGCTGCACGAGGAACAGGAACGCGACCACCACGCCCACCGTCGTGGTGCCCTGCACCGCAAGGATCGTCCCCACGACGAGGACGGCGGTGACGACGACTGCGGAGGCGATCTCGCCGGCGCCGGACAGTGAGGCGGAGATCGCCCCCGCTCGCACCGCAGCCGACCGGTGGCTCTCGACCGCCTCCTCGAGCTGCACACGGGTGCGATCCTCGATGCCGTAGGCGCGAATCACCGGGGCGCCCACCACGGTCTCGGCCAGCACGGCGAGCATGTGCCCGACCCGCTCCCGGACCCTGAGGTACGCCACCTCCAGGCGGCTCTGGAACCAGCGGATCATGAACAGGATGAGGGGCACGCTGAGCAGCACCACGAGGCCGAGCGGCGGGGACAGCACGAACATCACGATGAGGGCGAGGAGCGCCTGGCCTCCGTTGACGATCAGCATGATCCCGGCCCACTGCATGAACCGGCTGATCTGGTCGACATCCGACGTCACCCTGGCGACGAGCACCCCCCGCTGCTCCGAGGCCTGATGGAGCATCGAGAGGTCGTGGATGTGCCGGAAGGCACGGATGCGGAGACCGGAGAGCGCCGTCTCCGAGACGCGGGCGAGGCGGAGGTGCATCCATCCGGTCGCCAGCGCGGTGATCACGACGGCGGCGAGCGCAGCCAGCGTCATCCGCGCCACGAAGTCGATGGCGACGTCGCCGCCGGTGAGTCCGTGGTCGATGATCTGCTGCACGGCGATGGGGACGATGACGCGCCCCGCCGTGGCGAACAGCGCGATCACGAGCGTGATGGGAAGCCCACGACGCAGCTCCGGCGACAGGCTCAGACCCCGCCGGATGGTCGCCATCGCCCCGGCGTCGCCCCGACCGGTGTCCGCAGACGAGCTCACGGGGCATCACCCTGGGTGTCGTAGGCGTCGATGAGCGCCCGGTAGGCCGGAAGCCGTGCGTACAGCTCGTCGTGGGCGCCGCGATCGATGACACGGCCGTAGTCGAGGTAGATCACCTCGTCGGCGAGCACGATCGACGACCGCCGGTAGGCGACGATCACGACGGTCGTGTCGAGCTGGCGCAGCCCGGCGAGGATGGCGCTCTCGACGGCGGGGTCCACGGCGGAGGTGGCATCATCGAGGACGAGGAGGCGAGGACGGCGAATGATCGCCCTGGCGAGCGCGATGCGCTGGCGCTGGCCCCCGGAGAGCGACGCCCCCCGCTCGCCGACCACGGTTGCATAGCCGTCCTCGAGCGCCGCGATGAAGTCGTGGGCCTGAGCGATCTTGGCGGCGGCGAGCACCTCGGCCTCGTCGAACGGCTCGCCGAGCGTGATGTTGGTGTAGATCGAGTCGTTGAAGAGGAATGTCTCCTGAAAGACGATGCCGACCGAGCCGGCGAGTGACGTCCGGTCGAACTCGACGAGGCCCCGGCCGTCGAGGCAGATCTCGCCGCGATCCGGGTCGAAGAGCCGCACGAGGAGATGGGCGAAGGTCGACTTCCCGGACCCGGTGGGACCGACGAGGGCCACGGTCTGCCCAGGGGCGACGCTGAGCGTGACCGACTCGATGCCCCGGCGGTCGTCGTCGGCGGCGGCAGTGGTCGGCGCCGTCCTGGCCGCCTTCGAGAGGTCTTCGTACTCCGTCTCCGGGTAGAGGTAACCGACGGACTCGGCGCGGGCGGCGGCGCCGCCCCATGACGTGGGGGCGTGCGCCCCGTAGGCGACGCTCTCCTGCTCGCCCAGCACGCCCTCGACCCGATCCATGCCGACGACCGAGCGGGGAAGCTCGCCGAGCAGCCACCCGAACACCCGCATCGGGAGGGCGACGAGCCCGAAGAGATAGGCGAACGTGACGAGGTCGCCTGCGCTGAGCGCGCCCTGGTCGACGCGCCACGCCCCGACGGCGAGGACGGCGAGGATGCCGATCGTGGGCAGCGCCTCGATCAACGGGTCGAAGGAGGCGCGCAGCTTCCCCACCTCGACCATTCGGTCGCGCAGTGCATCCGACTGCGCCCCGAAGCGGCCGACCTCGGCATCCTCCCGGCCAAGCGTCTTGACGACGAGGGCGGCATCGAACGACTCGTGGGCGATCTCGGCGACCTCGGCGCGCAGGCGCTGTGCCTTGGCGGCGACCGCCCGCATGCGGCGCTGGAACGTGTAGTTGGCGGCGGCGAGGGCGGGACCGACGGAGAACCCGATCAGGGCGAGGAACGGATCGGTCAGGACGAGCAAGATGCCGGTGATGGCGAGCATCACGACCACGCCGAACGCCATGGGCAGCGGGGCGGCAATGAAGGACGCGGCCTCCACGTCCTCGTTGACGTTCGACAGCAGCTGACCCGTCGGGTGGCGGCGGTGCCACTCGATGGGGAGCTCGAGGTAGCGGTTCGTCACCTCGATGCGGTCGCGGTACTGGAGGCGGTACTGGGCGAAGTAGGCGCCCATCCGTCGCATGGTGATGCCGACGCCGCGCGCCGCCGCCACCCCCAGCACGGCGAGCGCGGCCCCGGCGAGGGTGCTCGCGGCGACCTCGCCGGCGGCGACACCGGGTATGAGCACGGTGTCGGTTATCCACCCGATGACGAACGAAGACACGATCGTCATCGTTGCGAAGACCACGGTGCCGACACCACCCACCGCGAACTCCTTGGGCGCGCGGCGCAGCTGGCGGGCGATGAGCGTCCGTCCTCGGCCGAGGAGCGCGACGTCGGTCGGAGGTGAAGGCGTGCCGGTCGACATGGGGACGCGAGGGTACGACGTCTGGCGGCCGGAGAAACCGTTCAGGCGAGACGGCGGCAACGTAGCGCTGCCGCTCGATGTCCTCGGGGGGGTGACGTCCTGGAGAGCGGCTGGGAGCTGTTGGGCCTGGCGAGACGCTGAGACGTGGCACGGGCGACGTTCCGGTCGCGTCCGCCGAACGCCGTGTGACCGGAGCTCCTCCGGCGCAGCGACTAGCTTCCCGGCGGAGATGTCTTGGCCCGATGTGCTCTCAGCGCTGCTGCAGACCGTCGTCCACGATCGGCTGCGGGCTACCGACGACGGCTGGACGCTGGTCGAGACGGGCTTCGATCCGGACCGGGCGATTGCCGTCGGCTCCAACTTCATGGTCGGGAACGGGTACATGGGGTATCGGGGGACGACGCCCGACCAGGACGCCGGCGGGTACGTGGCGCTCGTCGTGTCCGACACGTACGACCGGGCGGACGGGCGGTGGACAGAGCTGTGCACCGTACCCGACCCCCTCCATGTGCAGGCGGAGGTGGCGGGAACGGCGATCCGTGCCGAGGATTCCGATCTCGCCGCCGGGCTCGACCTGCGGACCGGCGAGTTCGGGGCCAGGCTCCGACAGCCCGTCGATGGCGGTGACGTCGAGGTCGATGTGCGGAGGTTTGCGTCACCGGGGCGCCTCCATCTCCTCCTCCAGCGCTGGGAGCTGAGGACCAGGGCGCACGCAGGGATACGCATCGCGGCCGGGATCGACGGCAACGTGTGGAGCCTGAACGGCGACCACTTCCGCTCGTTCGAGATCGAGGCACGCCCGGATGTCTTGCTGACGGCAGTCGTGAGCGTGGAGCGCAAGGTGGAGGTGGCGGTTGCCTGCGTGGTCCGAATCTCCGGGCTGGCCGATGTGGGAGCTCGACCGGAGGGGCGATCGGCGTTTCGCGTCGCGCAAGGCGAGGTGGACGCCGACCACGCCGTGACCGTCGAGTCCTTCGCCGCCGTGTTCACGTCGAACGACACGGCCGACCCCGTCGCAGCTGCGGTTGCTGCGGCGCGGGAAGCGGCGGAGACGGGCTACGACATGCTGCGCGAGGTCGATCGGGCCTGGTGGGATGAGTTCTGGCGGCGTACCGATGTCGAGATCGAAGGGCCGGTGGTCGATCAAGTCGCCCTGCGCTTCGCGGCGTATCACAACCGCATCGCCACTCCGGCCCACACCGACCACCTCCCGATCGGCGCCCGTGGGCTGTCGTGTCAGGCCTACCAGGGGGCGGCGTTCTGGGACCAGGAGGTCTTCACCCTCCCCGTCTTCTTGTTCACCGAGCCGGACCTCGCCCGCAATCTGCTCGTGTACCGGCACCGGACGCTTGCGGGAGCGCGACGCAAGGCGGCCGAGCTCGGGTACGCAGGGGCCTTCTATGCCTGGATCAGCGGCGATACGGGTGACGAGCTGTGTCCCGACGTCTTCTTCACCGACGTGGTCACCGGGCGGCCGATCCGCACCCACTTCAACGACTGGCAGATCCACGTCGCCCCCGATGTCGTGACGACCATCGAGCGCTACGTCGACGTGACGGGCGACGAGGCCTTCCTCGTCGACCACGGCGCCGAGGTCGCCTTCGAGGTGGCCCGGTTCCTCCACTCGTTCGTCCGTCTCGACACGTGGGCGGGGACGTACCACTGCATCCGTCTCCTCGGTCCCGACGAGTGGCACGAGAACGTCGACGACAACGCTTTCACCAACTACCAGGTGCATTCGGCCCTCGCCTTCGCCGTCCGCACCCACGAGTGGATGGCCGACAGGCACCCGGATCGTCTCGCCGAGCTGAGCGACCGGATCGGTCTCGCCGACGGCGAGCCGGCCGCGTGGGCCGACATCGTCGAGCGCCTCTTCCTCCCCGCTCCCGATCCGGTCACGGGCGTCGTCGAGCAGTTCGCCGGATTCCACGGGCTGGAGGACATCGCACCCGAGGCGTTGCGAAGCCGGGCGTTGCATCCGGACGAGTACTGGGGTGGGCTCAGCGGCATCGCCGCCCGCACCAAGGTGGCGAAGCAGGCGGACGTGGTGATGCTGATGTGGCTACACGAAGCGGAGTTCACCCCCGACGTGCGAGCCGCCAACTTCGACCACTACGAGCCGTACTGCGCCCACGGCTCGACCCTCAGCGCCTCGGCGCACGCGATGGTGGCGGCCCGACTCGGCCGGACCGACCACACGCTCGACTACTACAGACAATCGGCGCTCGTCGACCTCGCCAACACTGCGCACGCGGTGGTGGGCGGCACCTTCATCGGCGGCATCCACACCGCGGCCTGCGCCGGCACGTACCAGATCGCCACCCAGGGCATCGGGGGTCTCGGCTTCGACGGAGCGCGCCTCACCGTCGATCCCGCTCTTCCACCCGAGTGGCATGCGCTCCGCTACCCGGTGGCATGGCGCGGGGCGCAGCTCTCCGTGGCGATCGATCGGGAAGACGTGACGGTGACGTCGGCGCCGGACTCCGCAGTCGCGGTGCCGCTGCGGGTCGTGGGTACGGAGGTGACGATCGCGCCGGGCGAGTCGGTGACCACGCCACGCTGAGCCGGGCGTCGCGCCGGGTCGTCAGCCGGCGGGCTCTTGGACGTCGATGTCCACCATGAGCTGGTGCGCCAGCTTCTCCAGCACGTCGGTCACCGCCTCCGCGGAGACGCCGATGGGCAGCGCGAGCACGGCGTCGGCGGTGAACAGCGTCTCGCCGCTCATGGGTGCGCTCGATGTCGCAGTTTCGAGTGTCTCGATGCTCACCCCATGAGATGCCAGCGCATGGGACACGTCGTGGACGATCCCGGGATGGTCGACGCCCACGAGGTGCATCGTCAGTCGTCTGGCTTCCACGTCGGGTTCGTCCTGAGAAGCCAGCTCGGCGGTGACGTCGAGCAGGCCCTGCTCCCGGAGCGGACCGAGATCGATGACGAGGGCGTCGGCGTTGCGATCGGGGACGGTGACCAGCACGATGCCGGCGAACTTGCCGGCGAGCTGCGTCATGTGGCTCTGGTCCCAATTGCCACCGTGCGATGCGACCACCCCGGAGAGCGCATCGACGAGCCCGGCCTGATCGTCGCCGATGACGGTGAGTACGAGGCGTGCCATGCCGGGAAGCCTACCGTCGTCGGTGAAGGCCCAGCTCGGCAGCACCACCCCTTGGATCGGTCAGTCGACGATGGCGGTCACCGGCGATTCGGTGCTGGGAGGTGCGGGTTCGGTGAGTTGCTCGGTGCTGCACGATCCCGGATCCCGGTCGGGCCGCCATCGCAGCATCTTCGTCGTGCCCCGGAAGCGGCCGGCCGTGGTCCAGGTGTACTGCACCTCGACGACCCGCTCCGGCCGCACCGGTATCCAGGAGTGGTCGCGATCGGAGGCGCCGCTCCACCGGTTGGGGGCGCCCGGCATCGAGCCGTCGGCATTGGCCTCGGCATCCATCCAGTCCGCCCACGGGTGTTCGGCGAGGTCGTCGAGCACGAGCGGCTCCATCTGCGGCACGAGCTCGGCACGCTGCTTGGCCGTGAAGCTGGCGGCAACGCCGACGTGGCGGAGCTGTCCTTCGGGGGTGTTGAGACCGAGGACGAGCGAGCCGACGCCGTCACCCGACTTGTGCATCCGGTAGCCGGCCACCACGCAGTCGGCCGTGCGTACGTGCTTCAGCTTGAACTGGGTGCGCTTGTCGAACACGTACGGGGCACCCACGGGTTTGATGATGAGCCCGTCGAGCCCTGCCGCCTCGGTGGAGACGAACCACTCCATCGCCAGCTCCGGGTCGGCGGTGGCGGGAGCGAGGTGCACCGGAGGAGCGAAGCCGCTCGCAATGCCTTCCAGCGCCTCCCGTCGCACGGCGAAGGGTTCGTCGACATACGACCTGTCGTCGAGCGCCAGCAGATCGAAGGCCACGAAATCCGCAGGCGTCGCCTCGGCCAGCATCTGCACCCGGCTGTCGGCGGGATGGATTCGCTGACCCAGCGCATCGAAGTCGAGCTTGCCGTCGATGCTCACGATGAGCTCGCCGTCCACGACACATCGCTCCGGCAGGCTCCGCTTGAAGGGCTCCAACATCTCCGGGAAGTAGCGGTTGAGGGGGCGCTCGTTGCGGGATCCCATCACGACCTCGTCGCCATCGCGAAACACGATGCACCGGTAACCGTCCCATTTCGGCTCATACGACATGTCGCCGAGAGGGAGCTCCGGCACGGGCTTGGCGAGCATCGGCTTGATCGGCGGCATCACGGGGAGATCCATGACGCCACACTATCCGGTGCTCCGCTGCCGCCGGGCGCCGTCTAGGTTCACATGATGGACGAGGTGGCACGTCACTACGGCGACGGGCAGCTGCTGGACCGGATTCTCGACGCGGTGACCGCAGCGGGGATCGACCCGCAGGAGCTGACGGTGCACGACCTCGCATCGGTCGACGAGTTCCACATCGGCGGGCGCCGCGCCACGCGGCACCTCGTCGAAGGCGCAGGTCTCGGCTCGTCGCGCCGCGTCCTCGACGTCGGGTCGGGAGTAGGCGGAACGGCTCGGTATCTGGCTGCTGCCGGCGGCCACGATGTGGTCGGGGTCGATCTCACTGTGGAGTACGTCGAGACGGCAGCTGCGCTGAGCCGGCTCGTCGGGCTGGAAGGTTCGGTCGAGTTCCAGGTGGCGGACGTCATGGCGCTGCCGTTCGAGAGAGGGGAGTTCGACGCGGCGGTCCAACTCCATGTCGGGATGAACATCGCCGACAAGCAGGCGGCGTTTGCGGAAGTGGGTCGGGTCCTGGTGGAGGGAGGAGTCTTCGCGCTCTACGACATCATGGGTCGAGCGGACACCGACCTGGAGTTCCCGCTTCCCTGGGCGGGCGGTGCGGCGGGGAGTCATCTCGCTACCGCGGATCAGTACGTCGGCGCTCTGGAAGCCGCCGGTTTCCGCGTCGAGCGCGTCACCGACCGCAGAGACTTCGCTCGCTCGTTCTTCGGCGAGCTGCGGGAACGAAGCGGCCCGCCGCCGTCCCTGGGTCTCCATCTCCTGATGGGCGAAGAGGCGCCAACACGGTACGGGAACATGGTGAAGGCAGTGGAAGCCGGCGCCGTTGCCCCGGTCGAGATCGTGGCCCGTCGAGGCTGACGAGCCGGCGAAGGGGCGCCCTGCGCCGCCTAGCCTGCAGGTGTGACCGCTGCCTCTCCTGCGGCCGAGGGCTGGGCCGAATCGCTCGCCGGCTGGGCACTCCCTGCCGAGCTCCTCGCCTCGGTGGACCAATCGCCGTACGCGTGGCCCGCCCGGGTCTTCGCTTGCACTGCGACTCGACGGTCCGACCCGGTCACAGGACCGCTGCTCCTACAGCTCCTCCCAGAGGCCGGGAGCCTGATCGATGTCGGCGCAGGCACCGGCCGCCTCTCGCTCCCGATCGCAGCGGCCGGCCACCGCGTCCTGGCGGTGGAGCCCAACGCGGCGATGGCCGCCGAGCTGGAGCGCGGCACCGCTTCCATGACGGGCTCGGTGGCCGTAGTCCGCCGCCGCTGGCCCGAGGTCGCAGCGGCGGTTGGCCCCCACGACGTTGCCCTGACCGCAAACGTGGTCTACGACGTCGCCGATATCGGGCCGTTTCTCGAGGCGCTCGACCGCAGCGCCACCCTGGCCGTTGTCGTGGAGCTGACGCAACGGCACCCGTGGGATGGGCTGCGCGGCTACTACCGGAGCCTCCACGATGTCGAGCTCCCCGACGGTCCAACCGTGGACGATCTCGTTGCGGTGATCGGCGAAGTGATCGGGGTGACCCCACAGCGTCGCGACTGGCCTTCGCCTCGATCGCTCACCTTCGAGTCGCGCGATGCGCTGCTCGAGCTCTACGCAACCCGGCTGTGTGTGCGCGACGACCGCCGCAGCGAGCTCGAGCAACTCATCGGGGACGACATCGAGGAGATCGACGACGGCGCGATCGCGCTGCGTCTGCCATCTGGCGGCATGACCACGCTGTGGTGGGAGAAGCCCGCGAATGCGAGAGCTCCGTAGCTAGATGGACAAACTACCTACGGTCGCGATCCCGGCCGGCAGCCGGCCGACGGTACGCCGGGCGACACGCCGATCGGGCCCGGCCGTCGGATGACAACGGCGCACGGGAGGCGCCGGGTACCCTCGGCTGCGATGTCGAGTCGACCGCACGTCGGAACCCTCAGGGAGAAGCCCCTGCATGCGGCGCTCAAGCGCTGGTACGCACAGGAGGGGGATCGCATCGAGGAACCCGTCGATGGGTTCGTGATCGACCTCGTCCGTGACGGCCTGCTCATCGAGATCCAGACCCGGGGATTCGCCTCGATGAAGCGCAAGCTGAACGAGCTGCTGGCTCGTCACGCCGTCCGGGTCGTTCACCCCGTGGCCGTGGAGAAGTGGATCGTGAAGGTCGATGACGCGGGCGAGGCGGTATCGCGCCGCCGGTCACCGAAACGAGGGGACGCGACCGACGTCTTCGCCGAGTTGGTGAGCTTCCCGGATCTGATTGCCCATCCGGGACTGTCACTCGAGGTCGTCCTGATCTCAGAGGAGGAGGTGCGCCGGTTCGACGGCGCCAAGGCCTGGCGGCGCAGGGGCTGGGTCGTCGAGGAACGCCGGCTGCTGGACGTGGTTGGCCGAGTCGTCATCGACTCGCCGGAGGCCCTGGCGGGCCTGGTTCCGGACGACCTGCCCGAAGCGTTCACCACTGCCGACCTCGCTACCGCGCTCCGCCGGCCTCGTCGCCTTGCGCAGCAGATGACCTACTGCCTGCGGCGGGCGGATGTCATCGAGATGACCGGCAAGGACGGCAACGCCATCGTGTACACGAGGAAACCGGCCACTCGATCTCCGGCGGCCTCATCCTGAGTGCCCGCGGGCCGACGGTGCGCTCGGTCACCGGGCGCTCGTCTTCTCGCAGAGTTTCGCGTTTGTTCATCCAATGGGCGGTCCGTCCATGCCAGCATGCAACCGTTGGCCGGAAGGAGTCGAGTGAACCCCGGGCGAGTCGGTGCATTGGTGGGGTTGGTGGCGATCGCTGCCGTGCTCGTCGTCGCCGTGACCCGGCGATCGGACGCACCCGAACCCGACCCGCCGACACGTGAGGCTTCCGCCACGACGGAGCAGCTCGCCGCACCGCCAGTGCTGCGCGATGCGCCGACCCTGGAGGACCTCGATGGCTGGATGCAATCCGACGTGACCAGTCTCGAGGAGCTGCGGGGGAGCGTGGTCGTCCTCCAGTTCTGGACGTACTCCTGCAGCAACTGCAAGGCGACGCTGCCGCATCTGCAGGACGTCTACGCCCGCTACCACGATGACGGCCTCGAGATCGTCGGCGTGCATGCCCCCGAGTTCGAGTTCGAGAAGGACCCGGACGCCATCGCCGAGGCTGCGGCTCGGCTGGGAGTCACCTGGCCGATCGCGCTGGACACGACGAAGGTGAACTTCCACTCCTGGCAGGAGGGCCCCACTGCCTACTGGCCGCGCACCTACGTCATCGACCAGGAGGGCCGCATCAGGTACGACCACATCGGCGAGGGCGGCTACGACGACCTCGAGGCAACCGTAGCTGCGCTGCTGTCGGGATGATCGCCGCCTTCCTCGAGGGGGTGAACGGCATCCTGCTGCCGTGTTCGATGGTGCTGCTCATCCCGGTGATGGCGGCTCCGCTGATCGCCGGGCGCCTCCCGCTGCTCGCGGTCGCCGCCGCCGGTGCAGGCGCAACGGGCGTGATGTGGTTGCGCGCCGCCCAGCTCGTACCCGGTCCCGTCGAGACGGTGCTCGCCCCCGTCGTGGGGTTCGCCGTGGTTGCGCTCGGTTTGATGAGCGTGCGAGGCACGGACCGAGCGGTCGCGCCGCTGGGCGCTGCGTTTGGGCTCGGGCTCCTGGCCGGCCTCATCTGGCTCCCGTGCGTCGGTGTCGAGCTCGGCGGCATCCTCACCTCCGCCGGGCAGCGCATGCCGAGCTCGGTCCTCGGTCTCGGAGCGTATGCGCTTGGGGTGCTGGTTCCGGCCCTCGCAGCCGCCCTGCTGCTCATTGTGATCCGCCCCAGAGGCACGACGCAGCACCTCGTCCATCGGGGCGGGGTTGCGCTGGCCGTCCTGGTCGCGCTACTGCCGGTGACGGGGCTCGACGACCGTTTCGTCGGATGGCTGGTGCAGCTCAGCGTGTCCTGAAGGTCGGGTGTCGTACCCCGAGGCATCGACCGTGCATGCCTACCATCCCTGCATGCAGCGGAACGGCGGCTGGACGACCGCCCTCCGGTCGGATCCCACCGGCTGGCTGCTGGAGGACGATGACCCGGCGGTGCGCGCCGCGGCCCTCCAGCGGCTGTTCGACCGGCCCGGGAACGACCCGGCCGTCACCACCTCCAGGCGAGCGGCGATGGTCGTCGACCCGATCGCCGGGATCCTCGCTGCCCAGAACGAAGCGGGTTGGTGGGTGAAGCCTGGACCCGGGTACGCACCGAAGTACTCCGGCACCGTGTGGAACCTGATGTTCCTCGAACAGCTCGGCGCCGACCCGAGTGACGCACGGGTGCAGCAAGCCTGCGAGTACGTGATGTCGATGTGCCCGACGTCGGCCGGCGGCTTCGGCTGTTCCGGGTCCCACCTCGAACGCAACCCGCCGCCCTCGTCGGCGCTCCACTGCCTCAACGGCAACCTGGTGCGAGCGCTCGTCGCTTTCGGCCATCTCGACCACCCGGTGGTGCGGTCGGCCACCGATTGGGCGGCGCGCACCATCCTCGGCGAAGGCGTCGACCGCTGGTACGCATCGGGCACGGCGGGGCCGGGGTTTGCGTGTGCCGCCAACGAGGGGTTGCCGTGCGCCTGGGGCGCGATCAAGGAGCTGCGCGGGCTCACGGCGATTCCCGCCGACCGACGTACCGACCGAGAGCAACGCGCCGTCGACACCGGCGTCGACTTCCTGCTCTCGCGAGATCCGGCCGCAGCCGACTACCCGATGGGGTATGGCAACACCGAGCCNNGAAGAACCGCTACGCCTACGCCCGGAAGACCACGGTTCCGATCGAGAGCCAAGGGAAGCCGTCCAAGTGGGTGACGCTCCGTGCCTGCGCGGTGCTGCGCGCCCGCCGCGGCGACGACGACGACCGCGCGGCGGCGGACCGGGGATGAGCGTGCACCACCTCACCCGCGAGCAGGCGCGACAGCTCGCCGTCCGCGCCCAACTGCTCGACGTACGTCGCCCGAGCGACCTCCTGCAGATGGTCGAGCACCTGACGCTCCTCCAGATCGACCCGACCGCCGCGATCGCCCCGAGCGCCGACCTCGTGGCATGGAGCAGGCTGGGGTCATCGTACGACCCGGATCATCTTCGTGAGGCACTCGACGAGGCGCGGACGCTGTTCGAGTTCAACGCGCTGGTCCGCCCGATGCAGGACCTCGGCCTCTACCTGGACGGCATGGCCGCGTGGCCGACCCGGCAGCGGCACCGGCTGTGGCTCGAAGCGAACGAGCAGTTCCGGATCCGGGTCCTCGAGCGCCTCGAGGCCTCGGGGCCGCTGCTCTCACGCGACATCCCCGACACCTCGCAGCAGCAGTGGGGGTCGAGCGGATGGACGAACGACCGCAACGTCACCCAGATGCTCGAGTTCCTCATGATGCGCGGCGAGGTCGCCATCGCGGGTCGGCAAGGCCGGCAGCGGCTGTGGGACGTCGCGCATCGGGTATACCCGGCAGGAGCTGTGGCGGTGCCGGAGGACCAGGCGTCGAGGCTGCGCGACGAGCGGCGACTGCGGGCGCTGGGCATCGCCCGGGCCAGGACCACGCAAGTCCCCGTCGAGCCGTGGGACGTGGGCGAGGCGGGCGAGCCGGCCGTTGTGGAGGGAACGAAGGGGGAGTGGCGGGTCGATCCGGAAGGACTCGCCGCCTTGCGGGACGAGCCGTTCGAGGGGCGGACCGCGCTGCTGTCGCCGTTCGACCGACT
>DKBA01000026.1 GCA_002450985.1 Acidimicrobiia bacterium UBA6912
GTTGCCGGACTTCAAGGTGACGCCGTGTTCAGCTACGGCGTCGGTGTCGGGGCACTCGGCGGGCAGACGCTCGTCGAGATGATCGAGGAAACGTACGTCGCGTTCCGTCGTGCCATCGAGCAGATGGTGCTCAACACCACCTGCCAGTGCAACGCGTGCGCCAACATCTCGACACTCGACCTCAAGTTCCTCGTCCATCACGGCACGTTCTCGATCAGCCCGCTTCGGGGTCGAGACGAGCTGGTGGGTTCGGCGGTGATCGAGATCCACCGTCTCCTCAAGAACCACATCACCGACGCCACCGGCATCGGCGCCTATACGGCCTACACCGACGCGGCCGTCGAGGCGCTCGGTCTGGAGGGATTCACCTCGAACCTCACTCGGCACACCGAGACGTATCCCGATTTGGCGGCCCTCACGGTGTGGATCCAGGACATGCACCCGGTCTGGAAGAGGGCTCGCGACGGTGCACGCTTCCGTGTCCCGCCGGACGACGTACTCGTCCGGGTCGAGGCCCAGCTTCCGGTCCCGCTCGGCGTTGCCTGGGAATTGCTCCTCCAGCCGAGATACCGATCGATCCTCTTCGGGCTGGACCGCCAGGAACCGGCTCAACGGCAACAGGGACGCATTGCGGAAGGATCGGTATTCACGTGTTACCACGGCAGGAGTCCCACCACGACGCAGACCGTTCTCGCCCTGCAACCCTTGAAGCAGATGGTCACCGAGGACACGACACCGATCCCGGGGGCGAGGATCTTCGACGAGATCGGCCTTCAGCCCAAGGGCGATTCCACCGTCGTTACGATCACGTGCAGCCGAGCCCGCGGGCCGTGGCTCTCGCGCTTCGTCAATGACCTCGTCGGCCGCCGCCTCCTTGGGCCGCGACTCGGTAGAGGCCTTGCAGACCTGCGCGAGACGATCGAGCGCGAGAGGGCCGATGGCACGCTGGCGATCTCCGAACCCAACGACGGCATTGCCTCAGAAGTCGAAGCCGCCATCATCAGCAGCCTTGCTCCCGACAGCGACGAATGACTCGCCGGCCATCAGCATCGGTGAGCGATGACCGACAGTCGGCGGTCGGGCACGGTACCGGCTCCCCAGGCAGCCGCCGGATGACAGCGTGGGGGGAAAGGAAGTCGAGGTGACAACGATGAGTGATCGATTCTGGGACGAAGTGGCTCCGCTGCAGGCGGCGGGTCGGCTCGAGGAGGGGACCATGTTCGGGTTCCGCTGTGTGCGTGCCGGCAAGGCCTTCGTGGCCATGCCCGGCCACGAATCCGATGGCATGGTCGTCAAACTCCCGGCGCAGCGCGTCACCGCCCTCATAGACTCGGGAAGAGGCGTGGCCGTGGCGCCGGCCGGCAAGGTCTTCAAAGAATGGGTGGAGATCGCCGCTACCGAGGACTGGCGGCCTTACGTCGAGGAAGCCTTGGACTTCGCCGGCGGCTGACCGTCACACGCAGCGCGACCCGCCCGGCGGCGTCGAAGTCGGGCACGTAGGCGGCGGAGTGGGCGACGTCGCGGGCCCCGACTCCCCGGAGCGTCTCTCCCTCCGTCCCTGGCTCGATCGCCATTGCGGTGATGAACGAGCTGTCGGCCCGCGACCCGAGATGGTCCGAGGCCCTTCCGAAGGGCACTCGGACCTTCCCGGGGATCGGAGATCGGGAGTCGTTCCCGGATCGGCTCCGTTCACTCGTAGCGGATCGCCATACCGGGCTGCATCCTGGTGGCTCGCCGCAATGGAGGCCGCAACGCTGCTCTCGCCACGACGATCACTCCGAGCAGAACGGTGAACACGAGCCAGATCGGGAATTGGAGCGCGAGACTCGTGTGAATGGCTCGACCGAACAGCCAGACGATGAGATGCGCCAGCCCGTACCCGACCGGAATGCCGACCAGCCAGCCTGCGATCGACAGCGTCGTACCTTCGGCCCGGAAGATCCGACGCACATGCCGCGACCTGGCGCCGAGACTGCGCAGAACACCGATCTCCCGCGTGCGCTCGAGAACGTTGGAGGTCATGGCACTCACGAGGCCGATCATCCCGACGGCCAGAATCGGCAGCGCCAGCATCTGGATCACGCCCCCAACGACCCGGTCCTCCCGTCGCGCGGCTTCCAGTTCGACGTACCGGGCGCGTGCGGTCACCGGCCGGCCTGGCTGTTCGAGGATGTCGACGATGCCGGCTGCCACCCGGTCGACGTCAACAGGCTCTGATGAGGTCGTCTGTACCCAGTACATGGGAGGAGCCGGTAGTCCCTCGAGCTCGAGCACGGTGGTCAGCGGCATCCACAGGTACGTGCCATCCTGCACCAGGCTCTGGTCGACGCCGATCACCTCGACCTCTCGAACTTCCTCGTTGATGGCTATCTCGATGGTGTGCCCGACTGTCGCGCCGGTCAGCTCGGCCAGCGCCGCACCGATGACCGCCACCGTATCCCGGTGATGGACCTCGGAGGCCGTGAACCACCGTCCTGCACTCAACTGTGGCTCGTAGATCGGATCGGCGGGCAACCCACGGATGGTCAGTCGACCTCCTGAGTATTCGGCTCGCGCATCGACGGTCGGCTGCACGGCGGCGACTCCGTCGAGCGTCTCGATGTCAGCGACCGCCTCCGGCTCGAGCAGGCTCATCTCGCCGAAGACGGTGATGTCGCTGCCTTCGCGTTCCAGCGTGTCGGAAGACACTGCCACCCCGGTGATCGCGAACGCCCCGAACGCAAGCGCGGCGGCCACCCCCAGGGCAATCTGTGCAACCGCTGCCAAGCTCCGCGAAGTGCGCCGGGTCACGTTCCGGACGCCGATGCGAGTCATCTGCCGGCGAAACGGGGCTGCGGCGATTGCTGCATCGACGGTCGACCGATCGAAGCCGCCGCCCGTTCCGTGGTCGTCGAGCGCGGCCCGCACTGGGATCTTCATCGCTCGCCGGAGTGCCGGCAGGGCGGCGAGCGCGGCAACAGCCACTCCGAGCCCGGCGCCGGCGAATGCCACCGGGAGGTCGAAGCTCGAGACCGGGTCGATGCCGAGTAGCTGCTGCTGCGCGTACCGGGCGAGCGTTCCCGACGCCAGAACGCCGAGCGCCGTGCCCAGTAGAGCGCCAGAGCCGCCCAGGAGGAGGCCGGACCGCAGGTAGCCCGTCAGGATCGCTGCCCGTGACGCCCCGATGGCCTTGAGGATGCCGATCTGGCGAGACTGGCCGCGGATGACCGTACTCATCGTCGTTGCGACGAGGATGACTGCCGATGTGGTGGCGACCGCGGCCAATACGTAGATGAGCGGAAGCAGCCGGTCGAGTTGCTCCCTGCCCGCCCAGTCCCCGGCGCGAACCACGTCGGCAATGCGCCAGTACGAGGCATCCGGGGCGACCCGCTGGAGGTGTTCCCGCACGGCCTCGACGGTCTCTTCTACCGCAGCCGGGTCTTCGACTCGCACTTCGATCGAGTTGAACCCTGTGGCGGCGAGGAACAGACGAACGATCTCGGCGTCCACGTAGAACACGGGGGTCTCGTCGCCGGCGGACGGATTGAGTTCGACCGTTCCCCCGATGCCGGTGACGGTGAACTCGTAGAACTCGGCGTCGCCCGCCCGGAGCTCGACCGATGATCCCACGGTCGAGGCCAGGCGGCCGGTGCGGACGCTGCTCGAATCCACCAGAGTCTCCGCCTCGCCGTCGGCGGGTGCCGTCCCGCTCTCCACCTGGACCGCATTGACTCGCTGGCCGTCGAAGTCCTCAACGCCGACCAGCCACACATCGATCGGTCTTCCCCCGATCTGCGCCTTGGTCCACCACACCGGACGACTGTCCACGGCGTCCACATTGGGGAGCTCTTCGAGCGCGGCCAGCTCGGTCGGGCTGATCACTGCCGCGGCTGGAGGCGCCTCGGATCCTTCGCCGCTGTATCGCAGATTGTCCGGGAACAGCCGGATGGTGTGGGCGGCGTCGAGCTCCCGGCGGTTGTCCATCCCCGCATCGAGGGTGCGGGGAACACTCAGCATCCAGACCGAGGCGACTGCGGTGGCGATCGTGATCACCGCCAGCAGAGTGCGGAGCGGATGCTGCTTCAGCTCGCGGAGAGCCTTTCGGTTCAGCGTCGTACTCATTGTTCACCGCCCCTATCGATGATCCGCCCGTCCTGAACCGCAACGACGCGATGCGCGAAACGGGCGAGCTGGGGATCGTGGGTCACGTAGACGACCGTCGTACCGTCTCGGTTCAGCGCCACCAGCAGCTCCATCACATGGTTCGCCGTCTTCGAATCGAGGTTGCCGGTCGGCTCGTCCGCCACCAGGACCTTCGGCTGGTTGGCGAGGGCGCGGGCCACGGCGACGCGCTGCTGCTCTCCACCAGACAGTTCGGCCGGGAGGTGGTCGAGGCGGTCGCCCAGTCCCACCAACTGCAAGTTTCCGGTGGCTCGCTCCACCGCCGTGGCGCCCGCGCCATTGCCGTTGAACTCGAGCGGCAGGATCGCGTTCTCGAGTGCCGTCAGCACGGGGATCAGCTGGAAGAACTGAAAGACGATTCCGACGTTGGCGCCGCGCCAGGCGGCCAGCTGCTCCTCGGTCATCGTGTCGATCCGCTCCCCGGCGACGGTGACGGCGCCCGCCGTCGGCCGGTCGATGCCGGTGATGATGTTGAGGATCGTGGACTTGCCGCTCCCCGACGGTCCGACGATGGCGACCAGTTCGCCTGCTTCGATGCTGAGATCGACGCCTCGCAGGGCTCGGTACTCGAGGCGGCCGGTTCGATAGACCTTGTCCACGCCAGACAGCTCGATGCCCGATCCGGTGCCCGCCGTCTCGTTCGACGAACGGGTGACCTTCCGGCCGGTGACGCGCAACATCAGAGTCCTCCTTCCGATTGAGGGGTCGTTCGGTGGAACAGGAACGTGAACCGCCTGGCCGGCTTCGATCGGAACACTCTGGCGAGGCCGCGTCCTCTCGGCGTCCGCCGGCGGGCTTCGTTCTCGGCCAGCTTCGCTTCCACCAGAACCTTGGCGATCCGGTAGTCGACGGTGTACATGCGCTGTGCCCTTCCGTTCGGTCTGCTGGCATCGTCGGGCATCGGGGCTGTGATCCGGCTGTGATCCGGCTGTGGGCGGCTCCGGTGAGTCCGGGCCACCGAGGCTTCGAGCGGTAGGGTGTCGAACATGGAGTTCCGGATGCTCGGGCCTCTATCGGTGGAGATGGAGGGACGGGAGGTCGCCCTCGGAGGACCGCGCCAGAGAACCGTCCTGGCACTCCTCCTCGCCAACGCCAACAAGGTCGTGTCGACCGACACCCTCATCGACGAGCTCTACGGAGAGTCGCCGCCGGAGGCGGCCCGGAAATCGCTGCAGAGCTACGTCGCCAATCTTCGGAAGGCGATCAACGTCGACGAAGAGGTGCTCCGCGGGCGATCGCCGGGCTACGCCCTCGAGATCGACAGCGAGCGAGTCGACGCCCTTCGCTTCGAGTCGCAGGTCGTGCAGGCCCGTCCGCTCCTCGCATCCGACCCGGCAGAAGCCGGCAGGCGTCTCACCGATGCCCTCGATCTCTGGTACGGCATTCCGCTGGTCGATGTCGCAGACGAGGCGCCGACGTTGCGTCACATGGCGGCGCGCCTGGAAGACCTGCGTCTCACCGCCGTCGAGCTCCGAATCGAGGCCCATCTTGCGCTCGGTCGCCACCAGACCACCGTTCCCGAACTCGAGAACCTGACGGCGCAGTACCCGCTGCGAGAGCGCTTCTGGGGTCAGCTCATGCTGGCGTACTACCGCTCGGGGCGGCAGGCCGACGCCCTTCGCGCGTTCCAGAAAGCCCGGCGGCTCCTTGCCGACGAGTTGGGCATCGATCCCTCACCGGAACTGCAGGGACTCGAACAGAGGATCCTCGACCAACACGAGGATCTGGGTGTGGTTGCCGCAGACGACGGATTGCCAACCGCGGCCGCACTCGAGCCCGGCCGGACGGTCCACGGCTATGAGCTCCGCCGACTGGTGACGGGCGATGGGACCAGCCGCCTGTTTCGCGCCTACCACGCGGCCCTCGGACGGGAGGTCGCGGTCGAAGTGCTCGGTGCGCCGCTTGCAGACCACCCGGAGTTCGTCAGGACGTTCGGCCCGCGGGCGGCGGCGCTCGCCCGCCTCGAGCATCCTCATCTCGTGCCCCTGCTCGACTACTGGCGTGAACCGGGCGGTGCCTACCTGGTCACACGCTGGTACGAGGGGGGCACCCTCGCGGACGCGTTGCGCACAGGCCCCTGGAGCCTCGACGCAGTCCTCCGTTTGGCCGGGCAGATCATCCCGGCGTTGTCGCAAGCGCACCGCAGCGGCGTCTCCCACGGACGGCTGGACGCCGCCGCCGTGTTCCTCGATCAGACCCGCAACGCCTATCTGGGACGCTTCTCGTTCTCCGACGAAACGGGCTTCGACAGATCAGCCGATGTGGCCGCCCTCGCCCGACTTCTCGGCACAGCCCTGGGCGGTCGTCCGGCCAATGGCCCCGGCATGGCCTTTCCCGAGTCGGTGCCGGCGGCGATGGTGACCGTGGTGACGAGGACGATCGACGATCAGTGGGGCGTCGACGCGGAGCGCCTGCTCTCAGACCTGCGAAGCGCAGCAGGGAACGGCGTTCTCGGTGCAGCCGGTCATTCGGTCGGTACGGTCGCCAACCCCTACAAGGGCCTGCGAGCGTTCACCGAAGCCGACGCTTCCGACTTCTTCGGCCGGCAGCGCCTGACCGAGCGGCTTCTGGGTCGATTGGCGGACCCGGCCCAACGGTTCCTGGCCATCGTCGGGCCCAGCGGCAGTGGCAAGTCCAGCGTCGTTCGGGCGGGGCTCCTGGCTGCCGTGCGACGCGGTGATCTCCCCGGCTCGGAACGCTGGTTCATCGCCGAGATGACGCCCGGCACCGACCCATTCGAAGAGCTGGAAACGGCGCTGCTCCGGGTCGCCGTCAACCCGCCCGCAACGCTGGTCGAGCAACTGGTCCGGGACCAACGGGGCATCGCGCGGGCGGTGAGGCGGATTCTGCCGGGGCCGGCAGCCGAGCTGGTGCTCGCAATCGATCAATTCGAGGAGCTGTTCACGCTCGTCTCCCGAGACGAACGCGACCGATTCATCGAGCACCTGGTTTCGGCCTGCCTGGACCCCGGCTCGCAGTTGCGCGTCGTCGTCGCGATGCGGGCCGACTTCTACGACCGTCCACTGGCCTATCCGAGCCTGGCCGGCCTCTTCACACAGAGTATGGAGACCGTCCATCCGATGACGCCGGCGGAGCTGGAACAGGCAGTCTCCGGTCCGGCTGCCCGGGTCGGGGTTGCCGTCGAGCCCGAGCTGGAGGTCCAGGTCGCAGCCGACGTGGCCGACCAGCCGGGACCTCTGCCGCTGCTGCAGTACGCCATGACCGTGCTCTTCGACCGGCGGGCCGACGCCTTGCTGACACTGGACGGCTACCAGGAGATCGGGGGAGTGAGCGGAGCGCTCGCCCGACGAGCCGAGGGGTCGTTCACGTCGCTCGATGACGATGGGAGGTCGACGGCTCGCCAGATGTTTCTTCGGATGGTCGCTCCGGGTGCCGCCGGGGGAGCCACCCGCAGGCGTGTGACCAGGGCCGAACTGACGGGCATCGAGGACCGCCGTGACGTGGAAGCGGTCATCGAGACGTTCGCCTCGGGCAGGCTGCTCACCCTCGATCACGACCCGGCCACTCGGGCGCCCACGGTGGAGATCGCTCACGACGCCCTCCTGTCCGAGTGGCCACGCCTGCGGGATTGGATCGAACAGGCGCGGGAGGATCTGCGCCTCGGGCGCCGGCTGGCGGCGGCAGCGGCCGAGTGGTCGGAGTCCGGGGAGGACGACGGCTACCTGCTGTCTGGGAGCAGGCTGGCCCAGTTCGAGACCTGGTCGGGTTCGGCAGGGGTGGCCCTCACCGGCACCGAGCGCCGCTTCCTGGAAGCCGGCCTGCACCGGCGCGAGGAGGCCGCTGCAGCCGAGCAGGAGAGAAGGCACCGAGAACTCGAACTCGAGCAGAGATCGGCCCGCCGTCTCCGAATCCTGGTAGCGGTCCTGGCGATCTCCACCGTGGTGGCCGGGGCGCTCGTGGTGGTGGCGAGAAGCCAGACTCGCCGCGCCGAGCACAACCTTGCGGTGTCGACCGGCCGGGCGCTGACGGCGGAGGCGGTGGCCAGCCTCGAAGTCGACCCGGAGTTGTCGGCGTTGCTGGCGCTGGAAGCCGCTCGGGTCGTCCGAGAGGTCGACGAACCGGTTCTGCGCGAGACGGTTGAAGCCGTGCATCGAGCGGTGCTCGCCGACCGGATGGTGGTGGCCGTGGAGGGTGGAGCCGGTGGGTTCAGCCCGGACGGTTCCCTTCTGGTGACTGCGGACGCCGGCACCGTGTTCGGGGGCAGCCGCGGTCAAGGCCGTCTGACGGTGTGGGATTCCGTCACGGGCGAGCAGGAGTTCACGCTGGAAGGACACGTCGAGGGCACCACCGATGCCGCGTTCGACCCGACTGGTCGGTTGATCGCGTCGGCCTCGCTCGACGGCACGGCCCGGATCTGGGATGCGGCCGACGGTTCCCAGCTGCACATGCTTTCCGGACACTCCGGCTGGCTGACCAGCGTGTCGTTCAGCCGAGACGGCTCCGAGCTCCTCACCGGCGCCATCGATGGAACGGTTCGACGCTGGGACTCCACGAGTGGTGCCGAAGTGGCGGTGTACTCGTTCGACAGCATCGTCACCTCGGTGGCGACGGCCGCGGACGGTCGGATCGGAGTTGGCCTGGATACGAGCGGCGCAGCCGTTCTCGACGCCGGTGGCGGGGAGCTCTTCCGTCTGACGGGCCACACGGGAGGGGTCTGCGGCGTGGCGTTCGGGCCAGAAGCCAAGGTGATCGCCACTGGCTCGCAGGATGGCACCGCCCGACTGTGGGATACCGAGTCGGGGGCTCTGCTGTACGTCGTAGAGGGTCACTCGGGTCCTGTGTGTGGAGTCGACGTCAGTCCCGACGGGCGCTATCTGGCGACGGGCGCCGAGGACGGAACTGCTCGCGTGTGGGACCTGGCCACGGGGCGGGCGGTGCTGGTTCTGTATGGCCACCGGGCCGGGATCGCCTCCGTCCAGTTCAGCCCAGACGGTCGGTTTCTCGCCTCGGCGTCGGGCGACAAGACAACCCGGATCTGGGAGGTCGATCCAGGCGGCAGCCGGGAAGACGGTGTGTTCGTGGGCCACGTCGCTCCGACCACGATCGCTGAGTTGAGCGACGATGGCTCCCTCCTCCTCACCGGAGCCGAGGACGGGTCGGCGATGTTGTGGGACGCAGCCGGCGGACGCGTCCTCCACCGGCTCGATGGTCACACAGGCCGTATCTTCGGCGCGGATTTCACCAGCGATCGATCCCTGGTTGCCACCGCCGCCGAGGACGGGACTGCTCGGATCTGGGACGTGGCGACCGGCGAGAGTCTCTCCGTCCTCGACGAGCATCGTGATTCGGTGTGGGACGTCGAATTCGACGCTTCCGGCGACGTGCTGTTGACAGGCAGTCTGGACGGCACGGTCCGAGTGTGGGATGTTGCGACCGGGACCTCGTCGGCGACGCTCGACTTGAGCGGACGAGGGATCTTTTCGGTAGGTTTCGACCCGTCCGGCGCCCTTCTCTATGCGATCGGCGAAGGCATCAACGTGTTTCGATCCGACACGTTCGCCCCTCACTTCACACTCGACAACAACCAGGGAGCCACCTTGGGCCACGACTTCAGTCCCGCCGGGGATCTGCTGGCGGCCGCCGGCGCCGACGGCACCGTCGTCGTCTACCGGGTCGATCCTCTCGACGATGTCCCGCTCACCGAGGTTGGCGTCCTGGTCGGTCACACCGGGGGAGTGCTCGACGTCGAGTTCGCGCCGGACGGAACGGTGCTGGCGACGTCGAGTCTGGACAACTCGGTGAAGTTGTGGACCGTCGACGGCGATGAGTTACTCAGCCTGCCGGCAGTCACCTCGCCCGGCGCCATCTCGTTCGGCGCCGACGGATCCCGACTGGCCGTACCGGGAGCCGACGGCGCGACCCGCTTTCTCCTCGTTCCCACGGACCTGGTGCTCGAGACGGCCGGGGAACGGCTCAGTCGCACGTTCACCACTGACGAGTGCGAGCGGTACGCGCTTGGTGATGCCTGCCCGGGACTCTGACCCGGCGGTTCTGCTCACAGCCAGGCTTCTCTACCTGCCCGGTGGCGGGCGGGTCGCGGCTCCGCTTGCCCCGCGCCGGTCACCCGCAGGTCGGTGGATTCCGCAGACCAGGCTGGTCGCTGCCACCCGCGCCTCCTCTCCTTCGATGATCCTGATGCGTTGCAGTGCCAACCGGCGAGCCGGCGAGCTGGCTGCGCTGATTCTCGCCAAACCTCGATTCTGTCTCGGCTTCGGACGAGGACCGGGCCGTGGTCGTGA
>DKBA01000114.1 GCA_002450985.1 Acidimicrobiia bacterium UBA6912
GGGGCGACCGATTCGGTGTCGCACGACGTGACGGTGACCGATGGGGGCGGTGGTACGGGCGCCTTCATCGAGGCGGGCGGGCAGGTCGTGATGGAGGCCGAGCACTATTCCGCCAGGTTCGACCGGAGCGGCGATGCCTGGACCGAGACCACCGATCCCGCGGGCTTCACGGGTGAGGCGGCGATGGAATCGGGACCCGACGACGGGACTCGCCTGCGGTTGCAGGACGATCTGGCGTCGGTGGCCCCCGAGCTCGCCTTCGACGTCGCGTTCTCCACGACGGGCACCTACCACGTGTGGCTGCGCGCCTGGGCGCCCGACGTCAAGGGAAAGGCCATGTTCGTCGGGCTCGACGGGGTCGAGGCCTCGAGCGGCATCGCGGCCGGCGGCTACGGCAGCTGGGGCGGCGGTGTCGGGGAGTGGACGTGGTCCACGAACGGGCGCTTCATCGACTCCGTCGTGGTCGAGGTCACCGCTCCCGGTGTCCATACGTTCCAGGTGTGGATGGGCGACGACGGTGTCATCGTCGACAAGGTGGTATTGACCACCGACTCCGGGTACGTGCCCGAGGGCGGCGGTCCCCCGGAGAGCCCCCGAGATGGGGCGGCAGTCGCAGTGGCGACCTCGCTGTTCCTCACGATCTGAACCGGCTGGGGGCGGGGCTTCGTCGCTGACATGTGAGGGAACCCCGCCCGCCCCGCCGTCACCGGTGCGCGATGCCGCCCGGGCCGGGGCTCGGCGTGCCCTCCTCGATGGTGCCGCCTGCGGCGACGCGCCCCCGCCTGGCCCAGGTGCACCGCACCGAAGTGCTGGGCCCTCGTCCCGAGGACGGCGTCCACGGCGTGCGAACCACTACCGTGCGGGCGTTGAGCGATCCGCACCCAGGGGGTTCGTGGTGATTCGAACGACGCCGTTCCACGAGCGGGTGAGCGCGGCCAACGAGACGGGCTTGTGGAGCCACTGGGCGGGGTACCTCGTCGCCGAGAAGTACCAGGTGGCGGAGAAGTTCGAGTACTTCGCCATTCGCAACAGCGCCGGGGTCTTCGACACGTCGCCGCTGTACAAGTACCGCATTCACGGCAGGGACGCCGAGTCGTTCCTCGCCGGCGTGCTCGCCCGAGACATTCGCACGTGCCGGCCGGGACGGGCGCAGTACACGATCTGGTGCGACGACCGTGGGTTCGTGCTCGAGGACGGGGTGATCTTCCGCCACTCCACGGACGAGTTCCACCTCACGGCGGCGCGACCCAACCTGGCATATCTCGGCGATCTCGTCGGCCGCCGTCAGGTGATCATCGAGGACGTGTCCGACCACTACGCCGCGCTCGCCGTGCAGGGGCCGAAGTCCCGTGAGATCCTCGCCGCCCTCGCCCCTGAGGTCGCCGACCTCCCGTACTTCCGCCTCGTCACCTCGAAGGTCTGGGATGTCCCCGTCACCATCTCCCGCACCGGCTACACCGGTGATCTCGGGTACGAGATCTGGACCCCCGCGGACGATGCGGTCCGGGTCTGGGACGCCGTGATGGATGCCGGGGCGGGGAGGGGCATCATCCCGTTCGGCCAGATCGCCCTGCTCATGGCACGCATCGAAGCCGGGCTCCTGCTCATCGACGTCGACTTCGAGTCGAGCCGCTTCGCATGGAACGATCACCACCGCTCCACACCGATCGAGCTCGGGCTGGGGTGGATGTTCCGGACGATCGACGGCGACGACCGGGCCTTCATCGGGAAGGAGGCGATCCGCCGCGAGCTCGCGGGCGGGACCTCTCGGTGGAGCACCGTCGGACTCGTCGTCGACTGGGAGGAGCACGATCGGCGTTACCGCGATGCCGGTCTCATCGCCCCGAAGGACCACGTCCCCGTTCCGTACGAGATGATGCTGTACGACCACAAGCACAGGCGCGTCGGCTACGCGACGAGCTTCATGTACTCACCCGTGCTCCAGCGTCACGTCGGCATTGCGCGGGTGCGACCCAAGCTCGCCAGACCGGGGACCAGGGTCAACCTCGAGGTCACGATCGACCACCGGTACGAGATGGTCGGGGCGGAGGTCGCCCGGCTGCCGCTCTACAACCCGGCCCGCAAGACCGCCTGAGAGGACCACATGTCGAAGAAGCACAACTACGACGCCATCGTCGTCGGCGGCGGGCACAACGGTCTCGTCAACGGCGCCTACCTGGCCAAGGCCGGGCTCAAGACGCTCATCCTGGAGCGTCGCCACCTCGTCGGCGGGGCGGCGATCACGGAGGAGCTCCTGCCCGGCTTCCACTTCACGACCTTCTCCTATGCCCTCAGCTTGTTGCGGCCGGAGGTCATCCACGAGCTCGAGCTCACCAAGCACGGCTTCATGCCGTTGCTCATGCCGACGTCGTTCGCTCCCGGGTGGGACGGCGAGTACCTCGTGCTCGGGAAGGATCACAACGAGAACCTGCGCGAGATCGCCCGGTTGTCACCCCGGGACGCCGACGCCTACGAGCAGTACGACCACGACATGGCCCGGGTGTGCCAGGCCATCAAGCCCCTGCTCGACACGATCCCGCCGAACCTGCAGTCGAAGGACCCCGAGGAGCTGGCCCGGCTCGCCGCGCTCGGCGCCTACCTGCGTGACCTCGAGCCGAGGGTTCTGCACAACGCCGTCCGTCTCCTCACCGGGAGTGCCGCGGACTTCCTCGACGACTACTTCGAGAGCCCGCTGCTCAAGGGTTTCCTGGCCTCATCGGCGATCATCGGCAGCAAGCTGGGGCCCATGTCGCAGGGCTCCGGCCTCGTGCTGCTGTACCACAACATCGGCGAGCACGATGGGGCGTTCGGCACCTGGGCGTTCCACAAGGGCGGCAACGGCGGCTTCACGCAAGTGCTGGCGCGGGCGGCGGAGGCGTTCGGCGCCGAGATCCGGCTGGAGGCGCCGGTGGTGGCCGTCACGACCAAGAACGGGAAGGCCACCGGTGTGACGCTCGAAGACGGGACGGAGTTCGACGCAAAGGTCGTCGTCAGCGCGCTCGATCCTCGCCGCACCTTCCTCGAGCTCGTCGATCCGCGCGAGCTCCCCACCGATCTGGTGGAGGACATCGACCGCTTCCGCTTCCAGGGCACGTCGGCCAAGGTCAACTTCGCCCTCGACGGGATTCCCCGCTTCCCGGCGCTGGGCGACCGGTGGGACATGTTCCGCGGCTTCACCAACATCGGGCCGTCGATGGAGTACCTCGAACGGGCCTACGACGACGCCAAGTACGGCTGGTACAGCGCCCGTCCCTACATCGACGGGGCGGTGCAGTCGACGATCGACCCGGACATGGCGCCGCCGGGAAAGCATGTCATGTCGTGCTTCATCCAGTACGCGCCGTATCACCTGCGAGAGAGCGACTGGGACACCGAACGCGATCGTTTCGGCGACACCGTCCAGGCGACGCTCGAGTCCTTCTTCCCCGGCTTCGGTGACCTCGTGATCCATCGCGAGGTGGTGACACCCCTCGACATCGAGCGGGTGGTCGGCCTGAGCGAGGGCAACATCTTCGCCGGGGAGTTCCTCGCCCCGCAGATGTTCTTCTTCCGGCCGGCGCCGGGCTGGAACCAGTACCGGACCCCGATCAAGGGCTATTACCAGTGTGGCTCCGGTACCCACCCCGGTGGCTGCGTGATGGGGGCGCCGGGGCGGCTGGCCTCGCAGCAGATCCTCGGGGATCTCAAGAAGTGACGGGACCGGATCGGCCGTCGAGGGCAGCGACGGGCAGGCCGTCGCGGCGCCAGGCGGCGAAGCCACCGACGACATCGCCGACGTCGGTGAACCCGAGGTCGCGCAGCGACGCCCCCGCGAGGCTCGACGAGTAGCCGTCGCTGCACAGGAGGATGAGGCGGGCATCGAGACGGGCGATGCGCTGGTCCCGCCACGGGCTGACCGGGTCGGCGCGCCACTCGAGCACCGAGCGNNCGGCTGATTCGTTGCCGAGCCTCGGCGAGCATGTCGTCGATCGAGCGACGGGGCCTCATGGAGAAACGGTACAGAACGCCGGGGGTTTGTCACGCGACGTAGCGATCGCGACACGGCGAGGACGTGCCGGTGACGAAACGGTCGATCTCGCGACGCAGGCCGGTGGGGTCGAGCCCATACGCGGCGGCATGCTCCGCCGGCGTCCCGTAGCGTCGGTGCTCGACGCGGGGAACGCCGAGGGCGAGCAGGCGGTGGTGCCGGTGACCGAGAGCGGCGGTCACCGCAGCCGCCGACGTCCCGGCCAGGTAGGGCTCGACGAGCACGACGTCTCTGCCCGCACGCTGCCGAAGGGCGGCGGCGTCGAATGGGGCGACGGTCGCCGTGTAGAGCACGGTGGCGTCGAGGTCGCGAGTGGCGGCGAGGACCGGATCGAGCATGGGACCCACGACGAGCACCGTGACACCGCGTCCCGAGCCCTCTCGCACCATGGCGATGCGTCCTGGTCGCACGGCGACGGCGGTGCGGTTGGTAGTGGTCGAGAGCCGCACATAGGCGCGTCCCGAGCCGGAGAACGCAGCTCGCAGCGCACGCTCCGCTTCGACCGGATGTCCCGGGACGTGGATGTCCCACCCCGGGAGCGTGGCGACGAGGGCGACGTCGGCGGGGGACTGATGCGTCCGGCCTTCGGTGGAGGCGTCGAACGAGGCCCCGACGGAGACCAGCAACGCCCCGACGTCCTGATGCCCGAGNNCACGCGGTCGGGATGACGTCGCATCGCGGCGGCGAAGTCGGCGGTCCCGATGTCGGCCAGCACGATCGCGGTGCGCGGGTCTGCGTCGAGGAGCTCACCTGTGACCCGGGCGAATCGAGTGCGCATGGTGTCCACGGTCACGCCCCCCTCGGCTCGACGACGGCGACGACTGCATGCGGTGTACCCGGATGGGGCGTCGTGAGCGCGCGCTCGATCGCTGCGTGGTCGCGACCGTCGATGGTCGCCGTCGACCATCCCTCGACCGCAAAGCGGGCGGCGATGCCGCCCGGCCAGCCCTGCGAGGCCGAATGGTTGTCGACGACGATGGCTGTGAGTCGGTCCAGCGCCCGGCGGCCTGCGACTGCGATGGCCTCGTGGTTGCTTCCCTCGTCCAGCTCCCCGTCGCCGAGCATGCAGAAGACGCGGGGTCGCCGGCGGCCGGCGGCGAGCAGCCCGAGCGCCGTGCCCACCGCGATCGGGAGCCCGTGCCCGAGCGAGCCGCTCGAGATCTCCACCCCGGGTACCAGCGTGCGATCGGGATGGGCGCCGAGCGGCGAGTCGTAGTGGGCGAACGTGTCGAGAACCTCGGGAGCGATGAACCCCCGTGCGGCGAGAACGGCGTAGTAGGCCATGGGGCCGTGGCCTTTCGAGAGGAGAAACCGGTCCCGGCCCGGATCGTCGGGGGAGCTCGGATCGATCCGCAACACCCTGTCGTAGAGGACCCAGAGAACGTCGAGCGTCGAGACCGCACTCGGCGAGTGCTTCTCGTCACCGGTCATCCTCGCCATGAGCGAGGTGAGCGCGGCGTACCCGGTGGTCGTGTCGGTCATGGTCGAGATGGTCATGGGAAACGTCATGCACGCAAGGTACAACTTGAAGTTCACTTGAAGTCAAGGGGTAAGATCGTGGCATGGGTGCGCTGCCCGAGTGGCTCTCCGTCGGCGAGGTGGCCGCACGCAGCGGTGTTGCGGCATCCGCGGTGCGGTTCTACGAGGACCGGGGCCTGATCGCGGCCGAGCGCACACCGGGGAACCAGCGGCGCTTCCATCGTTCCGTGTTGCGCCGGGTCGCGCTGATCCGCGCCGGACAGGCGGTGGGGCTCTCGCTCGAGGCCATCGGCGCCTCGCTGGACTCCTTGCCGAGCAGCCGTACGCCGACGGCGAAGGACTGGGAGCGGATCGCCGTCATGTGGCGGGGCGACCTCGACCGTCACATCGAGTCGCTCGTGCGGCTTCGCGACGATCTCTCCGGATGCATCGGATGCGGCTGTCTGTCGCTCGAGAGCTGCGCGCTCTTCAACGCGAACGACCGGGCCTCGACGAGAGGCCCGGGCGCCCGCTACCTGCTTGGTGATGTCCGGCCCGAGGGATCCTGACGCTCGGGCCGGTTGAAGCGATGCGGAGTCATGGCCGGCATCGGGACGGTCCCGTGCCGGTCACGCCACGGTCGAGGCAGCACCCCTCGCCGCAACGCGTGGGTGACGACGTCAGCTGGTCACCTCCAGTCCGAGCGCTCTGGCCAGGAAGGTCGCCATCTGCGCTCTGGTCAGCGGGTCGGTCGGGCAGTAGCTGTCGTTCGTCGGGGGGTTGCATCCCACCGTCACCATCGCCGAGGCGAGCCGGTCGATCGACGGGGCGAAGACGCTCTCGTCGTCGTCGACGAACCAGTTGGTCGCTTCGGCGTTCTCGTACTTCTCCGGATCGAGCGGAGCGAAGGTGCGGACGAGGAACTCGGCCATCTCCTCGCGCCGTACCGAGGCGTCCGGGCAGAACTCGGTCTCGCTGCACCCGAAGCCGATGCCCGCGTCGGTGAGCGCGTTGATGTCGCCCTCGAAGATGCTGTCGGCGTCGTCGACGAAGTAGTCGGTCTCGGTCCCCGGGAGATCGAGCAGCCTGCGCAGGAACGCCGCGATCTGGCCGCGGGTGAGCTCGCGCTCGGGGCAGTAGCGGTCGTTCGTCGGCGGGTTGCAGCCTCGCGTGATGCCGAGCTGGAACATCGTGTCGATGTTCTGCTCGTGAACGTTGCCCTCATCGTCGGCGAAGTAGCCGACGAACCCGGGCGCTTCCGGCTCCGGATCTGCCGGTTCGCTCGGGTCGGCCGGATCGGCCGGATCGGCGATCGGCTCGCCGGGCTCGTTGAGCACGGTGGCGTTGACGAGGTACTCGTACGACGGGATCGCTTCCCCTTCGAAACGGATCTCGAAGTGGAGGTGTGGATCGGTCTCCTCGGCGTTGCCTGAGTCGCCGAGCCACCCGATGAGCTGTCCCGCCGTGACCGGGGTTCCGGGGGTGATGCCCTCGGCGATGCCCCAACCCAGGCCGTCGTCGGTGCCCGCGGTGTCGTTGTCGAGGTGGATGTACCACGTCTCCCACCCGCCACCGTGATCGATGGCGAGATAGCAGCACGTGGCCCCGATCCACTTGATGGTTCCCTCGCCGGCGGCCACCACGGGGATGCCCTTGCCTTCGAGGCTCATGATGTCGGTTCCCTCGTGGGTGCGGCCGCCCGAGCGTGGCGCTCCCCACGTGTCGATGTACCAGACGTCACCGACCACGGGAAAAATGATGTCTTCTGGGGTGAACTCTGCAGCGGAAGCCGGCGCTGCGATGAAGGACGACGCCATGAGCGCGATCGCCACCATCGAACCGATCATGCGATGCAGGCCCCTACCTTTGGCCCTTTGCATGAGTCGCTGGGTTGCCCCAGCCCTGGGGGCGATCGAATCACGAAGCGGGGATCCGAGTCATCCCAAATATTGATGATTGGAGAGGCGACGGGCCGGCGCGGCGCCGGAAGCGTCCGTCTCGGGCGGTCTGCCCGCTCGGGCGCCCGTCGGAACCCGCCCCAGGGCTACGCTTGGAGGAGTGGAACACGACGAACAACGTATCGCCCTCTTCCTGGACTACGAGAACCTGGCCATCGGGGCGCGAGACGCACTCGGGGGCATGAAGTTCGACTTTCGCCCCATCGCCGACGCCCTCGCCGAACGAGGGCGGGTCGTGGTGCGGCGGGCATACGCCGACTGGTCCTACTTCGACGAGGACCGTCGGATGCTCACCCGTTCTCACGTCGAGCTCATCGAGATCCCGCAACGGATGGGCGGCGCCCGCAAGAACGCCGCCGACATCAAGCTCGTGGTCGACGCGCTGGAGATGGCCTTCGAGCGCGACTACATCTCCACGTTCGTGCTGTGCACCGGCGACAGCGACTTCACTCCCCTCGTGCACAAGCTCCGCGAGCTCAACAAGCGGGTCATCGGCGTCGGCATCAAGGATTCGACCTCGACGCTGCTGCCCCCGGCGTGCGACGAGTTCCTCTTCTACGACACGCTCGAGGGCGTCGACGTGCCCGTTCCGTCGGCGCGCCGTCGCCGCACTCGCTCCACGCCACAAGAGCCGGCAAGCCGTCCCGGACCGGCCGAGCCCGAAGTGGAGGCAACGCCGGCGCCGACGGTGGACGACTTGTCCGTGCTCATCGCCCAGACCGTTGGCGGTCTCGAGCGCAGCTCGGGCGGCCCGGTGTCGGCGTCGACCTTGAAGCGCACCCTGCTGCGCAAGGACCCGACGTTCAGCGAAGCGGACTACGGCTTCAGGGCCTTCGGGGAGCTGCTCCGTCACCTCGAGGAACGCAAGGTCGTCGAGTTGAGCGAAGGGCCGTCCAAGGGCGATCCCGAGGTGACGCTGCCCGAGCACGTCGAGGGCGAGGCCGAGGCGTTCGCCCTGCTCGAGCGAGTCATCGAGGACCTCCAGCAACGCAACGGCCCGGTCGTGCTCTCCGGACTCAAGACACAGGTGCGCAAGGTTCGCCCCGACTTCAGCGAGAAGAAGTACGGCTACAGGGGCTTCCTCCAGTTCTGCCGGGCCGCCGAACGAAGCGGCCTCGTGACCCTCGATTGGAGTGATGACGCCGACGACTACGTGTTGACGGCCGTGGGGTGAGACGCACTCCGGCGGCTGCCAGTTTCCCGGACGAGTGACGGCCCGCGGTACGGAGGCGCGGCCGTCCAGGAGGATCGCCATGGCAAAACCCGTGATTGTGTGTGTCGATGACGAGCCGGCGGTTGCCGCCGCCGTGCAGCGCGACGTCCGAGCCAGGTATCAAGAGGACTACCGCGTGCTCTCGTCCACCTCGGGCGCCGATGCGCTCGAGACGCTCTCCGAGCTGAAGCGTCGCGACACCCCGGTTGCGCTGTTGCTCGTCGACCAGCGGATGCCGGGGATGTCCGGAACGGAGTTTCTCGAACGAGCGATGGAGCTCTATCCCGACGCCAAGAAGGTGTTGCTCACCGCCTACGCCGACACGGACGCGGCGATCGCCTCCATCAACACCATCGGCCTCGACCACTACTTGATGAAACCGTGGGAGCCGCCGGAGCAGATGCTGTATCCGCTGCTCGATGACCTCCTGGAGGAGTGGGCCGCCGCAGCGCCGCTCCCGTACGAAGGCATCAGGGTCGTGGGTCTGCTGTGGTCGGCCCGGAGCCACGATGTCAAGGACTTCTTGTCGCGCAACCGGATCCCGTTCCAGTGGCTCGATGTCGAGCGCTCCGCGGATACGGCGGCGCTCGTGGAGACGCTCGGGTCCGACGTGCACCTCCCGGTCGTGCTCCTCCCCGACGGAGAGGTGCTCTCCGATCCCGACGACCCCACGCTCGCCGCCAAGGTGGGGTTGCACACCCAGGCGAAGAGCCCCTTCTACGACCTCGTCATCGTCGGAGGCGGTCCTGCGGGTCTCGCCGCCGCCGTGTACGGCGCCTCGGAGGGCCTGCGCACCCTCCTCGTCGAGCGCCACGCCACCGGCGGGCAGGCGGGGACCTCCTCGCGCATCGAGAACTACCTGGGCTTCCCCAAAGGGCTGTCCGGGGCCGAGCTCGCCAAGAGGGCCACGGACCAGGCGACCCGCCTCGGCGCCGAGATCCTCACCGCCGTCGAGGTGTCCGGCATCCGCATCGAGGACTCGCACAAGGTGGTGACCCTGTCGGACGGGAGCGACGTCACGTGCCGGGCGATCATCCTCGCCCTCGGTGTCGCCACCCGGGAGCTCGAGGTGCCAGGGATCGACAAGGTCACCGGAGCCGGCGTCTACTACGGGGCCGCGCTCACGGAAGCGCCCAACTACAAGGGCCTGCCGATGTTCGTCGTCGGCGGCGCCAACTCGGCAGGGCAGGGAGCGATGCTGTTCTCACGGTACGCCTCGAAGGTCACGATGCTGGTGAGGGGTGCGTCCCTCACGGAGGGCATGTCGCAGTACCTCATCGATCAGATCGCGGCCACGCCCAACATCGAGGTGCGCACCGAGGTCGAGGTCACCGCAGTGCACGGCGAGCAGCGGCTCGAGGCGATCACCGTCGCCGATCTCGCCGCCGGTACCGAAGAACGTTTCGATGCGGGTGCGATGTTCATCTTCATCGGCCAGCAGCCGCGCACCGAGCTGGTGGCCGGCCTCGTCGAGCGCCATCCGGCCGGGTTCATCCTCACCGGACCCGACCTGATGAAGGACGGGAAGCGGCCCAAGGGGTGGCGGCTCACCCGCGACCCCCTCTACCTCGAGACGAGCGTTCCCGGCATCTTCGCGGCGGGCGACTGCCGGTTCGGATCGGTGGCGAGAGTGGCGACGGCGGTCGGATTGGGTTCGATGAGTGTCACTCTCGTGCACCGCTACCTCGAGACCGTCTAGTGCCGCGACACGAACCGTGTGGGTGGCTCGCGGCGGGACCGCCTGGTGGCGCGGCAAGACGGCTCGGCCGGCGGCCTTGGTCGGTCGGAACCTGGATGAGCCCGTCGGGGTCGGCCCAGCCCCACCTATGTGGTGAGGGGCAGCCGTAGATGCACGAGCCACTCCACCACGTCCCGCTGTTCTCCGGCCTCGACGAGGCGGATCTCGACCGGCTCGCCGCCAAGGCGGAGACGGTGGAGCTCGCCGCCGGGGAGGTGCTGTTCCACGAGGGCGAGGAGGGAGACCGGGCCTACGTCGTCGAGCGGGGCGCCCTCGAGATCGTCAAACAGGCGCGCAACCGCGAGATCCTCCTCGCCACCCAGGGCCCGGGGGCGGTGATCGGGGAGATGGCGATCCTCCAGGCGATGCCCCGCACCGCCACGGTGCGTGCCGCCGAGGACTCGACCCTGGTCGCCATCGACGGCGACGCCTTCCGGGAGCTCGTCGAGGAGTCCACCGCTGCGGCCCGCAGCCTGCTCGAGACGATGTTCGTCCGGTGGCGGGAGACCGACGCGGCACTGCGCGAGAGTGAGAAGCTCGCCCAGCTCGGCTCGCTGTCCGCGGGTGTGGCGCACGAGCTGAACAACCCCGCCGCCGCCATCGGGAGGGCGGCGTCCCAGCTCGGCCAGGTGCTGGCGGCCGGGGCCGCCGCCGACGACCCGTTCGCCGACGGCCTGGGCACCCGGCCCGTCATGTCGTCGCTGGCCCGAAGCGACGCCGAGGAGGAGATGGAGGCATCGCTCGGCGAGCTCGGCATCGGCGAGCCGTGGCGGTATGCGCCCGTCCTCGTCGATCTCCAGGTGGCGCCGGGTGAGCTTGCCTCCGTGGTTCCGCCCGGCGATGCCACGTCGTGGCTCGACGACCTGGCCCGCCGCCACGAGGCGGCGACGCTGGTCGCCGAGATCCAGGATGCCGCAGGACGCATCTCCGAGATCGTGGCTTCGCTGCGCTCGTACACGTACCTCGATCGTGGCGAACGGCAGAGCGTCGACATCAACCGCGGCCTCGCCGACACCCTCGTCATGCTCCGCGGCAAGCTCAAGGGCATCACGGTCGAGACCGACTACGCCCCCGACCTGCCGCCGGTCGAGGGTCACGGCGGTGAGCTGAACCAGGTGTGGACCAATCTGGTCGTGAACGCCGCCGATGCGATGGGCGATGGCGGCCACCTCACGATCCGCACCCATCGGGACGGGAGCTGGGTCGTCGCCGAGATCCAGGACGATGGCCCCGGCATCCCGGCGGACGTGCAGCAGCGGATCTTCGATCCCTTCTTCACCACCAAGCCCGTCGGCCAGGGCACGGGCCTGGGTCTCGACATCAGCCAGCACATCGTCCAGGAGCAGCACGGTGGAGCCCTCACCTTCGTATCCGAGCCGGGACGGACCGTCTTCTCCGTTCGGCTCCCCATCGGCTGACGAGGGTGCCCTTTGCAGGCTCGGGATCAGCCGCCGAGGGTCTTGCGCCACGCCGAGAAGCTCGCCACGGAGCCGCCGTTGGGGCGCCGCAGCCACGGCCACGGATGGAGGGCGGCGACGGCGATGTCCGATGCCCGCCTTCGGAAGCCGGGGACGGGGGCGAACGTGACGGCCGGACGACGTCCCGCCAGCACCGCAGCAGGGTCGCCGCGATGCACCTCCACCTCCCTTCGAGAATCGAGGTCGGCAAGGCACTCGGCGAGAAACACGAGGCGCTTCGCCGAGAGCTGCAGGCCCGCCAAGAGAGGTTCATCGAAGACGAAGACCACGGGCAGGTCGGGGTGGGCAGCGAGGGCGGGATCGTCGTCGCCGAGCGATTCGGCGGTGGCCCACACGCAGTCCGGGGCGGTGCGGGCAACGACCTCTTTCGGACCGGCGGTGGCTGCCGGGTCAGGGTCGCGGCGCACCAGCGGGTCGGGCGCGACGGCGAGCGGTGACGGTGGGTCCGGCCAGGTCTCGATCGGACAGGCAGAGCGTCGCGGGCAGCGTGCGCACAGACCGGGCGCCCGTGTCTCCACCTGGGCGCGGGAGAAGCCGTAGGGACGGCCCGTCAGTGCGCCGACCGTCCATTGCCAACCCACTCGGTTCGCCGCCCGGGACCCGTCGAGGAGGTGGGCGAAGAATCGATCCTCACCGGTGCGCCACGGTGCCCCGTTGCGCACCGACCAGTGCGATGCCAGCCACATGCGCGCCTGGTTCACCAGCCACCCGTCGGTCTCGAGCTCGTCCACGGCCAGGTCGAGGCACGCCATGGAGCGGTCCCACGGCTCCGTCCGGCCGGACGCCGCCACCGGAGCGGCTCGCAGGGCCGTGGCGAGCCGGCGGCCGACTCGTGCGTACAGGTGACGGGCGTACTCCTGCCACAGGAGCTCGTCTCGGAACTTGGCGACGTCTCGAGACGGTCCCCCTCCAACGGCATCCCACACCTGGGGGAGCGCGAGCAGGCCATGGCGGATGTACGGTGACAATGCCGAGGCGCCTCGTCGGGCACGCGGCCAGACCTCGTTGCGGGCCGCGGCATAGCCGTCCACGTCGAAGCCTGCGAGTGCGGCGTCCGCCGCCGTCTGCCCGCCGCGGAAGCGTGGCGAGGCGCCCACCGGGCCCGAGAAGAGCCCTGCGAGGTGATCGGCGACCCAGGCCGTCACGGCCTCGGGAGAGGTGGGAACGCGGGGCAGGCGACCAGACGGCACCGCAGGCATTCCGTTCGTCAGGCGGTGCGTCCGGCCCGGGCGGCGGGGCGCGCGCCGGCACTGTGCCGTCTGGAGAGGATGGCGGCCGGCCCTGCCGCGGCGAAGGCGGCGAACACCGGGGCGAGCCCGGCGACGGCGGCCCCCCCTCCGGCCACGCCGTAGGCGAGGGCGACGGTGAGCGCAACGAGCCGGGCGGCGCGCAAACGCCCCGGATCGACGGGCTCGTCCGTGTGATCGCACCGCGAGGTCGGGGTCCCCCGTCGCAGCGTCGCCGTTCCCACACCTGCAGCCAGGACGAGCGCGATGGCGCCGAGGCTCGGCGTCGTCCATCCCGGCCACTCGACGGCAAAGACTGCGGCAGCCGCCCCGGCGGCGAGCACGCCTGCCGGGAGCCAGCGGCGCCACCCGGGGGCGCCGTCGAGCCCGGCGTCGAGTCCGGCGGCGACGGCGAGACCGCCGGTCGCGATGAGCCCGTAGGGCGTGGTGGCGACGTAGCCGGCGAGGCCGACGACGAGAAGGGCGTCCGCCGGCTTCGGCGCAAGGCCGGTGGTGCGGGCGGTGATGCGGGTCAGGAGGAGCACGGTGAAGACCGCGGCGAGATACGGCTCACCGATCGGCAGCGCAATCGCCGCCACGGGCGCGGCGAGGGCCGCCACGGTCGGGTCGTCGGGATCGATCTCCCGGGCCACGGCCCAGGCAGTGAAGGCGGCGAGCCCGGCGACCAGTCCGGAGGCTACGGCGGTGCCGAAGCCGTCTCCCGCCGTCAGCGCAACGAGGCCGGCGATGGCTCCGGCCGCACCGGAGGCGGCGACGACGTAGCGGTTCGAGCGATAGCTCAGATCGATCGCCCGTCCGATCGCCGTGACCCGCGCCATCGCCATGGTCACGCGTCGCCTGCGCTGCTGTGGATGAGGGCGGGTCCGATCGACCCGGGGCCGACGACCGCCTGGCCCTCGGTGTAGGGGAGCGCACGGGAGTCCCGGCGGGGGCCCGCAGCGAGCATCCGGCGCCGGAGGCGGCGCCGCTCGAGGTTCAGGGACGGCGAAGTGAACAGCGGCGGAGCCATCGGTCCTCCTGAGGCGACAACACCCCTGGTACGGGCCAGGCGCCGTCCGCGGATGCCCCAGGGAGCGATCTGCATCACGGCGGCTACGGCCGGTGGCCGCGTCCTCGCGGGCCGAGGTCGTGGCGGATGGTGGCATGGGCCGTCCGAATCCACCGGCACAAGAGCGGCCGCGTCTCGCGCGGGTCGATGATCTCCTCGATGTCGAAGGCCTCGGCGGTGCGGAACGGGGAGCGCACCGCCTCGAAGCTCGCCAGCAGCTCCTGTCGCAGCGCATCCGGATCATCCGCCTCGTCGAGCGCTCGTTTGAAGGCGGCCTCCACCCCGCCTTCGAGCGGGAGCGAACCCCAGTCGCCGCTCGGCCACGCCACGCGCATGTGGGGCCGCCCCACGTCGACCATCGCCGCTCCCGCCACCCCGAAGGCCCGGCGCACGATCACCACGAAGTACGGCACACGCATCTGATAGAGCGCGGCGATCGCGGCGACCCCGTGGCGGACCGTGGCATCCTTCTCTGCCGCGACGCCCACGGCGAATCCCGGCTGGTCCACGAAGTTCACGATCGGCACGTGGAAGGTGTCACACAGGTCGACGAATCGGCGGAGCTTCTGGGCGCCGTGGCTGCTCAGCACCCCGCCGGCGATGCGCGGATCGGCGCCGAGCACCCCGACGGGGTGACCGTCGAGGCGGGCGAAGCCGCTCACGAGAGATCGGCCCCAGCCGGCGCCGATCTCGAAGAACGAGCCGTTGTCGACGATCAGCTCGATGAGCCTGCGTCCGTCGTAGATGCGCCGGCGGTTTCTCGGCACGATCGACAGCAGGTCCTCTTCCATCCGGGTGGTGGCGTCGACGTCGCCGGCAACGACCGGCGGCGCCTCCCAGACGTTGCGCGGCAGGTAGGAGAGAAAGCTGCGGATGGCGGCGAACGCCTCCGCTTCGGTGGCGACGACGTTGTCGATGGTGCCGTTGCGGCCGTGGATGCCGGCTCCGCCGAGCGCCTCCTTGTCGACGTCCTCATGGGTCGCGTACGCCACGACCGGCGGTCCGGCGACGAAGACCTGCGAGAGCTCCTCCACCATCACGGAGAAGTGCGACCCGGCAACCCGAGCGGCGCCGAGCCCGGCTACCGAACCGAGCGCCGCCGCCACGACGGGGACCTCCGACAGGATCTCCATCTGGTCGCCCCAGCCGGGAAGCGGCGGCACGTAGGTGCGGCCGAGGTCGTGGTAGGACTTGACGCTGCCGCCGCCTCCGGAACCGTCGACGAGCCGGACGATCGGGACTCGCAGACGCCGTGCCCGCTGCTCGGCGTGGACGAGCTTCTGCCAGATGGCGGCGTCGGCCGCCCCGCCGCGCACGGTGAAGTCGTCGCCCGCCACCACGATCGGCAGGCCGTCGATGGTGGCGTCGCCGAGCACGAAGTTCGCCGGCGTGAAGTCGGCCAGTCCGCCGGCATCGTCGTATCGGGCGAATCCGGCCGTGCTCCCGATCTCATGGAAGCTGCCGTTGTCGACGAGGGCAGCGATGCGCTCGCGCACGGTGAGCTTGCCGGCGGCTCGATGGCGGGCGACGCGCTCTTCCCCTCCGAGCGCGGCTGCCAGCGCCTTGCGGCGGGCGAGTTCCTCGAGCTCTGGTTCCCAGACCACGTGACGGCGACGCTAGTGAGTCGGCCCGGTCGGTGCCCACCGGTCGCCGGACCGGACCGCGTTCGGGGGCCACTTGCGGAGACGGTCGGGACCGACGGCTCGTGGGCGCCTACGGGCGCAGCGGCTACAAAGAGGCAGCCGAGTCGGGAGAAGTGTGTGGAGACGTTCGTGTACATCCACGGTGTCATCGGCGATCGCCGCCGTACCCGGTCGCACCGCGGCCAGTATCAGGCGCTGCACCTCGGGCTGCAGCGCGAAGGTGTGGCCGTGCCGCCGTTCAGCCAAGCCGTGCAGGTGGAGTGGGGGTGGAACACCGTACGGGCGGGCGACACCCGGACGCTCGAGAAGGCGCAGCGAGTGGTCTACGACCGCGTCGAGGCCGCAACGCCGAGCGACCGCACGAGCATCGGCTCGTTGCTCTTCGCACCCGCCATCGATCCCGTCCGCCAGCTGCTCGCCCTCGGCTGGTCCGACCTCATCTACTACGTCGGCGAGGAAGGGAAACTGCGGGTCAGGTCGCTCGTCTGGAACGAGGTCTTTCGGAGCGTCGGCGTCGACGACCCGGTCGACCTCGCATTCATCACCCACTCGGCGGGCACCCTCATCGCTCACGACTTCCTCTACTGGCTCTTCTCCGGTGCCCGGGATGCCGAGATCGCCGTGACCCCCGGGCTGCCCGCCGCCGAGGCCTTCGCCGCGGCGCGCGTCAACTGGCGGATACGTCACTTCGTGACGCTCGGCTCGCCGATCGCGCCGACCCTGGTACGTAGCGCCGCCGTCACCGACCTGCTCGCAGGGCCGGGCACGCCGCGACTCTCGCTCGAGGTGCTCGGTCTTGCCCGCCCTGCCCACGACGGCAGGGATCCGGTGTGGCTCAACGTGTGGGACCGTCACGACGTGTTGTCGTTCCCCCTCGAGCCGATCTACACCGGGGGCAAGCTGCGGGACCTCTACCCGGATGTGAGCGACTCGCTGCTCGGCGCCCACGACGCCTACTTCGAGTCGGCGGGGGTGCATGCCCTGCTGGCTCGACACTGGGACGACTGAGGTCTGTGGTCTGAGGTCTGTGGTCTGACGTCTGCGGTCGCACGTCTTCCTGCCGTCGGCCCCCGCCGGCCGGCGGTAGATTTGCGCCATGACCGACATCGTGCACTTCCGACCCACAACGTTCACGTTCCTCCGCGACCTGGCCGCCAACAACGACCGCGAGTGGTTCGCCGCCAACAAGGAGCGGTACGAGACCGACGTGAAGGGGGCGGGCATCGAGTTCATCTCGGACTTCGGCCCTCGCCTCGAGAAGATCAGCCCTCACTTCGTCGCCGACACGCGCGGCGTCGGCGGCTCGCTGTTCCGCATCCAGCGCGACACCCGGTTCGCCAAGGACAAGACCCCGTACAAGACCAACACCGGCATGCAGTTCCGCCACGAGGCGGCCAAGGACGTTCACGCTCCCGGCTTCTACCTGCACCTCGAACCCGGGGCATGCTTCGCAGGTGTCGGCATGTGGCAGCCGGACACGGCGAGCCTCACCAAGATCCGCGACGCCATCGTGGCCGACCCGGCCGCATGGAAACGAGCCGCCTACGGCAAGCGGTTCACCGACGTCTTCACGCTGAGCGAGGGGGATCGCCTGAAGCGGCCGCCGCGCGGCTACGACGCCGATCATCCGTACATCGACGACCTCAGGCGCAGGGACTTCACCGCGGGTACCCGGCTCACCCAGAAGCAGGTGACGTCGCCAGGCTTCATCGACGACTACGCCCGTATGTGCAAGGCCGCCTCGCCGTACATGAAGTTCCTCTGCGACGCGGTCGGCGTGCCCTTCTGACCCAGAGTCGCCCGTCGGAGACGGCCCAGCGGGGGGCAAGCCTGCTGGGCAGGTGCTCCACGGCGTGCGATACTGCGGGCGTGCGGCGCCGGTGGGAAGCGCCGCCTCACCGGAAGGGGGAATCCGTGCCGTCAACCCGACGCACCGCGTTCCGTTCGCCGCGTTCGCTCGTCGCCGCCCTGCTTGCGCTGGCCCTTGCGCTCAGCGTGATCGCCGCCGGCCCGGCCACCGCCGACGATCGGCGCACCGTGACCGTCATGACCCGCAATCTCTACCTCGGGGCGAGCCTCACCCCGGCCATCGCCGCACAGGACGCCACCGAGTTCCTCGTCGCCGTTGCCACCATCTACGCCACGGTTCAGTTCACGGACTTCGAGGCGAGATCGGACGCGGTGGCCGACGAGATCGCGGCCAACGAGCCCGACCTGGTCGGTCTCCAAGAGGTCGCCAACTGGACTGCGATCGGGCCGGGCACGGCGCCGAGCATCGACTTCCTCGAGGTCCTGCTGGACGATCTCGCCGATCGCGGGCTCTCGTACTCCGTGGCGGCCGTGTCCAACAACGCGACGGTGGGCCCGGTGCCGCTGGTGGCACCATGCGACGGCGATGTCGGCGCCTGCCTGCTCATCTTCCAAGATCGGGACGTGATCCTCGTCAACGACGCACGGCGAGGCCTGTCGGTCGGGAACCCACAGAGCGCCCTCTTCGAGGCGCAGGCGGTGCTCGACACCCCGGTCGGTCCGCTGTCGTTCAGCCGGGGCTGGGCATCGGTGGATGCCAGCCTGCACGGGCGGACCTTCCGGTTCGTCAACACCCACCTGGAGACCGAGGACTTCCCCACCGTCCAGGAAGCGCAAGCTGCCGAGTTCCTCACCGGCCCGGCGCGGGGCCCCGGCGCCGTCATCGCCGTCGGTGACTTCAACTCCGCGGCGGACGGCAGCACCACGGCGTCGTATGCCACGCTCACCGAGTCGTACTTCGCCGATGCGTGGCGCACCCAGCGGCGCGACCCGGGGCTCACGTGCTGTCAGAACGAGACCCTGACCAATCCGGTGTCCCAGCTCACCAGCCGCATCGATCTGGTGCTGACCCATGCCGGAGCGCGCGCCGTCACCGCAGCGGTGGTCGGCGCCGTGCCGTTCCAGCCGGTTCCGCCGTTCTGGGCATCCGATCACGCAGGCGTCGTGGCGACGATCCGCCTCCGCTGAGGCCACCGGCCACTCCGCTCGGACCGGCGAGGCCCCGGGCAACCCGGGGCCTCGCCACGTCGTGTCCCGTCGCAGTGCCGTTGGGACCCGTACCATGCCACGGGTCATGTTGCGTAATCCTCGCCGCGGCTCCATGCGCTCGGGTTCGGGCGAACG
>DKBA01000212.1:0-208 GCA_002450985.1 Acidimicrobiia bacterium UBA6912
GCGATGCCCACCGGGCAGGTGTTCTCGTGACACTGCCGGACCATCTTGCAGCCCAGGGCGAGCAGGGGGACGGTGCCGAAGCCGTAGCGATCGGCGCCGAGCAGTGCGGCGACCACGACGTCGCGGCCGGTGCGTAGCCCGCCGTCGGTCTCGACGGTGATCGTGTGACGCAGGCCGTTGCCGACGAGCGCCTGATGGGCCTCGGCGA
>DKBA01000212.1:247-12457 GCA_002450985.1 Acidimicrobiia bacterium UBA6912
ACCTGCTTGATGGCGCTGTTGCGCGACGTGCCGAAGCGGTCCGGGTCCTCGCCCCCCTCACCCGAGTTGGACAGCCCACCCAGGTAGTTCATGGCTTCGGCGAGCGTCTCGTGGGCCTCCTTGGACAAGGCACCGAGCGACATGGCGGCAGTGGTGAAGCGGCGCATGATGCGCTCGGCCGACTCCACGCGTTCCAGCGGGACCGGCCCGCCGGCCGGGTGCAGGTCGAGCAGGTCGCGCAGCTCGAGCGGCGGCCGCTCGGTCTCGACGATGTCGAGGTAGCTCGCCCACTCGTCGGGATCGTCGTTGCGCACCGCCTTCTGCAAGGCAAGCACCGCGCGCGGCGATGCGATGTGCGGCATCCCGCCCCTGCGGTGCTTGTAGTAGCCGCCGGGATCCTCGTCGCCCTCGGCGAACAGGGCGTGGCGGGCCTCGACGTCTGCGGCGATCCGGTCGAAGCCGGCGCCGCCCACCCGGTGCGAGACGTAGCGGAACGCGACCGTGCACACGTCGTCGTCGATGCCGATCGCCTCGAACAGCTCGCTGCCCCGGTAGGCGGAGATGGTGCAGATACCCATCTTCGACATGATCTTGAGGAGACCCTTCTCGAGGGCGGCGCGGTAGTTCTCCTGCGCCTCGACGACGCCCGCGGCGACCTCGCCCCGCTCAGCCATGCCGCGCACCTCCTCGATGGCGAGGTAGGGGTTGGCAGCCGACGCACCGAAACCGATGAGACAGGCGAGGTCGTGGGCGTCGCGGGGCTCGCCGGACACCGCGATGATCGAGGCACTGAGCCGCAGCCCGGCATCGATCAGCCGGTGGTGGACCGCACCGACGGCGAGCACCATCGGGATCGGGGCGCGCCCGGCATCGGTCTCACGGTCTGACAGGATCACGATGGTGGCGCCCCCGGCAACGGCGGCCTCTGCCCTGGCGGCGAGGTCGTCGACGGCGGCGGCGAGCCCCGCACCTCCGGATCCTGCAGGGAAGAGCGCCTCGAGCCACACGGAGGCGAAACGCGGATCGGTCGACGACCGCAGATCCTCCACCTCGGCGTCGCTGAGCACGGCGGACGACAGTTCCATGAGGTGCGCCTGCTGCGGGGTCTCCTCGAGGATGGAGCCGCGGCGGCCGACGTACGTGCGCAGCGACATGACGAGGTGCTCGCGGATCGGGTCCATCGGCGGGTTGGTCACCTGGGCGAACGCCTGGTGGAAGAAGCGGGTGAGGCGCTGGGGAAACTCGGAGAGCACGGCGAGCCCGGTGTCGTGGCCCATCGACAGCACCGGCTCCTTGCCCTCCGTCATCTGCTGGAGGATCAGCCTGCGCTCCTCGGCGGTGTAGCCGAACACCCGAGCCAGCCGTTGCGGGTCGAAGCGCTCGTCCTGCAGCGGATCGAACGGGTCGCGTACGTAGTTCGTCTCGGTGCGGATCCAATCGCCGTAGGGGGCGAGCCCCGCCAGCTGCTCCTTCACGTCCTCGGAGAACTCCAGCTCGCCGGTGGCCAGGTCGATGCGCAGGATCTCACCGGGGCCGAGCTGCCCGGTCCGCTCGGCCTGGATCTCCTCGGCAGGTGCGATCCCCGCCTCGGATGCCACGATCACGACGTCGGGCGTCACCGTCCACCGCGCCGGCCGGAGGCCGTTGCGGTCGAGGCCGGCGATGACGTGGAGACCGTCCGATGCCGCGACGGCGGCCGGGCCGTCCCACGGCTCGGTCAGGAAGGCGTGGTACTCGTAGAACGACCGCAGCTCGGCGGACAGGTCGGCGACGTTCTCCCACGCCGCGGGGATGAGCATCTCCTTCACGTGCGCCACCGAGCGCCCCGACCGGACCAGCGCCTCGAAGGCGTTGTCGAGGCTCGCCGAGTCGGAGCCGGCGAGCGACACGAGAGGCTTCAGCTCAGGAGTGCGGTCGCCCCACACCGCATTCGACAGGTTCTGGCTGCGAGCCGCCATCCAGGATCGGTTGGCGCGGATCGTGTTGATCTCGCCGTTGTGCGCCAGCATGCGGAATGGCTGCGCCAGCGCCCACGCCGGCATGGTGTTCGTGGAGTACCGCTGGTGGAAGACGGCGAAGTCCGTCTCGAATGTCGGGTCGGTGAGATCCCAGTAGAAGTGCTCGATGTGCGAGGCGGTGAAGAGCCCCTTGTAGACGACGGTGCGGCACGACGACGAGACCACGAAGAGATCGGTCAGCTCGGGCGGCAAGGTGCGTTCGATACGGCGACGAGCCAGGAAGAGCCGCCGTTCGAGCTCGTCCTCGGTCTCGTCGGGCCGGCCGGCGATCAGCGCCTGCTCGATGGTGGGCATCGACGCCCTGGCGTTCTCCGACAGCGCCGTGGGACCCACCGGAACTCGCCGCCAGGTGAGGAAATCGAGCTGCTCGTCCTCGAGGGCGACGTTGACGTGGTTGCGGGCGACGTGCTCGCTCCCGGGGGGCAGGAACACCATGAGCACCCCGAGCGCGCCGGGCGGGGGTACGGCGAGCTCCCGTGCCTCCAGCTCCCTCGCCAGCATGCGGTAGGGCACCCGCACCATCATCCCGGCGCCGTCCCCCGTGCCGTCGGCCGAGCGGGCGCCGCGGTGGTCGAGGTTGTGCAGGCACTCGACGGCGGTGCGCAGCAGGCGGTGGCTCGTGCGGCCGTTGCGGTCGGCGATGAATCCGACGCCGCACGCATCCCGGATGTCGGATGGGTCGTAGAGCGGGAGATCGCGGGCCACGGGGCTCCTTCAGCGCACCAGCGTTATGCGCATAATCAGATAGCTATGCAAGGGTCGGGGAGTGTATCGGGGTGGACGCGAACGCCAAAACCTCATCGCCCCCGAGGAGGTACGCTCCCCGCCATGCCTGTGATCGTAATCGGGGCCGACACGGTGATCGGCCGGGCCGCCGTCGACGCCCTCCTCCCCGGCGCCGCCGAGCTCCGGGCGTTCGTTTCCGACCCCGCCGTGATCGATGCGCTCAAGGCGCGCGGAGTGAAGGTCGCCGTCGGCGACGTGTCGGACGGCTCTCACGTCGGCGGGGCGGCAACCCGTGCGTTCTGTGCCGTCCTGGTTGGCGAGGCGGCCGGCGACGACCGGGAGCGGTCGTTCGCCGCCAACCCCGAGGCGGTCGTGGCGGCATGGGCCGACGGTCTTCATGATGCCGGCGTTCATCGCGTCATCTGGGTCGACGGCGGCGAGGTCACCGAAGCAGAGGCCCTCCTCGCCGGTTCCGCCGCCGAGCTCGCAGTCGTCGATGCCGCGGGCAGGACCCCCGAGGACGTCGCCGCCGAGATCGCCCGCCTCGAGTCGCAGCGGGAGCTGTAGCGGTCTGCTCGCCACAATGACGTGACGGAGACCGGTCGGGCCGCGTAGCTTCCGGCCCATGCGGCCTTCTCCTCGGCACGAGCACATCGCAGAGGCGAATGCGGGCGACCCATTCACGTGCGGGGACTATCGGCCGACAATGATCTCGAGAGCCACAGGGGCGCCGACCCGCGCCTCGAGAAAGGGGGCCAGGCCATGAGTTCGCGGTCCATTGCGGCCGGGTTGATCGCCTTCGGGCTGTTCGCAGCGGCATGCTCCGGGTCCGACGGAGCCGGGGAGACCACCACGACCGCCGGCGCATCGAGCACGACGGCGGCGGCAACCACCACGACCCAACCAGAGACGACGACCACCGCAGGCGCGATCGGCATCGACGGCGCCCGAAACGCAGTGGTCCAGATCGTGGCGACCGGTACCTTCCAGGATCCCGTCGCCGGGGAGCAGGCCAACGTGCCGGGCTCCGGATCGGGCTTCATCATCGACGAGTCGGGACTCGCCGTGACCAACAACCACGTGGTCACGGGGGCCGCCTTCCTCGAAGTCGCCGTGCAGGGCGAGTCCGAGCCGCGCAACGCCCGCGTCGTCGGCGTGTCCGAGTGCGCCGACCTGGCCGTCATCGACATCGACGGCGACGGCTTCACCGCACTCGACTGGTACGAGGGCCCGATCACCGCCGGTCTCTCCATCTATGCCGCGGGCTACCCGCTTGGCGACCCGGAGTACACGCTGCTCGAGGGCATCGTCGCCAAGGAGAACGCAGATGGCGAGACCACGTGGGCGTCGATCGACGCCGTCATCGAGCACAGCGCCGACACCTTGCCCGGGAACTCGGGTGGACCGATCCTGACCGGCGACGGCGAGGTCGTTGCCGTCAACTACGCCGGCAACCAGCTCGGCCAGACCTTCGCCATCGGCCGCGAGGTCGCCCAGCCGGTGGTCCAACGCCTCATCCAGGGCGAGGACTTCGAGTCCATCGGCGTGAACGGCGAGGCCTTCTTCGACGGCGTGTTCACCGGGATCTGGGTCTACTCCGTCGCCTCCGGCTCACCGGCCGATCTCGTCGGCGTCCAGCCCGGCGACCTGATCACGCGACTCGAGGACCTCGAGCTCGCCACCGACGGCACCATGGCCGATTACTGCGACATCCTGCGCAGCCACCAACCCAGCGATCAGCTCGCCATCGAGGTCTACCGGGCGTCCACCGACGAGGTGCTCGAGGGACGGCTCAACGGTGACGCACTGGCGACGGTCTTCTCGTTCGCCGCCGAGGTCGACGACATCGCCGCTCCCGAGGATGGGGGCACCGGCGAGGGCGAACTCACCTACACCGACTACTACGAGGCGAGCGATGACACGGGGAGCATCTTCGTCGACGTGCCCGTCGAATGGGGCGACACGGTGGGATCGTCCTGGAACTTCAACGACGAGCTGGTGGGCCCGGCGCTCACCGTCGCCCCCGATATCGATGCGTGGACGTCGACGTGGGGCACGCCCGGTGCGTTCATCGCGGCATCGCGCGAGCTCGGGATGACGATCACCGAGATGCTCGACTTCAACGACTTCAGCGGTACCTGCGAGTTCCAGGAGCGCATCGACTACGACGATGGCTACTACGTCGGGCAGATGGACATCTGGGACTTCTGCGGGGACGAGGGCAGCGCGTTCCTCATCATCTCGGCCGAGCCACCGGAGGGCGACTACCTCGTNNCCGTGACGGCGCTTCGGACCTCCCTGCGGGGCCGCTGCGGGGCATGATCCCCCCAGCGGGGGGATCGATGAGAGCCCGAGTGATCCCGCCTGGGATCACTCGGGTACGAATCGAGGGGGGTGAGGCGCGCCGTCAGCCCCTGCCCACCTCGCGGTCCGTGACCGGTCTCAGAAGACCTCCGGGCACCACGGAGCGACCGACGTGCGGAAGATGCGGTCGGCGAGCAGCACGGCGTCGGGTGAGCCGGAGACGAGCCCCGCCTTCGCCAGCTCGATCGCGCTCCGGCCGCCCAGATAGAGCGCGCCCAGCTCGGCTGCATCGAGCTGGATGTCGGCGTCGGCGACGACCGCGCGGCACGTCCCGATGCCATCGGCCACGGTGAGCTCGTAGGTGCCTTCGGCCCACGGGCAGAAGGGGTGGGCCAGCCCGATCACGAGCCGGCCATCACGCTCGTAGTGGCGTCCCTCGAGGGCGGCGACCACGTCGAGCAGGCACACCCAGATCGAATCCCAGGTGGTGCGTTTCACGATGCGCCGGTTGCTCGCCTCCCAGATCATCGGATCGTCGACCGGCGCGTTCCACCAGGCGATCCTCGGAAAGAGATCGATCGACGTGAGCAGGTGCCACAACGCCCGCCGCGCGCCATCGTCTACGGCCATCACCTCGATGATGTCGATCTCCCCATCGGGCAGGAAGTTCTCCCACTTCTCCTTCTGGCGAAACATGGCGTAGCCGACCGGGTCGCGACCGCGGGAAGCGATCGCATATCGCCGCTCGGACGCCCCGCCCCGGTGGTGCTCGGGGTCGTAGAAGCGGCGGTGCTCCCACCACGCCTCGCTCCGGCTCAGCATTCCGGCCCGGCTGCTTCGCACCTCCTCGTACAGCGGCGGAATCACCTTGGACGCCGCCTCGCCGTCGACGAGGGCTACCGTCACGTCGTCGGGCGGCAGCCCCAGACGGGTGCGGCGTGTGTCGAGCTCGAGATCGTGCCGGTCGGCCGCACACCCGAAGCCGAAGCGTCCGTAGATGGCGGCTTCCGACGCCCAGAGACCGGCGAGCGGGTCGCCCCGCTCGCCGGCGTGGTCGAGATGCAGCCGCATCATCCGGGTCAGCACACCGCGGCGGCGATGGGTGGGCCGCACGGTGACGATCGTGGTGCCGGCCATCTGCAACCCGCGACCGCCCGGCACCGTCAGCTCGAAATCGAACTCGCCGAGCGTGCCGACGATCTCATCGCCGTCGAAGGCGCCGACGGTGCGATGCAGCGGCAGCGTCGCATAGAAGCGGTCGTGCCCCTCTTCGCGCGCATCGGACCCGAAGCCCCTGGCGATGGCGGCTCGGAAGGCGACGGTCTCGGACTCGACGATGGGACGAATGGTGAGGTCCATCCAGCGAACCTACACCGTCCGTCACGACGTCACGACAACCATTCGGACGGGTTTAGCTTGGGGGGCCCGAACGACGAGGAGAAACCCCGCGTGACCGCAATCCGCATCGGCGTGCAACTCCAGCCGCAGCACGCCACGTACGACGCCATCCGCACCGCTGTGATGCAGGCCGAGCAGATCGGCATCGACGTCGTCTACAACTGGGACCACTTCTACCCGCTGTACGGTCCGCCCGATGGGGAGCACTTCGAGTGCTGGACCATGCTCGGGGCGTGGGCGGAGCAGACCGAGAAGCTCGAGTTCGGCGCGCTGGTCACCTGCAACTCGTACCGCAACCCCGAACTGCTGGCCGACATGGCGCGAACCGTCGACCACATCTCGGGTGGCAGGCTGATCCTCGGCATCGGGTCCGGGTGGTTCGAGCGGGACTACGACGAGTACGGCTTCGAGTTCGGTACGAAGGGCACCAGGCTCGACGACCTCGCCGAGTCGCTCCCCCGCATCGTGTCCCGCTGGGACAAGCTGAACCCTGCGCCGACGAGAGAGATCCCGATTCTCATCGGCGGCGGCGGACCGAAGAAGACGCTGCGGATGACGGCGCAGTACGCCTCGATCTGGCACCACTTCGGCACTCCCGACAACATGGCCGAGAAGGCGGCGGTGCTCGACGAGTGGTGCGACCACTTCGAACGCGATCCCTCCGACATCGAACGGGCCGTCGGCATCGACTGGGGCAACGTCACCGACGTGGCCGGTACCGCGGAGGCCTACGCCGACCTCGGGTTCACCCAGTTCACCTTCGGCCTCACCGGCCCAACGTACGACCTCTCCGTGGTCGAGCCCTGGCTGAAGTGGCGAGACGCCAGGAACGGCGGGTGAGCGGACCCGCCTTCTCGGACGTCCTCGCCGCGGCAGCGCGCATCGCTCCCCACGTCCATCACACGCCGGTGGTGCGTTCGCACCTCCTCGACGAGTGGGCGGGCGCTGCCATGCACCTCAAGACGGAGAACCTCCAGCGGGTGGGGGCCTTCAAGATGCGCGGGGCCACCAACGCCGTCCTTCAACTCTCCGACGAGGTCGCAGCCCGCGGGGTGGCCGCACACTCCTCCGGCAACCACGCCCAGGCCCTCGCCCTGGCGGCGCGGGTTCGGGGCATCCCGGCCCACATCGTGATGCCACGAGATGCGCCGGCGGTGAAGAAGGCGGCGGTGGCCGGGTACGGAGCCCGCATCATCGAGTGCGAGCCGACGCAGGCCGCCCGCGAGGCGGCGGTCGCCGACGTCATCGCAGAGACGGGCGCCGTCGAGATCCATCCCTATGACAACGACCACATCATCGCCGGCGCCGGAACGGCGGCCCTCGAGCTGATGCGCGAGGTCACCGATCTCGATGCGGTCGTGGCGCCGGTTGGCGGCGGCGGGCTGCTCTCCGGCACCTCCCTCGCCGTTCACGGCATCGATCCCGCCGTGCGGGTGATCGGCGCCGAGCCCCTGGCCGCCGACGACGCCGCCAGGTCGCTGGCGGCGGGCCACCCGCTTCCCCAGCCGAGCCCCACCACGATCGCCGACGGGCTGCGCACCGGACTCAGCGAGCGGACGTTCGCCATCATCTCGGCGCACGCCGAGCAGATCGTCACGGTCACCGAGGACCAGATCGTCGAAGCGATGCGCATGGTGTGGACCCGGGCCAAGCTGATCATCGAACCCAGCGCTGCTGTCGCCGTGGCTGCCGTACGCAGTCTCGACCTCCGCGGTGCCCGCACCGGCGTCATCCTGAGCGGTGGCAACGTCGACCTCGACGCCCTGCCCTGGTGAGACGTCAGAAGTCGGCCAGCGGGTCGAACTGAAACGCACGGACCTCCTGCGGGCATCGACATGCGACGGCGATCTTGGCGGCCCACATCAACGCTTCGTCTCGCGATGGGACGTCCACGACGGTGAAGCCACCCCTGATCCCGGCCGTCCCCGGGTAGGTGTCGTCGGTGACGCTTCCATCACCGGCGACCCGCACGGGCGCGACGTCTTCGTCGATCCCCCCGCCGAAGACGTACACACCCGCATCCATCGCCTCGCGGATGACGGCATGTGCGGCGTCGGCGACGGCCGGGAGTTCGTCATCACTGACGTCCATTGCCTCGCTGGGGAACGAGATCAAGTACTTGGTCATCCGACGACTCCTTGCTCGACGCCGGGCCGGCCTCCATGATGCGCGCGGGGAACCCACCATGGTCGGCGTTTCGCCGTGACCGACATCGATTCCTCCGCGATCGCCTCGATAGACGACAGACGTCAGACGTCAGACGGCAGATGTCGGCGGGCGTACCCGACGAGATACTCGGGGAGCGAGACGCCTTTGCGCAGCCGCGGGTCCGGAATCGGCTCGCCTGCCGTGACCGCGAGCGGGATCACACCCGCCCACAGCGGCAGTTCGTAGTCCTCGTCGTCGTCCTCCGGGGGGCCGGTGCGCACCTTCGCCGACGCCTCGGTGATGGCGATGGCTGCAACGAGGGTTGCCCGCTCCTCCTTGTCGTTCGGGCGGCGCGAGTCGTCCCACCTGCCGGGAGTCACGTGCTCGGTGAGTACCCGAAACGCCTCCCGCTTCTCCTCCGGATCGTCGACGATGCGGGGAGTCCCGAAGAGCACGACCGACCGGTAGTTCATCGAGCTGTGGAACGGCGCCCGGGCCAGGGCGATCCCGTCGACCAGCGTCACGGTGACGCACACCTCGTCGTCACGTCTCATCGACCGCAACATGCGGCTCGCCGGTGAACCGTGGAGGTAGAGCGTGTCGCCGCTGCGGGCGTGGATGGTCGGGATCACGACCGGCGCCCCGTCATGGACGAACCCGACGTGGCAGATCAGCGCCTCGTCGAGGATCGCATCGATCACGTCGCGCTCGTACACGCCACGCTCGGGGAGCCTGCGGACGGTCGTGCGATCGGAAGGCGCCGGTGTCATGCCGGGAGCGTAGACGGCGAGACGAGATGCCAGATGCCAGATGCNNAAGCGAGCGTCAGCGAGCGATCTCCGCAAGAGGCATGTCGCGGGTAGCGACGACGTCGACACCAGTGGCGGCGACGTCGGCGACGATCACCTCGCCCATCGCCACCGGGGCATCGATCACGACGGAGCGCAACGCTTTCACCACATCCCACATCCGGTCCCTGGGCACCTCCTCGGTGACGCTCACGGGCAGGCGAGGCCACCGGCCACCCACGACGGTGACGGTGGTGGCGATCATGCGCCTCGGGTCGGTGTGCTCTCGCTCGGCGAAGACCTTGCCCTTGCGGCACGAGAAGCCGCGGATCTCGACGATGGCACCGGACTCGTCCTCCTCGACCTCCAGGCGGCAACCGAGCGGGCACCCGATGCACAGGTAGTGGGTGATGCGCTCGGGCGCATCGCGCATCGTCACTCCTCGTACCTCCCCGGCTCGTCGCGGGGCACGATGTCGATGACCAGGCTGTCGCCGTGGAAGCGCTCCAGGAACCGGGGGCGGACCGTGAGGGTCACCAGCTCGGCAGGCACCACGTAGCGGAGCCGCCTCTCGTAGACATCGCCGAGCCGCAACCAGCTCTTCTCCAGCGGCCGGCGCACCCGGAGGTACACGGTGTGGTCGGAGTCGCTCGAGATCGTGTGAGGTACCACCGAGGCGACGTTGGACCCGGCGACCAGCCGGATGTTGTCCGCCGGCCGCCGTCGCCCGGTGACGAAGCGGGCGGCGCTCTCCCCCGCCAGCAGGGACTCCTGGGTGACGAAGTCCACCAGATCGTGGATGTGCACGACGTTGCCGCCGGCGAAGACACCGTCCCGCGACGTCTCCATGGCCGAGGAGACGACCGGCCCGGCGGTGGCCGGATCGATGCGGATGCCGAGCTTCTGCGACAGCTCGTTCTCCGGGATCAGCCCGATCGAGAGCAGGAGGGTGTCGCAGGCGATGGTGCGAGCCCGGCTCAGGTCGGGGCGGAGCCGGTCGTCCACAGGGGCAACGGTGACCTGCTCCACCCTGTCCCGACCGTGGATCTCGACCACCGTGGTCGACAGATGCAGCGGGATGTCGAAGTCGTGGAGACACTGAACGATGTTCCGGGTGAGCCCGTTGGCGTGCGTCATGATCTCGAACACCCCGGGGACGTCGATGCCTTCGAGCGTCATCCGCCTGGCCATGATGAGCCCGATGTCGCCGGAGCCGAGGATCACGGCCCGCCGCCCGGGTAGCACGCCGATCTGGTTGACCAGTCTCTGCGCCAGTCCCGCGGTCATCACCCCGGCGGGACGGCTGCCGGGGATACGAATCGCTCCCCGCGTGCGTTCCCTGGCGCCCATCGCCAGCACCACGGAACCGGCCGCGACTCGGCGCACGCCGATCTCAGGCGACATCAGCGTCACCGTGCGGTCGTGGGCAACGTCGAGCACGTAACAATCGGTGGCGATCTCGATGTCGCGTTCGAGCAACTGCTCGAGGAAGCGCTGGGCGTACTCGGGTCCGGTGAGCTCCTCCCCGAAGTGATGAAGCCCGAAGCCGCTGTGGATGCATTGGTTGAGGATGCCGCCTGCCTCGATCTCCCGGTCGACGACGAGCACGCGGTCGACCCCGCCCTCGAGGGCACCCACCGCCGCCCCCATACCCGCAGGGCCTGCCCCGACGACGATCACGTCGTAGCGAGTGGCGAGGTGTTGCAGCGCGGTCATGACCCACTCCCTGCGGCTGCGGCGAGCTCGGCGCGGTCGAGCACCATCCACGAACCCGGCCCGCGCTTCGTGATGGCGGTGAGCGGCTCGTCGAGGGCGTCGGCCAGCAGCTGCATACACCGCGGCGTGCAGAAGCCGCCCTGGCACCGACCCATCCCGGCCCGGGTGCGGAACTTCAACCCGTCGAGGGTGCGGGCGCCGCGGGCGATGGCCTCGGCGACCTCTGCTTCGGTCACGAGCTCACACCGGCAGACGACATGGGCGTACCGCCTGTCGACCGCAGCGAGATCGGCCAGCTCGGCGACGGACAACGCCGCCACGTGGTGGGGTCGGGGCAGTTCGCCGCGGAACTCCCGACGGAGCGAGAGAGCGAAGCCGTCTCGCCGCAGCAGCTCGACCACGAGCTCGGCGATGGCGGGGGCGGCGGTGAGGCCCGGCGACTGGATGCCGGCGGCGTTGTAGACGCCGGGCACTGCGGTGGGCCCGATCACGAAGTCGTTCCCGGCGGCGACGGCGCGCACCCCGGCGAACTCGGCGATGCAGTCTCGTTCCGAGATGCCGGGCACCAGCCGCCGCGCCATCTCGAACACCGACGTTCCGCCCGGACCGGTAGTGGTCACATCGTCGCCATCTTCGACCGCCTGGGCGGTGGGGCCGATCATGATCGTGCCGTCGAAGGTCGGGATGACGAGCACCCCCTTCGACACGGGTGTCGGGCACGGGAAGATCGTGCGTTCGACGATCCCGGCGAGCCGCTTGTCGAGCAGGTACTCCTCTCCCTTGCGAAAGCGGATGACGGGGTCGGTCAGGCCGGCCATCCGGGCGACCGCCTCGGCGTGCACCCCGGCGGCATTGACCACCACCCTGGAAGGCAGTCGTTCGCCGCCCGCCGTCACGATCAGGTGATCGCCATCCCGATCGATTGCGGTCACCGGCGCTCCCACCCGCAGCTCGAGCCCGTTGTGCACCGCGCACTCGATGAGGGCAAAGCACGCCTCGTAGGGGTTGACGACACCGGCGGTCGGACCGTGCAGCGCGGCGATCACCTCGTCGCTGACGTTGGGCTCCTCGCGCCGGATGCGCTCCCTGGTCCACATCTCGACGCCCGGAAT
>DKBA01000037.1 GCA_002450985.1 Acidimicrobiia bacterium UBA6912
CCCGCACGCAGCGGGTGCACAGGATGCAGCGATTGGGGTCGAACACATACTTCGGATGGCTGGCGTCCACATGGCGCACCGGGGCCTGCTGGTCATAGCGGACGTGGTCCATCCCGCACAGCACCGCCATGTCCTGGAGCTCGCAGTTGCCGTTGGACACACACACCGCGCACACGTGATTGCCCTCGGCGAACAGCAGCTCGAGGATCGAGCGCCGGTAGGACCGGAGCTGAGGGGTGTCGACGAGGACCTCCATGTCGGCGGCAACCGGGGTGGCGCACGCCGGTCGCAGCCGGTGATCCTCGGCGATCTCGACCACGCACAGGCGGCACCCGCCCCACACCGAGAGCCCCTCGAGGAAGCAGAGCGACGGGATCCTGACCCCGACCCTCCGGGCGGTCTGGAGCACGGACTCGTCGGCATAGGCCTCTACCTCGACGCCGTCGAAACTCACCGACACGGTGTGGCGGCGCTCACGCATCGACGGCCTCCCGGTCGACGAGGAGCGCCTCGTACTCGTCCCTGAAGTAGTGGATGGTGCTGAGGATCGGGTTGGGGGCGCTCTGCCCGAGCCCGCACAGCGAGGTGTCCCGCACCACCTGACAGAGGTGCTCGAGATCGCGCAGATCGCGCCGGGTCCCCGTGCCCGTGGTGATGCGGTCGAGGATGCCGTGCATCTGCACGGTTCCGGCCCGACACGGGGTGCACTTGCCGCAGCTCTCGTCCATCGAGAACTCCATGAAGTACTTGGCGACGTCGGGCATGACCACCTCGTCGTCCATGACGATCAGCCCGCCCGAGCCCATGATCGATCCGAGCTCGCGCAGGCTGTCGTAGTCGACCGGGGTGTCGAGGAACTCGGCGGGGATGCACCCGCCGGAGGGACCGCCGGTCTGCGCCGCCTTGAAGCTGCGCCCGTTGGGAATGCCGCCGCCGATGTCCTCGACGATGTGGCGCAGCGTGATCCCCATGGGCACTTCGATGAGCCCGGTGTTGACCAGATCGCCGGCCAGGGCGAACACCTTGGTGCCGGTGCTCGACGGTGTGCCGATCGAGGCGAACCACGAGCCCCCGTTGGTGACGATGGCGGGGATGTTGGCGAGCGTCTCGACGTTGTTGATCATGGTCGGGGCGCCCCACAGCCCCCGCTCGGTGGGATACGGCGGCCGCAGCCGCGGCGTGCCGCGCCTCCCCTCGATCGAGGCCATCAGCGCCGTCTCCTCCCCGCATACGAACGCCCCGGCGCCGATGCGCACCTCGATCTCGAGGTCGAAGTCGGTATCGAGGATCCGACGGCCCAGCAGCCGGTTCCGCCTGGCGACGCGAATGGCCCGGTCGAGGCGCTCCACCGCCCGGGGGTACTCGGCCCGCACGTAGATGTAGGCCCGGGCCGCCCCCGTGGCATAGGCGGCGATCGCCATGCCCTCGATGAGCCGGTGGGGGTCGTCCTCCATGACCGTGCGGTCCATGTAGGCACCGGGGTCGCCTTCGTCGCCGTTGGCGACGAGGTACTTCGTGTCGCCCGCCGCCGCGGCGAGCAGCGCCCACTTGCTCCCGGTCGGGTAGCCGGCGCCACCGCGGCCCCGCAGCCCGGAGATCCGCACCTGCTCGACCACCTCCTCTGGCGCCATCGTGGTGAGCGCCTTCTCGAGCGCCTGGTAGCCACCGTGGGCGACGTAGGACTCGATGCGATCGGGGTTGATGATGCCGGCGTGGGTGAGGACCACCCGCTCCTGGCTGGCGAAGAACGGCATGTGCTGGTCGAGCAGGCTCGCCTCGACCGGCCGGTGATCCCGCACGTGGCTGCGGATGATGTCGATGCCGACCTCGGGGGTGACGTCGGCGTACATCGTCTCCTCGCCGCCGCGGCGCAACAACCGGACCAGCGGGCCGCGGCTGCACAGACCCATACACCCGGTCGGGATGAGCTGGACGTCGAGGGCGAGGTCGTCCGCCTCGACCGCCTGCTCCATCGCCTGCATCGTCGTCCCCGCCCCGGCGGACAGGCACGCCGTGCTGTTGCACGCCTTGAGGCGCCACGGGTACCGGCTGCGCGCCTCGAGCTCGCGCTCGGCGACCTCGTGGAGATCGATGGGAGCGGCCATCAGCTCTCGCCTCCCCCGTCGACGGCTGCTCTGACCAGGGCCACCGCCTCGGCGGCGTCGAGGTGGCCGTGCACCGTGCCGTCGAGCACGACGACCGGGGCGAGGCCGCAGGAGCCGAGGCAGCGTGCCGTCTTCAGGGTGAGCCTGCCGTCGTCGGACGTGGCCCCGGCGGCAACGGCGTAGGCATCCCCGACGGTGCGCACGATGCCGTCTGCACCCTTGACGAAGCAGGCCGTTCCGGTGCACACCGTGCAGGCGTGGTCGCCGGGCGCCTCGAACGTGAAGAGCTGATAGAAGGTGGCCACCCCGTACACCATGCTCGGCGGCAGGAGGAGTGCCCGCGCCACGTACATGAGCACGTCCTCGGACAGGTAGCCGAAGACGTCCTGGGCGACGTGGAGCGTCTCGATGAGCTGGTCCTGCTCGTACCGGACCCGCTTGAGGTGTTTGTCGACCAGCGCAAAGCGCTCGTCGCCGGAAGGGTGGCCGTCCTCGGGTGCCTGGGACGGAGCGTCGTCCACTGTGCTGGTCATCGCGGTGGGCCTCGGTGGTGGTGTTCCCGCCCACCCTGGCGGGAGCACCCCAGCCCAGCTAGGGCACAATGGACCAACCGTTGCGGCCGGTCGGCACTCATCGCGACCCTCAGCCGAGTGCGGCCCTCACCGCCTCGGCGATCGGCCCGTGCCACGGCGCGCCGTGGCCGGGGAGGAGCAGCCGGGCATCGAGCGCGGCGAGCTGCTCGAGCGACCGTCTCGCCTGCACCACGTCACCGTGGAACACGTCGGGGAGGAGGCGGGGCCCGGGAGTGCCGGTGGTCACGTCGAGCGTCACGAGGGCGTCGCCCGAGAACAGCACGTGCCGTTCGGGCAGGAAGTACGCGGCGTGCCCCGCCGTGTGCCCGGGCGTCGCCACGACGCGGGGCCGGCCCGGGAGGTCCAACACCTCCCCGTCGCGGACCGTCTCCACGCCCGGCACGGGCATCGCGCGCTGGGCGCCTGCTCGAACCATCTCGGCGAGGAAGAGGATCACGTGGGGCCGCCACAGCGGAAGATCGCCGGTGGCGACCTGCGTTCCCGCCGAGTGGTCCCGGGCGAACGCCGCCTCGGCCTCGTGTACCTTCACTGCGATTCCTTGTCGTGACGCCTCCGCGGCGAAGCCGATGTGGTCGGTGTGGGCGTGGGTGACGACGATCGCCTCGACCGCATCGAGGGGCATCCCCAAGGTGGTGAGTCCGTCGACGAGGAGCCCGAGCTCGTTGCACCCGCCGGCATCGACGACGGTGACCCGGCCGCCCTCGACCACGACGTAGAAGTTGTGGCGCTTTCTGCCCAGCCGGTGAACGCCGGTCGCGACCTCGTGCATCGCCGTCAGCCTATCGGGGCGGGGCCGAGCCATGCCCATGCCCGCGGTCAGCGGCCGGCGGGGTTGTCCGGCGAGAGCACCCCGGTGGCGCGGTGGCCGGCCTCCGAGGGGTTGCCCCGCAGGATGTACTCGACCATCACGGCGAGGCTGGCGCCGGCCGGCGGTCCGGCCACGTAC
>DKBA01000012.1 GCA_002450985.1 Acidimicrobiia bacterium UBA6912
TCTGGTCGGCGCGGAGCACCTCGATTCCGGCGTCGTTGACCACGCCGTTTGCGTGGGCGTACTCGTAGATCGCGGCGATCTGCTCTGGCGTGTCCGCCAGGCCGTCGCCGTTGCCGTCGGTGATCTCGATTCCCGAGGCGGCGGCGATGGCGGTCCGCATCGGGCCCGAGGTGGTGGCGGCGCGCACGATGGTCACCGCATTGGGGGCGAACTCGATGTCACCGTTGAAGTCGCGGATGAACTCCGCATCCGTGGCGGCGATCTCGGCACGAGTCTGATCCAGCGCGATGAGTGTCTCCGGCGATGTGAGATCGCCTTCCACGTACACGTAGTCGCTCGTTCCTCCGCCGCTTCCGTAGTACTGCTCGAGCTTGTCGAGGCCGATCACGAAATCGGTCTTCGACGAGAAGAAGTCCTTCACCTCGAAGCCCCGCTCCACCTGGGATGCGGCGACCACGCCGAGGATGGCGAGGATGGCGACCACGGGGAGCGTGAGTACCCGCCAGCGCGCCAGGAAGTGCACCAGGCTGCCGGCGGCCCGGAAGCCGTGCCCGGCCCCCCTCACCTCGTCGGTCAGTGGCCTCCCGGCCTCGGCTGCCCGCCGGTTGCGGCGGCGGGTCAGCACGTAGGGCACGTAGGCGAACAACGCAAGGAATGCCAGGTACGCGATCCAGCCGATCGACGGGAACACGATGGCCAGGGTTACGGCGATGCCGCCGACCAGTGACGCAGCCAGGAAGCCGAGCTTCTGGCCGACGGTGCGAGTGTGGCTGAGGTCGGCAGGCCGCGCGCCGAGCCGCTCCTCGATCGACAGCAGCAGCTTGGGAGCGAGCCAGCCGAGGACAAGGTAGGCGAGCGACAGGGCGATCGCGGCGGCGATGCCGAACTCGGTTATCGCCTGGATCCCCGAGACCGTGTTGGAGAGGAAAGCCGCCGCGGACGAGAGCGCGGCCAGCAACAGCGCGGCGAACACGGCCGTCGCTCCGAGCGGATATGACCGCTCCCTCGAGTAGCCCTCGACCTGCATCTCGCGGGCGCGACCGCCCGCGTGGATGAAGAAGTCGACGCCGAAGCTGATGAGGGCGATCGGGACGATCATGATCAGCATCGGTGAGCCGGTCTTCAGGCCCAGCAGGGCGTTGATCCCGTTGTAGCCCATCATCACGATTCCGAGCCCGGCTGCGACCACGATCGCCGACCAGTACGAGCGGAGGAGAGCTCCGACGAACACGAGGATGAACGCAACGGCGAGAAAGATGAACGGCCCGGCGGCTTCGTTCTGCTCTTGGGCGACGAGGCCCTCATCGATGGCCACGCCGATGGCGGTCACCTCGCCCTGGGTGCCGCGCAGAGCGGTTTGCACCGATCGCAGCCACTCCTCGGCTGCGAGGTTGGTCTCTTCGCCGAAGCTCTCGACTGCGCGATCGGGATCGAAGGTGTCGATGTCGTAGAGGAGTTGGAGGAAGAAGGCAGGCGATTCCCACAGCACGAAGCTCTCGCCATCGACCGTTGTCGGCTCTCGCGTCGTCGAGGTCGTCGACAGGAGGAAGCGCAGCGAGCTCGTCGGTGCCTCGTCCGCGAGCAGAGCCGCCAGGGTGAGCTTCACCTCGGCCGGCGTTGCCCCTTCGAGTCCGGTTGGCAGCGCCTCGTCGACGGCGTCGGCAATGGAGAACAGTCCGTCGATCTCGAAACCGAGGTCACGATCGAATCCTGTCACGAGGTGCCGCTGCGCCTCTGCATCGGCCAGGACCGCATCCTGATTCTGCTTCAGGGCGAACAGCACGTCGCGGGTGAGCACGTCACCGCCCGATGCAGCCTCCACGATGAACACCTCGCTGCGGATGGGCGAGCTCGACGCAAACACCTCATCCACTCGGTCCCGCGTATCGTAGATCGCGCCGCTGGGATCGAAGGAGGGTTCTCCCTCGTCGGCCACGATCGGTGTGAGCACGGCGAGGACCACTGCCACCACGAGGACGAGGGCGGCGAGCGGCCAGGCGTGACGGTTGATCCATTCGAAGAGGGCGTATCCCCGGGTCCGATCGGTGGCGGTCATGGCGCTCCTCCCAGCTCGGGCCGCTCCTCCGGGACGGCCCGGCGTGTCACGAGCCAGACGGCGCTCCACCACGATTCGCCGCTGTCACCGACATGTCGCACCGATCACGAGTCGCAGGCGGTCTCGGTCCTATCGGACGCCCCGTCGGGGTCGATGCACTAGGGCCGTTCGGCCCTCTTNNGCCTCGAGCCCACCCAGGTCGACGTTCGCTCCGCCGCTGGCATCGACCTCGAGGGTCGTCGCCGATCCGCTCCCCGACAGGTTGGCGCCGTTGGTGACGCTGACCTTGGCCAGGGCGGGAACGGTCACCTCGACGTAGCGGTCGCCGCCACCCGTCAGGTTCACCTCGCGACCGATCCGCACCTTCAGGGTGTCGCCGTCGACACGTACATCGATGTCGTCGATCACGTTGTCGTCGTAGTTGACGATGACCGAATGGGTGGCGCCGGCATCGACGACGAGGCGAACGTTCACGCCCTGGCTGGCATCGACGCCGTCGAAGGAGCCGACGTCTCGTGCTTCGGAGACGATGGTTCCGGAGGCATCTACGGCGGACTCGTCGCATGCCGGAACGGCGAGGAGGACGAGCGCAAAGAGGAGGGCTCTGGGTCTCATGTCAGGACCTTTCTACGGGGTACGGCAAAGGTGAGNNTTGAGCGTCGCCAAGGCGTAGATCACCATCACGCCCCGCCTGCCGAAGTACGGCGCCAGCAGGCCGGCGAGGGTGAAGGCGAAGACGCTGTGCCCTGAGGGGAAGCCGAGCGGCGCCGAGTTCGTCTCGCGGATGATGGCGTCTGCGACCGTGAAAGCGGGTCGCTCTCGCTCCACCAAGGCCTTCACCACCCACCACTCCATGGCGAGCTTCAGCGGGATGGCGGCGGCGACGGCGAACGCAAGCCGCGTGCGGCGCAGCAGCANNGGCTTCAGTGCGTTGGGGAGACCATTGATGGCATGGAAAATGGATCTCTCGAGATCTCCCACGTCGCCGTGGCGGACGACCAGCATGCAGGCGCCCAGGACGGCGAGCCCCGCTCCGACCGCCAGCGCGTCGGAGCGTCGCCGCTCGTACGCGGCCGGAGCGGCTGCCCGGAATGCGGCTATGCGTCCCGGCGCCGGCTCGGTGACCATGTCGGGCATCCCACGACCTCGATCGTGTTGGGCGCAACTACACCGTACGGCGGACCGCGAGGTGCCGACACCGCCAGAGGTCCCGCCTAGGGAAGTTCGCCTCTGACGGCGAACGCCGCACGCGTCGAGAGTGGGGGCATGACCGCGACATCCGTGCTCCCGCCCGCCTGCTCACGCAGGCGGGTCCGCAGTGCCGCCGTCATGCTCGCCCTCGCCGTCGTGCTCGGTCCAGCGTGCAGCGGGGCGGCCTCGCCCGAACCGGTGAGTGCGACCGAGGCCATCAGAGTCGGCGCGTTCGACTTCGCCGAGAGCGAGCTGCTCGCCGAGATCTATGCACAGTCGCTCGAACGGCGCGGTCTGCCGGTCGAGCGTCTCGGTCGGGTCGGATCACGCGAGATCGTGGAGCCGGCGCTGGAGCTGGGTCTCGTCGACGTCGTGCCCGAGTACGCCGGCACGATGCTGGCATTCGTGACGCTCGGCGCCGCCGAGCCGACGGCTGATCTCGGTCAGACCGTCGCCCAGCTGGAGACGTCATTGGCGAGCCGCGGGGTGGTCGTGCTCGATCCCTCGGCGGCGCAGAACCAGAACGTGGTCGCAGTCACGCGGGACTTCGCCGGCGAGTACGGCGTGCGCATGGTGAGCGATCTGGCTCCGATGGCCGAAGAGCTCGCCTTCGGCGGGCCGCCCGAGTGCCCCGAGCGCGAGTACTGCCTTGTCGGGTTGCGAGAGCGGTATGGCCTGGAGTTCGGGTCGTTCGTCCCGATGGCGGACGCCATTGTCGTGGCGGAGGGCCTGTTCGCTGGAGTCGTCCACGTTGCCCTCCTCTTCAGCACCGATCCAATTCTCATGGATCAGCGCCTGATCGTGCTGGAGGACGACGGCGGGCTTCAGCCTGCGGAGAACATCCTGCCCGCAGTACGGAGGGAGTCCTTGCGCATCTGGGGTCCCGCGCTGACGGAAGCGCTGGATGCCGTCTCGTCCCGTCTCGACACGGGCACCTTGGTTCGGCTGAACGCGGCCATGCAGCAGGCCGAAGCGGCGCCGGCGACGATCGCTGCCGATTGGCTCGACGAATGACCTCGCAGGACGAGAGCGTCAGCCGTCGCCGACCGGGTCGAGCTGCTCTCGCCCGTCGGTCACGGCCCGAATCGCCTCGTTGACGCGCTCGCGCGGCACGAAGCTCAATGCGAGGCTCGCCTCGTTGGCGAGAGAACTCGAGGCACCTGTTTCGAAGGCGAAGTCGATCGAGGCGCAGCCTCCGGTGAACCGGTAGACCCGGATGCCCGTGTACCTGCCGGAGACGCTGGTGACCAGCTCGAACCGTTCCGTATCGGTCTCGTCACTCGGCACCTGCACGTACCCGTCCGTGGTGCACGCCGCAGTGAGGCTGACCGTGGCGGCGTCGCTGCCGGCCACGGTCGAGTCGAGTGTGAACGTCGTGCCCCGTTCATCGATGTGCGTCGTCCCCGGGCTCCACCCCTTCGGCAACAGCTCGAAGCACGGCAGGAGTTGGGCGCTGGGTACGGATTGTGCCTCGAGCATCAGGACGTTGTAATCGTCGCACCACGGCGCGTCGGTGCTATCGGGGGTCAACGCACATCCCCCGGCGATGGCTACGAGCGCTACGAGGAGGGTCGGGCGGATGGGTCTCCTCATAGCAGGCCAATCCCCTGCAGATTGCCGATGCCCAGCGCTACGGCGACGCCGAGCGCGGTTGCGACCGTCAGCGCCAGACCGATGCGGCGCGGCGTCCAGCGCTGGATGGCGAACGGCTCGTGTGGCGGTGCCAGCTCCCGGAACTCGGCCACCAGGTCGCGGTCGTCCTGCTTCAGCTCGCGGCGGAGCTGAGACGGCATCGTGATGCCGCGGGTGGCGGCAAAGGCCTCGGCGATCTCCTCCGGCGTGAAGAGCCGCATCGCTCGCTCGTACACCTGAGGAGCGCTCGAGCGGAGGGCGAGGGCCAGCATCATGTTGGCGAGGTCGACCGCTTCTCGCCACGGCGACGGGCGAATCTGTCCGAAGGCGACGTCGATCACGTAGACGTCTCCGTCGCGCACCATGATGTTCGACGGCTTGATGTCGCGGTGGGCGAGGCCATGGTCCCACAGGGNNTCCCGCTCGGGCGTGATGACCGCGATTCCGAGGGGCTCCGGCACACGGACACCGGCGTCGCGCATCATCCGCATCAGGTAGTCCTCGCGCTCGACCAGGCGGCGCACGTTCTGGAAGCGGGATTCGTCCTCGAGGCGGCCGTACAGCAGGGCCCGGCCGAGTTTGTACCAGCGGTCGGAGCGGAGGTGGCTCGCAGCGTAGAGCTTGCCGAACAGGGCGGGCGCCGTGTGTGCGGTGCGCGCCGTCTCGCCGGCGACGGTCATCCGCATCGGCGTCGATCCAGCGGAGTCCGCGAGGCCGACCGGCGTGACCGCGTCGACCTCGATGCCGAGCTGGTCTGCGAGTGCCGATCGGATCGCATCGCCACGAGGTCCGCCGAGGTCGAGGTGAGCGGTGCGCCCTCGCTGGAACCCGACGGGGAACACGCGTTCCGGACAGAAGAACAGGAAGCCCGCAGAGGTCACTGCGGCCGCCAGCGCCGCGCCGAACAGGGGGTCGGTCGGGTACTCGACGGCGAGATACAGTCTGCTGACCGCAAACAGCACGACGGCGGCGGCTGCGACCACCCCGACCCTGAGCCGGTTGCGGACGCCGGGCACGAGCGCGTAGGACGCGCCGACGAGCACGACGGTCAACTGGGCCACCGGAAGGGACGGATGACTGAAGCCCTCCCATGGCGCCAGCTGCTCGAGCATCCACGGACGCGAGCGGGGGATCTTGTCCGCCACCGCCATGACGATGTAGCTGGTGGCCATCAGCGCACCGAAGTAGACGAGCAGGTGGCGGAAGCGTCGTGCCGCCACGAGCAACGCCATCGTCGCCCACCCCACCACGGGTACGGCCCACACGTAGCCGATGGTGTGGATCGCCTCGAACGAGGAAGTGACCCAACTCACCCGGTGATCGGCGATCCACCGAAGGACGGCGCCTTCCCGCTCGTTGAACCAGATGCCGACCTGTTCCAGGTAGAAGACACCGACGAACCAGAAGGCGACGGCAACGGCGGCCGAGGCGATGAGGATCCAGCTCGTGCGAGAGAACTCCCTAGGCAGGGGCGGCGGCTCTCCGACCGGCCGCCGCCGGCGGCCATGTTCGTCGACGGCCGTGTGCGGGGTACGCGCCGTCGCCGTCACGGCGATACCGCCGGATCGCGCGGCGGTGTCGATTCGCGACGTGATGCCGGAGGCCGGCGCCACACCATCACGACCTCACCGCGTCCGACCAGCGTCATCGTGATGAAGGCGGCGACCAGCATGCTGTACAGCACGAACGACATCGTGGGGCTGATGATGGAGACGGCGAGGCTCGGGACGAGGAACAGCATGTACGCAAGGCCCATGCGTTTCCCGCCGCGCACGAGATCCGGATCGAGATCGGCGGCGACCAGGCGGTGCCCGCCCGTTGCGTAGGAGAAGATGGCCCAACCCGTGCCGAAGACGGTGATGGTGTTGAGCCCGTAGACGACGGCAGTTGCGGTCGTCGCACCGTGTACCGCAAAGAGGCCCGTCGAGAAGGGAATCAGCGCGGCAAACATCAAGAACACGATGTTGAGCCAGACGAGGGTGGAGTCGTAACGCTCGATGAGGTCGAACAGCACGTGGTGGACGAGCCAGAAGACTCCAAGCACGAGGAAGCTCAGCGCGTAGACGGCGAACTCGGGCCACATGTCGAGCAGCGCATCGCCCAGCGAGTCGGTGCCAGACACGGCGGGGATGCCCAGCCGGAAGACGAGCAGCGTCATCACGATCGCGAAGACGCCGTCGGCCAGGGCAACGAGCCGGGTCGGCGGGATCGGAGCCGGCGGTGAGACCTCGTCCATGCAAACTCTCGCGTCCCCACCGTACGAATGGGCGCCGGTCGGGGCTAGGGCCCATCGGCACCCCCGGCCGACGACGGTCCGGCTCGTGGGTTTCGCCACCGGTTGCCCGGAAGCCGACGCTCGATCCGCCCATAGGCCACCCGGGCCCGTGACCGGAGAGTGCGGCGCATAGGGCCGATCGGCACTGTTGATGCGGCGGCCGATGCGGGGAAGCTCATGACAGGGGAACGGTTGCGGCGTCGAGGCGGGCCGTGGCCGACGGAACGAGAGGTGATCGTGGAGACCACACTGCGGTGGATCGGATTCGCCGTCGGGGTCGGGCTCGCCGTGGGGACCGTCATCGCAGTCATCAAGACGCTCATCGTGCCTCGAAGGTCGTGGTCGTTCCTCTCCGGCTGGATCGGCAGGTGGGGCTACAAGGCGTTCTACGGCATCGCGGTTCGGTTTCGGTCGTTCGATCTCGCCGATCGTTTCCTGGGCTTCCAGGCCCCTGTCGTGGTGATCCTCACGCTGGCGTCGCTGCTCGGCGCGTTCTCACTCGCCTTCGGCCTCATGCTGCTCCCGTGGGCGGACCTGACCCTGGGCGGGGCGTTGCGCGAGGCCGGCTCCTCGGTGTTCACCCTCGGATTCGTGTCCACCCCGACGCCGATCCCCACGGCGCTCGACGTGCTCGCCGGAGCTACGGGGATGATCTTCGTTGCGCTCACCATCGGCTACCTCCCGTCGCTGTACTCCGAGGTGCGGCATCGCGAGACGCTCGTCAAGCAGCTCGAGGTGTGGACCGGGAAGCCCTCGTGGGGGCCGGAGATCCTGGCCAGGTTCACGCTGGCCGGTGCGCTCGATCGGTTGCCTCGGTTGCTCAGGGCGTGGGACGTGTGGTGCGCACGGGTCGCCGATTCACACATGAAGTACCCGGTGTTGACGCACTTCCGGGGCCCACGCGCCCGCAACCACTTCTTGATCGCGCTCCTCGCCATCGCCGACGCTGCGGCGCTCGACATCGTGCTGCGGCCATCGATGGATCACACCGATGCGCGGCTCTTGCTGCAGCAGGCGGCGTCGTGCCTGCGCGACATCGCCTACCCGATGCGGCGCATAGGCACCGAGGAGGCGCACCCGCGTCTCACGAGATCGGAGTTCGAGGACGGATGTTGTCGGCTGGCTGCAGTCCACTACCCGGCTGAGCGGTCTGCCGCAGATGCGTGGCCTGCCTTTGCGGAGATCCGGGAGTGGTACGCACCGATCGCCTGCCAGCTCCTGTACTGGACGGTGGCAACGCCTGCGCCGTGGAGTGGCGAGCGGAAGGGCTTCCCGGATGTCGCCGATTGGCCGGAGGCACCGCATGTGTGGTCGGTCGTCCCATCACCCCCGTCGTGGGCGGGCCGCGACCGTGAGCCGGATCCCTTTCGGTCCAACTTCGGATAGCGTCGCGCCACTGGCATGATCGCCCCTTGTGGTTCGGTCGCCCCAAATCGGCCGGAAGGAGATGAGTGTGGCCTCGGGCTGCCGTCGGGTTGCATCATGATCGTGATCGGGACACTCGTCGCCACGGCGCTGGCGATCATGGCGGGCGCGTTTGGCTGGGGACGCGCGAACGGCACCCTCTCGGAGACTCCGCAGGAGCGCGTCGACCGCGAGTTCGATCGGATCGTCGCCGCCTTCGGCCGGCACTGGCGCGGCTGACCGCCCGCAGGGGATACCGAGAGCGGCCGCAGATCCGGCAGCCCGGGCGTTCCCGACGGTGAACAGGTCGCTTCCCCCCCGGCGCGGGGCCGTGGACCGGGCTGCCGGTATGCTTGCGCGGCGCCGCTCTGAGGAGTTCTGATGCCGGCCGCAATCGAGGTGCGTGACCTCCACAAGCGCTACGGCGAGGTCCAAGCGGTCGCCGGGATCGACCTCGTGGTGAAGGCCGGGGAGGTGTTTGCGCTCCTCGGGCCGAACGGCGCCGGCAAGTCGACCACCGTCGAGATCCTCGAGGGTCATCGCCCCCGCTCGTCGGGTGACGTCACCGTGCTCGGCTACGACCCCGAGACCGGAGGGCGTCGGTTCCGCGAGCGCATCGGCATCGTGCTCCAGGAGCAGGCCATCGAGAACCAGCTCACCGTCACCGAGGCGCTGCGGGTGTACGGCTCGATGTACCCGCACCCCCGCCGCCCGGCCGAGCTGATCGAGCTGGTGGGGCTCGGGGAGAAGGCGACCAGCCGCATCCGCACGCTGTCCGGCGGCCAGCGGCGCAGGCTCGAGCTCGCCCTCGGGCTGGTCGGCGATCCCGACCTGCTGTTTCTCGACGAGCCCACGACCGGCTTCGATCCGTCGGCGCGGCGCCAGGCGTGGACGATCGTCGAGAGCCTGCGCAGCCTCGGGAAGACGATCCTCCTCACGACCCACTACATGGACGAGGCCCAGAACCTCGCCGACCGGGTGGCCGTGATCGCCCACGGCGAGATCGTCGCCGAGGGTGCGCCCGACACGCTGGGCGGACGGGCCGATGCCTCGTCGCTCATCTCCTTTCGCGTGCCGTCCGGCCCGATCCACCTCCCCGCGGGGATCGAGGTGAGCCCGGGGCCCGACGGGGTCATCCAGGTACGCACCCCGGATCCCACCCGGGTCCTGCACCGGCTCACATCGTGGGCCCTGGACCGGGGCATCAGCCTCGACGGGCTCACCGTCACCCGCCCCTCTCTCGAGGACGTGTACCTCGAGCTGACCGGAGGCGAGGAATGAGGGCGCGACCGACGCTCGGCCGCCTGGTGTGGCAGCAGATCCGCTACCAGAACACGATCTTCTGGCGCACGCCGGCGTCCGCCTTCTTCACCCTGGTGTTTCCGCTCCTGTTCCTGTTCGTGTTCACCCTCGTGTTCGGCAACGACGACATCCCCGAGCTGGGCGTGACCACCGCCCAGTTCTACGCCCCCTCGCTCGCCGTCTTCGGGGCGGTGTCGGCTACGTACACCAACCTCGCCATCACGACGGCGATCAGTCGCGACGAGGGGATCCTGAAACGGATCCGCGGTACGCCGCTGCCGCCGTGGGTGTACATCGCCGGCAGGATCGGCTCGGCGACCTATCTCGCCGCCGTGGCGGCGACGATCATGCTCGGCGTCGGCGTCGCCTTCTACGGCGTGCGGATCTTCGCCGTATCGTTCCCGTCGGTGGTGGTGACCTTCCTCGTCGGCGTCGGGTGCTTCGCCGCCCTCGGAATGCTGGTCGCCGCCATCGCCCCCAACGGCGACTCGACCCCGGCGATCGCCAACGCAACGCTCCTGCCGTTGGCGTTCATCTCCGATGTGTTCATCCCGCCCAACGCCAATGCCCCGAGCTGGCTGAGCGTCATCGCCGACATCTTCCCGCTCAAGCACTTCGTCGTTGCGTTCCAGGATGCGTTCAATCCCGGAGTGGTCGCGGCCAAGCCGTCGTGGCTCGACCACTTCCAGTGGGACCACCTCGGCGTCATGGCCCTGTGGGGCGTCGCCGCGATGGTGCTCGCCATTCGCTACTTCAAGTGGGAGCCCCGCAGCGGGGAGCGCACGGGGCGGAGGAGGCGGCGACGGAGGGAACCGGTCTCCGAGAGCGCGTGACGTGTGGCGCGGTCAGTCCCCAAAGCCGAGGAGGCGCTCCCGCTCGAACGCCCTGGCCCCTGCCACGAGGGCCACGGCAGAGACTGCCCACGCCACGGCGCCGATGACGAGGGCGCCGCGGGTGGGGTTGGCGACGACGCCGCCGGCGACGCCGTAGGCGAGCAGGATCACGGGCAGCGAGACCAGGCTGGCCGCCTGCTGCGACGCCGCCGTGCTGCGCATCCGGCCCGAGACCCACACGATGATGGCGAGGGCGACGGCGAGGAATGGCGGGAGCACCCAGAGGATCAGCATCCACCACCCTGCGGTCGGGAAGAACCACCCGCCCATGGCCGGGCCGGCGACCGCATTGACGACGAGCGAGTACACGGCGAAGCCGCCGAACGTCGCCGCATAACCGGGGATGAGGCTGGCGATGAGCTTGCCGACGTAGATCTCGTGGATCGAGATCGGGGCGTGAGCCAGGAACTCGCCCGTTCCCCGCTCCCGCTCGCCGACGATGGCGTGGGCGCCCACCGCCGAGGACACGGTGAGCGGAACGACCACGGCGATCGGGGCGAGCAGGTACACGGCGAGCACGTAGGCCGCCCGGGCGGTTGCGGTGACGCCTACTACGCCTGCCTGAATCGACCCCGGCAGCGTGTCGAGCAGATCGTTCACCTGCTCGATGAAGTCGCTGCTCTGCACCCTCGTGATGGTGGAGAGGCCGACGCCGGGAATCACGACGAAGAACAGCATCGCGATGATGACCAGCGGTCCCCAGTAGTCCCGGCTCTTGAAGAGCTGGCGGAGGTCGGTCCTCACGACGGTGCGCACCCGTGCCCAGCTCATGGTGCGCCCCCGTGCACTCGCTGCATCTCGAAGTACAGGTCGGAGAGGCTGGCTCCCTGCGGCTCGACGCGGGTGAGCCGGGCGCCGTCCCCGACCAGCCCGGTGACGAGGTCCGGCAGGGCGCTCAGGTTGTCGAGCTCCACCTCGAGCGCCCCGTTCCACCGGGTGCTGCGCACCCCGGACCGGGCGCCGAGGTCGCGCAGCACGGTGCGATCCTCGGCGTCGATGAGCACCAGCGGCCGCTCCAGGTACTCGTCGGCGAGGGTGCGGGGATGGCCGATCGCCCGCACCGAACCGCCCACCATGAGCGCCACCTGGTCGGCGATGCCCTCGGCTTCGTGGAGGAGGTGGGTGCACATCAAGANNGAGGCCTCGATGCGGCTGCGGTCGACGCCGAACAGGTCGGCGGCGAACCCGAGGTTCTCCCGCCCGGTGAGCCGGTCGTACATCGCCGGTTTCGGTGGCACTACGCCGCACCGCAGCCGCACCGCCTCGCCGTCGGCGGCAGGATCGAGGCCGTGAACCGCGATCACGCCGCGATCGGGTCGCAGCGCTCCCGTCGTGAGCCGCACCGTCGTCGTCTTCCCGGCGCCGTTCGGTCCGAGCAGGACGGTGATCGAGCCCACGGGCACCGTCATGGTCAGGTCGGACACGGCAGGCACATCACCGAAACGGCGATGCACGTCCTCGAAGGAGATCGCGGGAGCCACCATCAGGAAGGGACGGTACTCGTCCCGCGATGGCTCGGCATCGCTGCAAGCCGCCGATGATGCGGGTGCGACAATGCCGCCCATGTGCGGCCGATTCGTCCAGGCGTCCGAGCCCGAGGTGTACGCCGATGTGTTCCGCGTCGACCGTGTGGTCACGGAGACGTTGCCGCGGTCGTACAACGTTGCGCCGACCGACGCGGTCTACGCCGTCGCCGAGCACGAGGGAGCGCGGCTGCTCGGCTCGTTTCGGTGGGGGCTCCTGCCGTGGTGGGCCAAGGATCGCAAGATGGCGGCGCGCAACATCAATGCCCGCGCCGAGACCGTNNGCCGTGAAGCCGGCGTTTCGTGAGTCGTTCGCCGCTCGCCGCTGCATCGTTCCCGCCGACGGCTTCTACGAGTGGCAGGTGAAGCCCAAGGGGAAGCTGCCGCACTTCATCTACCGGGCCGACGCCCGGCCGCTCGCCTTGGCCGGGCTCTGGGCGAGGTGGAAGGACCCGGACAGCGGGGAGCGGGTGGCGACGTGCGCCATCGTGACCACCGAGCCGAACGCGACGCTCGCCCCCATCCACGACCGGATGCCGGTCGTGCTGCCGGAGGCGGCGTGGGAGAGGTGGCTCGATCCCGGCTACGACGATGTGGCGGCCCTGCGGGCGCTGCTGGTCCCGGCGCCTGCGGCCGAGCTCGCCCTCCATCCGGTGTCGACCCTCGTCAACAAGGTGGCCAACAACGTGCCGGAGTGCATCGCCCCGCTCACCACGCCGGCGGTCGATCAGTGATCCGCCCGGGTCGCCGCCGGACGGCCCGCCCAGAGCCCGCCGGGTCCCCCGCCCAGACCGGCATGCTCACCACGCACGCAGACCGTCCTCCCCTCGAGCCCCTGTTCACGAAGGCCTTCATCGTGTTGTGGTTCGTCGGCTTCTTCCAGGAGGTCTCGTTTGCGGTGATGGTGCACCTCCCCGGCTACCTCCAGGACCTGGGCGCCACCGAGGCGCGCATCGGCCTCGTCTACTCGACGGGCGCCGTCGTCGCGCTCGCCCTCCGTCCGGCGATGGGTCGGATCATCGATCAGTGGGGGAGGCGTCGGGTGATGCTCGCCGGCGGGCTGCTCCTGTCGGCGTCGAGTGCCGCCTACATCCCGCTCACCACGTTCGGGCCCGCCGTGTTCGTGGTGCGTGCCGTGCATGCCTCGGTGGAGATCACCTTGTTCACGACGCTGCTGGCGTTCACCGCCGACATCGTTCCGGCAAGCCGGCGCGCCCAGGGGCTCGCCATCTTCGGGATCTCGGGCCTGCTGCCGATCGGGCTCGGTTCGGTGCTCGGCGACGTGGTGCTCGGCACCGGCGGCTTCGACCAGGTCTTCGCCATCGCCGCCGCGCTCGCGCTCGTCTCGTGGACGCTGGCGTGGTGGTTGCCTGCGATTGCCGCCGTCGATCCACGGCGAGAACGCCACCGCGGCTTTGCCGGGGTCGTCCGCCAGCGCGACCTCGGCCCCGTGTGGCTGATCACGCTCGCTTTTGCCCTGGCGATGACGATCCCCTTCACCTACTTCCGCACGTTCGTCGACGCCACGGGCATCGGCTCGGTCGGTCTCTACTTCGGCGTGTACGCCACCGCGGCGATCGTCGTACGCCTCGTGGCGAGCCGCAGCGTCGACCGGGCCGGGGCGCGGCGCGTCGTCGTCCCCTCGGTGGCGGCGATCGTCATCCAGTTCTTCGTCCTCGCCGCGGCGTCGGGCCCCGCCGCCATCGTCGTCGCCGGTGTGCTCGGCGGCGTCGGCCACGGGCTCATCTTCCCGGTCCTGTCTGCGATGCTCGCCAACCGGGCGAGCCCCGAGGAGCGCGGCACCGCCTTCGCCGTCTTCTCCGGCCTCTTCGACGTCGTGACCCTCGTCGGCGCCCCCGTGGTCGGGATACTCATCGAGACGGCCGGCTACTCCACGAGCTTCGTGTCGGTTGCCGTCGTCGTCGCCGCCTGCGCCGCCGTCTTCGTCATGTGGGACCGCAGCGCACAGCTCTCTGTCGGCACGTGACGAAGGGCTCGCCGGCGCTGCCTCAGTCGCCGCCGAAGATCCAGCACGGCCTGCCGCCCCCGGGCACGATGCCCTGCGAGACCCGCCGTGTCTCGCCCTCACTTGGCCGANNCGGTTCCGTCTCGACCGGTCGGCGGACGCCAGGTAGCCGACCGCGGCGCCGGCGACGCCCAGGAAGGTCGCCTGGCCGACCGCACCGAGGGGAGGCAGCAGGATCGGAGGCCCAAGGACGCCGGTGAGGGCGAGGAAGAGGGCAACGATGACCACGTTGGCGACTCCGCCGATGGCGGCGCCGGCGGCGAGCGCAGGCGGAATCGGGCCCATCCCCAACCGGTAGCTCACCGGGAACGAGGCGGCGACGAGGACGGGAAAGACCACGAAGTCGGCATCGGGCCTGAACCACGCCGCCGCCACCCAGGCGCCGGCGAACACGCCGGAGATGTAGATGAAAGGGTTGCGCCCGGCCGTCATCGCAGATCCTGCATCGGTCCCGCGATCGTACCGGGCATCCCTGCGTCCCCTCGAAGGGGTGCGCCTCGCGGCCGTTTGCCGGGCGCAGAGGCCCGGCAGACGGCAACGGCTCAGGAGCCGATGGCGAAGGTCACGGTGAGGTCGACGCTCACTGTCTCCTGGCCTGGCTGGATGGGCGTTGCCACATCGCCGGCGGCCACCTCGGCCCTCGCGTAGTAGGGCACGGGAATGCTCCCGACGGACTCGGAGATGGTGAGCGGCGCACCGAGGGTCACTCCGGCCAGCTCGGCGAGCTGCTCTGCCTTCGTCCTGGCGTCTTCCCAAGCCGCGGCGCGGGCGGCGACGAGCAGTGCATCATTGTCCTCGAGGACGAACGACACGCCGTTCACGCGCACCTCGTCACCCGCCGCAGCCGTCGCGGCGTCGAGCACCTCACCGGCGCGGTCGAGGTCGCGGATCTTGACGTTGAGCGAGTTGTCCACCCGGTAGCCGGTGATCCGCGGCGTCTGGTTCTCCCGGTACTCGTACTCCGGGTAGATGGCGTAGTTGCTCGTCTGGATGTCCTGCTCGGCCACGCCGAGACCCTGCAACGCGGCGATGAGATCGGTGGCGCGGCGGGCGGCGACGTCGACGGCTTCGCTCACCGTCGGCTTGCCCACCGAGATCCCGATCGTCACGGTGAGCGTGTCGGGGGTTCCAAAGACCTCACCGCGCCCCGCGACGCTGATGCCGTTCATGCCGGTGGTGGTTCCTTCCTGAGCTGCGATGGCGGGTGACGTCTCGTCCGCCGTGCCGCACGCGGCGAGCACGAGGACGATACCGGCAGCCACCAGCGCGAGTCGTGAGCTTCGCACGATGCCTCCTCTGGCCTGTCTCCCCGTGAGACGCCGGCCCGTCCGTGGCAGGTTCCCGTCCCCATCGGCGTCTCGGCGGGCAGCGGCCGGCGGCTCGGTTGGGGACCGGACCCGGTAAGCTCGCCCCGTGGTCGAAGAGGTCCGTCTCGCCCGATCCCGCGCCGTCCGAATCGTGTACGGCGCCGTCGGCTTCGTGTTCTTGGGTCTCGGCATCGCCGGCCAGTTCGTCCCGGGACTGCCGGGCACCATGAACCTGCTGATCGCCCTCTGGCTCTTCTCGATGTCGAGCGAGCGGATGCATCGCTGGATGCTGAGCAACAGGTACTTCGGTCAGCAACTGCGCGACTACAAGGCGGGGCTGGGCATCCCCCGCAAGATCAAGGTGATCGCGGTCTCCTCGATGGTCATCGCCGTCACGCTGTCGACCGTATTCGCCCTCGAGAACACGTGGGTGCGGATCGCCGTCGTCACGCTCGGTGTCGTCGGTGTCTGGTTCGTGCTGAGCCGGCCCACCCGGGAGGTCGAGCTCGCCCGCCGCGCCGCAGCGAGCACCGCCTGAACGCTCAGACGGGCGGCGCCGGGTCGTACTGGATGTAGCGGCGCACGTCGCGAGCCCGCTCCACCGAGTGGAGCCGGGCGACGAGATGGAGCGCCATGTCGATCCCTGCCGACACCCCGGCCGCGGTGATGACCGCACCCCGATCGACGAAACGATCGTCCGGGCGTACCTCGATGTTCGTGCCGAGCTCGGCCAGCAGGTCGAGGGCCGCCCAGTGGGTCGTCGCCGGCCCGTCGTCGAGCAGCCCACTGTCGGCCAAGACGAGCGACCCGGTGCAGACGCTCGTCATCAGTGTGCCGTCGCCGGCGAGCTCGGTGACCCAGCGTCGGATGGTGGCATCGCCGAGCTGAGGTCGGGTGCCCCTTCCGCCCGGGTAGACGACCACGTCGAGCCGTGGCGCCGTGTCCCAGGTGTGGTCGGGGAGGATGCGCAGGCCCTTTGCGCAGGTGACGACACCCTCCGTCTCGGCGACCGTGAACACCGAGACCCCGTCCTCCGGATACTGGAGCTCCCAGGCGCGCAGGACCTCCCACGGCCCCACCCAGTCGAGCTCCTCGGCGTCCTCGAATACGAAGATGCCGATCGTGATGGCGGTGTCGCGGTGCGGGTTCGAGTGGTTCATCCGGGCAGTATGGCGAGATCGTCGCCAGGACGCGACGGAGGGTCGCCACGTGGACGACCCTCCGCGGAAGCCCGTGCTCGCCACTTCGTCTGGCGATCCGCCCGCACGAATCCTCCCGAAGCCTATGAGGTGGGGGAGCCGCCTGCAACTGCGCCGGCCCGCGTAACCTCCTTGTCAGCGCACCACGGAATCCATACGCTGGCGCGATGGAGCGAATCACGGTCGACATCGGCAAGGAGTGGCTGTCGGTGCCAGACATCTGCGAGTACATGGACGTGTCCGCGTTCGTGGTCACCAGCCAGCTGCGTTCGGGCGCCCTCCCCGGTGTGAAGTTCGGTCGAGAATGGCGGGTGTCGCGCCGCGACTTCGAGGATTGGATCAACATGCAGCGCTTCGCAGCCGTCCATCAGAACGGCGACACGGGCGAAGCCTGAGCCGAGGCGAAGTACCCTGAGGGCATGAGTGGCGCACCAGAGCGACATCAGGGCACGTCGACGCTCGATCACACCGCCACGATCCCGATGTGGAACGTGATCGTCTGGAACGATCCCGTCAACCTCATGAGCTACGTCGTCTGGGTGTTCCGCAAGCTCTTCGGCTATGACGAGACCCGGGCGACGAAGTTGATGCTCGATGTGCACCACCGGGGGCGGGCGGTGGTTGCCTCCGCACCCCGCGAGCGCGCCGAGCTCGAGGTCACCCGGCTGCACCACCACGGTCTCTGGGCGACCCTGGAGCGGGGATGACCTTTCGGTTCGACCCCGTCACCGGGACGATCGAGGCGCGGGTCGACGGCCAGGCGCTCGCCGTGCTCCAGGCGGTTCCCGGGTTCCTCGCTTCGGTGGACGGAGCTCCCGACGACCCGGCCCACGACCGTCTGTATCCCACCGCGTATGCGGACGACGCCGACGACCACGAGTTTCGCCGGCTCGCCCACGGCGAGATCCAGAAGGCTCGCGAGGCCGATCGTGAGCTCCTTGCCGAGGTGCTCGAGCGACTCGAGGCCGGCCGGACCGCCCTGAGCACCGAGGAGGCGGAGGCGTTCGCCCGCACCGTCGGCGCCGCACGCCTCGCCATCGCGGCGCGCCACAACATGTTCGACGCCGACGACCTGTCCGACCTGCCCGACTCGCCTCATCAGGCCATCGTCGCCTACCTCGGGGCGGTGCAGGATCAGCTGGTGCAGGCGCTCATGGAAGCGCCTGCGATGCAGCCATGACCGAAGCCGAGGGCGGGCTTCCGGCACCCGACGCCGTTCACCCCGCCCCTTCCGAACGCCCCCGCCGGGCTCGCCGTGACGCCGCCGCCACGTTGAACATCGCCATGGTGGTCTACATCTTCGTCAACCTGGTGTTCGCCCTCCCTCTGGTGATCTTCCCGGCGACGTTCTTCGACGTCATCGGTCTGGAGGCGAGCGCAGCCGACGAGCTCGGAGGTCTGCGCTGGGTCGGCGCGGTGCTCCTGGCGTGGGCGATCTCCGGCATCCTCGTCCTCGCCCACCCGGGAGGTCGTGCGATCTTCGTCACCACCGGTGCGCTGCAACTGTCCTTGGCGGCGCTGGCGTTCCTCTACAGCTGGTCGCTCGACGAGTACAGATGGAGCACGTGGTATCAGGCGCTCGCCACCATCGTGTTGGCCGCGGGCGCCCTGGTCATGTGGTGGGCGCGGCTCACCGGGCGCAAGGTGCTGCGCCGCGACGACGCTGCGTGACCGTCACACGCCGAGGCCGAGCAGAGGCTCCGGGTCCGAATAGGCGACGTCGAGGCTGTCGGCGACGGCCCGGTTGACCGTCGTGCCGCCGATCACGTTGAAGCCGGGAAGCAGCTCCGGGTACCGGGCGATGGCGGATGCCGTGCCGCCGGCGAGAGCCACGACGTAGGGGAGCGTGGCATTGGTCAGCGCATACGTCGACGTGTTCGGCACCGCTCCCGGGATGTTGCCGACGGCGTAGTGCACGACGTCGTCGACGAGGTAGATCGGATCGGCGTGTGACGTCTCCCGGGCGGTGGCGATGCAGCCACCCTGGTCGATCGAGATGTCGACGATCACGCTCCCCGGACGCATCGCCTTCACGTGGTCCCCGTCGACGACGACCGGCGCACGGGCGCCGGCCACGAGCACGGCGCCGACGACCAGGTCGGAACGGGGCACGTACTCGTCGATGGCGTACACCGAGGAGCGCACGGTGGTGATCCGCCCCCGGTGCAGCTCGTCGAGATGGCGCAGGCGGTCGACGTTGATGTCGAGGATCGTCACGCTGGCCCCCATCCCCGAGGCGATCATGGCGGCCTGGGTGCCTGCGCTCCCGGCCCCCAGCACCGTGACTCGGGCCGGCGGCACCCCGGGCACGCCGCCGAGCAGCACGCCGCGGCCCCCTTGGGGGCGTTCCAGATGGTGGGCTCCCGCCTGGGCAGCCATGCGCCCGGCGATCTCGCTCATCGGTGCCAGGAGCGGCAAGGCGCCGGACGCAAGCTGGACGGTCTCGTAGGCGATCGCGGTCGCCCCGCTCCCCAGCAGGCCGTGCGCCTGGGCTGGATAGGCGGCGAGGTGCAGGAACGTGAACAGCGTGTGGTCCTCGCGCAGCATCGCGATCTCGCCGAGCTGCGGCTCCTTCACCTTGAGGATGAGCTCGGAGTCTGCGAACACCTCCTCGGCGGTGTCGACGATCTCGGCGCCGACGGCGGCGTACTCGTCATTGGTGATCGACGACCCCACCCCGGCGTCGGACTGGACGACGACTCGGTGGCCGCGCGAGGTGAGCTCCCGCACTCCGACGGGTGTGATCGCCACGCGGTATTCCTCGGTCTTGATCTCGGTGGGCACCCCGACTCGCACGGAACGCTCCCTTTCCTGGCGGTTGACGATCTGTCAGCAGACGAGTCTGCCACACGCTCGGCTCGGCTGCTCGGCCGCTGAGGTCGAGGCGTCCGTTACGCTGCCCAGCATCCGGTCCGTCACGGCGAGGTGTTGATGACCTCCATCGTCTCCGTAGTGATCGCCGCCCAGCCTGGCCGCGGCTTCACGTCGTCGCGCTGGACCAGCACCTGGGGTGACACGACGCTGCTCGGGCACGTGCTCGCGGAGGTGAGGGCATGGCCGGTCGCACCTGGCCTGGTCGTGCTCGGCGCCGACGCCGAGGAGCTGCTCGATGCCATCGATCTCGAACCGTTCTCGATCCTCATCGATCCGGAGTGGGCGGACGGTGAGTTGTCCTCGTTGCAGGCCGCGCTCGACTACTTGCAGCGAGACGATGCGGTCGAGGCCATCCTGCTCGTATCCGGCGACATGCCGATCGTCCCGGCCGGCACCGTCGAAGCGCTGCTCGCCGCGTACGACGCCCCCGGCGCCCCGCCTGCCGTGGTCCCGAAGTACCGCTATGCGAGGGGTCGTCCGCTCCTCATCGGCCGCGACCTCTGGCCCCGGCTGTTCGGTCTCGGGGGAGGCTCGTCGGTCGAGGCGGTGCTCGCCACCCATGGCGCGCTGGCGGCGGAGGTGTGGATCGACCACCTGCCGCCCATCGTCATCGCCAGCCCGGAGGACCGGGACCGAGTGGCGCCGCGGCGTTGATCTGACTCGGATCTGGCGGCGTGAGTAAGCTCCCCGGCGGTGCCGGATGAGGGGCCGGCGCCGTCAACCGGCGACAGCAGAAGAAAGGACCAGGGCACGATGGCCTCTATCGATGCGATCGAAGGGATCGGTCACAAGTACGCAACGAAGCTCCGGAAGGCGAAGGTGCGTACGACCGAGGCGCTCCTCAAGACGGGCGCCACCCGCAAAGGTCGCAAGGAGCTCGCCGAGACGACGGGTCTCACCGAGGATCAGCTCCTCGAGTGGGTCAATCGGGCCGACCTCATGCGGGTGCGTGGCGTCGGTGAGGAGTACTCGGATCTCCTCGAGGCCGCCGGGGTGGACACCGTGAAGGCGTTGCGGCGCCGCAACGCCGCCAACCTCCTCGGCGCCATGGTCGATGTCAACGCCAAGAAGCGCCTGGTGCGTCGCCTCCCCACCCAATCCATGGTGGAGCGCTGGATCGCCCACGCCAAGGAGCTCGACCCCGTCGTCACCTACTGACGTCCCGCTCGCCCATCGTCACGTCCTGATCGCCCGTCCGAGCGCGCCGCGGGCTCCGAGAACGCAGAGAACCCCCGGTTGACCCGGGGGTTCTCGTTCGACCGGTCGACGAAGCAGGGAAGGGAGGGAGAGCTACTTCGCACCAAACGGACCGGTCGTGTGGTCGGGGCGCTCGCCGTTACTTGGTGGCCGTGGTCGCCGGCTTCTTGGCGGCGGTCCGACGCGTCGTCGTGGTCTTCTTGGCGGCGGGCTTCTTGGCAGCCGGCTTCTTGGCGGCGGTGGTTGCAGCCGGGGCCGCCTCGACGGGCACCTTCTTCGCCGGGGCCTTCTGCTCCGCCGGGGTGAAGCTCTCCCGCCAGCTCTGGAGCGCACCCTCGAGCTGGTCACGCAGCTTCTCGACGCGATCCTGGACCTTCTCCAAGTCCACGCGGCTCTGGATCTCCTCGACGACGGTGCCGCCCTGGAACTTCTTCGTCAGCTTCTCGCCTTCCTTGGCCGCGGCGTCGAACCGCTTCTCGGCCCGGTCGGCGACCTTCTCCGAGTACTCGGCGAACTTGTCCCGGTACTCCTTGACCATCTTCGTGGCGACGACGGGAGCGCCGATCGTGGCGTAGACGGCCTTCGTTGCGAGCTTGCGCTGCGCCTCGAGCATCATGTTTCCTCCTGATCCTGGGCGCCGACGAAGCTTGCGTAGATCTGCGTCAGTGCCTGTTTCTGTGCTGCGTTCAGCTGGAGGTCGGCGCTGATCGCCTCGACCACCGTCGGGCGGTCTCCGCCCTCGAGCAATCCGGCCTTCTCGTACAGCGACTCCGCCCTGATCGACAGCGCCCTGGCGATCGACTTGAGGATCTCGGCCGAGGGCTTGCGCAGCCCTCGCTCGATCTGGCTCAGATAGGGGTTGGAGATGCCGGCGGTCTCCGCCAGCTTCCGCAACGACATGGCGCTGCGTTCCCGCTGATCACGGATGAAGTCACCCAGCTCCGACAGCTGATGTTTCATATGGGAACAGAATATCGCACTGTGCTTACTTTTGCAAGCAGAGCGCAGGCGTGCGAGATCAGAAGACCCCGCGTCTCGTGGCGAGCATGTCGTCGAGGGCGGTCTGGATGGTGACGCGCACCTCCTCGGTCCTCTCCAGCATCCGGAGCGGGTCGATCACGGCGGCTCTGCCCTCCGGGGCGAGGGGCGGCAGGAAACGGATGCGCCAACGCACCGGCAGCGGGATCGGGTTGAGCACGACGGCGATCTGGTCGACACGCTGCTCGGGCCACACCAGCCTGACGAGCCGGGCGAGCCACTCGGACACACCGACGGCGGGGTGCACCTCCTCTGATCCGACGATGGCGACGGGAACGACCGGGGCACCGTGCTCCTCGGCGAGGCTGAGGAAACCGCCCCGGCCGAACCGCTGCACCTGGTAGGCGTCCCACACCGGCTTCATGAACCCCTTCTCCCCCTCGGGGAACACACCCACGAGGCGCCCCCTGCGCAGCAGGTAGTCGGCGTCGCCGCGAGACGCGTATGCCCCGCCGACCTTTCGGTAGAGGTGCGACACCCATGGCAGCATGTTGAAGATCTCGGTGCCGATGACGCGCAGCCGTCTCGGCGCCGCCGGCTCGTTGGCGACGGCCGCGGTCAGCATGAAGGCGTCGTACGGCAGCGCCGCCCCCCCGTGGTTGGCGGCGAGCACTGCGGGTCCGCTCGACGGGATGTGCTCGACTCCCTCCACCTCGACCCGGAAGTACTCGAAGTAGAGGGCGTTGGTGAGATGCCACACGATCTCGGCCACCACGGGGTCGAGCCCGAGAGGATCGACGTCGTAGGACGAGATGAGGAGGTGGCGGATGAGGGTGGGCCAGGTCTCGAACCCGAGCCGTCCGGCGATGGGCACCGGGACGTCGAAGATGTCGATCCCGCCGTGGAGGGCGCAGCGTTCGCCGCCGCCGATCGCCGGGAGCCCGCAGCGGAAGCCCTCGATGCTCGTCCACGGGCAGTGGTGGTCCCGGTCGAAGTAGGCGGCGAGCCGGTCGTCGAGCGTGCGTCTGCGCCGGGCGGCGGCGGCGAGGTCGGCGCCGTCCGGTGGGGCGGGGCCGACGGTACGCAGCCTCACCTCGCCGTCACCGTTTCCGTCCCATGTCGGCACCCTCATCGCCAGGGGCGTCGCCGGTGCATCGTCCTGGTGGGTGGGCTCGCCGGCCTCGGGCATCCCATCGGCCCCGGAGACCGCGCCGGCGCGCAGTGCGGCGATGAGCTCGCCCTTCGTCATGCGGGATCGCCCGCGAATGTCCCGGGCACGGGCGAGCGCAATCAGCTCCCCACGGGTCATGGCATCGAGGGACGGCTGCTCGCTCACGGGGCCGCCTCCGCAGGCGCCGCGATCCGCCCATACCCGGCGAGCGCGGTCTGGCGGACCGTCAGCCGGGGAACGAACCCCAGTTCCGCCCGCATCGCTGCCGTGTCGAGCACGAGGCCGTGCTTGACCATCGCCGCCACGTGGCTGGGAACCACCACCCCGAGGCGGGTCAGCCCGCGCAGCGCTGCTTCGAAGCCCCGCTTGGGGAGCGGCTGGGCGACGCGCCGGCCCAGCCGCAGCATGCGGCTGAGGTACATCGGCCCGGAGGCGGCGACGTTGAACGTCCCGGCCACCTCGCTGAACACGGCATCGAGCAGGGCGGCGACTGCATCCTCCTCGTGGATCAGGTGCAGGCGGGGGTCGAAGCCGAGCAGCGTTGGCACGACGGGCAGGGAGAGGAGGCGGCTCAGCGGGTTGCGGATGTTGCGGCCGAAGATCGGGGCGAGACGGAGGATCGTGTACGACGCGTGGTCCTGGTGCGGTGCGATCTCGGCGATGAGCTCCTCGAGGTCGGCGATCTCCTGGCCGTAGCGGCTGAGCCGTCCCCGTCCCTTCGTGTCCTCGGCGAAGATCGACGGGTTGCGCGGGCCGATCGGGTAGACCGCGGCGTCGGACTTCACGATCACGCGGCGGACGCTCGCGCTACGCCCGATGGCGCCGACCACGGCCTGGGTGCCGATCACGGCCTGCTCATGGGCCCTGCCGCTGCCGAGCTCACCCGACCGGTCGATCGTGAGGAGGTGCACGACCGTGTCCGGCTCCAGGTCGAGGATGTGCCCGGCGATCTCGGTGCGGTCGCGGTCGAGCTGCCGGAACGGCGAGGTGAACGCGATGCGCGGAGGGATCTCGTCGACGGCGAACACCTCGACGTCCCGCCGCCGCTCGAGCTCCCAGACGAGCCGTCCGCCCGTCCAGGTGGCGGCTCCGGTCACGAGGATGCGGCGCATGACCCCGCGAGCCTAGGCCTGCCGCCCGGCGCTCCTGCTGGGAGAGCCGGGCGGCGGCGGCCCGCGTCCCACGCCGGCGGCCATCGTCCCGGCGCAGCGTCCTACCATGACCACCCCTACGGAGGTGCCGTTGCCCCCCTCCCAGCGAGCCCGAGGAGACGAGTCGTTGATCATCGTCATGCGCCAGACGGCGACAGACGCCGACGTCCAACACGTCATCGACCGGCTCGAGGACATCGGTGCGGAAGCCCACGTCTCCCGCGGCAAGCACCGCACCGTGATCGGCGCCGTCGGCGACCGCGAGATCATCCAGCAGCTCCCGTGGGAGGCCTTCCCCGGCGTCGAACGCGCCGTGCCGGTGCTCAAGCCGTTCAAGTTCGTCAGCCGGGACTTCCAGGAGCACGACTCGGTGGTGGACGTGGGCGGGGTCCCGGTGGGCGGCACCCACTTCGTGGCGATCGCGGGCCCGTGCGCCGTCGAGTCGCGAGAGCAGCTGTTCGCCTCGGCCGAGGCGGTCGCCAAGGCGGGCGCCAGGATCCTGCGCGGCGACGCCTTCAAGCCGCGGACGTCTCCGTACTCGTTTCAGGGCCTCCGGGAGAAGGGTCTCGAGCTGCTCGCCGAGGCCCGGGAGGAGTTCGGGCTGCCGTTCGTGGCCGAGGTCGTCGACCCCCGCGACGTCGAGCTCGTCGCCGAGTACGCCGACCTGATCAGGGTCGGGACCCGCAACATGGCGAACTTCACGCTGCTCTCCGAGCTCGGCAGGCAGCACAAGCCGGTGCTCCTCAAGCGGGGCTTCACTGCCACCGTCGAGGAGTGGCTCAACGCCGCCGAGTACATCTACAAGGAAGGCAATCACAACGTCATCCTGTGCGAGCGCGGCATCCGCACCTTCGAGACGGCGACCCGCAACACGCTCGACATCTCGGCCGCCGCCGTGGTGAGGCGGCTCTCTCACCTCCCCGTCATCGTCGACCCGTCGCACTCCGGAGGCCACCGCTATCTCGTCGCTCCCCTCACCCGCGTCGCCGTCGTGTCGGGCGCCAACGGCTTCATGGTCGACGTGCACCCTGCGCCCGAGACTGCCCTGGTCGATGGCGCCCAGGCGATCCTTCCCACGGAGTTCGCCGAGCTGATGGTCGAGGTGCGGGCGCTCGCCGGGGTCATGGGTCTCGAGCTCTGAGCCGGCGCCGGGGATGCGCATCGCAGTCGTCGGTACGGGCCTCATCGGGACGTCCATCGGACTCGGTCTGCGCCGCGCCGGGTGGGAGGTCGCAGGGTGGGACCCCGACCCCGCGCACCGAGAGGAGGCGGCGGGCCGCGGTGCCCTCGACGCTACGGCGTCGCTCGACGACCTGCTCGCTCTGGCCCCCGACGTCGTAGTCCTGGCCGCCCCTCCTGCAGCGGTGATCGCTGCGGTCGCCGAGCTGGACACGCCGGCGCTGGTGATGGACGTCGCCGGGGTCAAGGCGCCCGTCCTGGCCGCCAGCCGCCTGCGCCGGTTCGTCGGGAGCCATCCGATGGCGGGCCGCGAGGTGGCCGGCCCCGGGGCGGCGTCTGTCACGCTCTTCCGTGGTGCGGCCTGGGTCGTCGTCGCCGACGGCGCCGACCCGGCCGACGTGGCGCTCGCCGAGACGGTGATCACCGCGCTCGGCGCCCGTCCCGTTCGGATGACGGCGGCCGATCACGACCTCGCCGTCGCTGCGATCTCTCACCTCCCGCAACTCCTCGCCTCGTCTCTGATGAACGAGGCGGCGGACCGCACCGATGCGCTCGAGCTGGTCGCCGGGAGCTTCCGTGATCTCACCCGGGTCGCGGCCTCCGACCCTGCGCTGTGGGTCGACGTGCTCGCCGCCAACCGGGGCCCGGTGCTCGACGTGCTCGAGGACTTCCTCGGTCGCCTTCGCATCCTCGCCGACCGCATCGGGGCAGGGGATACGACCGAGATCTCACGGGTGCTCGAGCGCGCCCATCACGAGCGGCGCCGGCTCGGCCCCCAGACGGTTGCCGTGCGTGTCGCCCTCGCCGACCAGCCGGGCGAGCTGGCCAGGGTCGGCAAGGCGTTCGAGCGGAGCGGCGTCGACGTGAGGGATCTCCAGCTACGCCACGCTCCGTATGGTGGGGGGGGCGTGCTCACCGTGTCCGTGCGATCCGGCGACGAGACGGCGATGCGACAGGCCCTGGAGGCCGAGGGTCTGCTGCTCGCCGACTGAGCGACCACCAGGGTGAGGTTGCCTTCGTCGTCGAACGAGGAGCGGCCGTCTGCAGCTTCGTTGAGTTCCGCATCCAGTCGATCGTGGAGCCGTCTTCGACGATCCAACCCGCGGCGTTGGTTGGCCAACACCTTCGGCGCCACCCCATAGAGCCATGGACGAGCCGCTTCGCCCTCGGGACGTCGTCGAGTCTCCGCCACGCCACAGTGAACGTCTCTGCGACGACATCTGCCGCGTCGTTCACGTCCGGGGTGCGGCGCGCTGCGCCAAACCGCCCCTTGACAACACACGCCCGCTCAGGGATGCCGATCTCGGACGCTTCGGCGAGGCGAGCGCTATGGCGGCAGAATCGTTGATCGGCGCGATCGAGATCGGACGATGCGGATCTGGCATCGTGGTCCGGGGGCAGCAGCGAGACGGGCGTCCGCAGTCACCAGCTCGCAGTTCAACGCTTCGGCGAGTCCGATGTAGGCAGCATCGTAGGGAGTCACGTTGGCACGGAGCTCGTAGGCGCGTGTCATGAACGGCAGAGTGGGATGTCGCATGATGGCGAGGTCACCGAGATCGGTGATGGCACTGCGGAATCTTCGGGCAGTCAGGTCACCGTTGAGCCAACGCCTGCGCAACACAGAAACAGTCTCGACATCGACGAGGTCTGGAGCAGCCAGGTCGCGCTCGGCTCGGAACACCGCTCGCGCTGCGGCACCGTCTGCTCCGTCATCGCCAAGGGCATTGGCAACAACTGAAGCGTCAGCGACAATCACCGGCTATCTCCGGTCTTCGGTCAGATCGGCTACCGCCTGGTCGAATCCAACCCGGCCACCGTGGCGTCGTTCGATTCGGTCGAGTATCTCGTCCAGAGTCGGCCGTTCCGCAAGTCGCCTGAGCTCAGAAACCAGATACTGCTGTAGTGACTGTCCCTTGCTCTGGGCGCGCCGCTGCAGCTGGGCATGCACCTCGTCTGGTAGATCTCTCACAAGTACATTCGGCATGCTTTCATTATGCTATCAGTGACGCTCGTTCTCAAGACCCGTGCCCGTTCCGTAGAGCACCCGCACCAACCCTCCACGAACACGTAGCTGACAACCCACCACCCGGCGTCACCGAGGAATACCCCCTTCGCATCGAAGACTCACTCGGCGCGACCGCCCACACCTATGACCTCCGCTCGCGATCATCGGGATGCGCGCTGACAGGTAGGTCAGCCGTCCAGCAGCTCGAGCATGGCGGCGACACCCACTCCGATGCCCGTCTCGATGCAGGACTCGTCGACGTCGAACGTCGCCGAGTGCAGGTCGACCATGCGGTCCGGGAGGGCCGCGCCCAGCCTGATGAGCGCTCCGGGCACTGACTCGAGGAACCAGGCGAAATCCTCGGAACCGAGGCTCTGATGGGTCTCGGTCACGTGGCCTCCGCCGAGCAACGTGGTGCCGGCCGTCTCGAAAGCATCGACGACGACCCTGTCGTTGACGACCGGCGGCGAACCCTGGACGTACGACACCTCCGCCTTGGCCCCCAGTGGGGCGACGAGATCGTGCACGTGCTGCTCGACGACCTTCGGCATCATTCGCCACAGGTCGAGGTTGAACAGCCGAACCGTCCCCCCCAGCTCGATCTGGGTGGGGATCACGTTCTCGGCCGAGCCCCCCTCGATACGGCCGAACACGAGCGCGATCGTCTCGCGAGGATCGACCCCGTGGCGCAGCAGGCCGGGGAGATCGGTGATGACGCGGCCGGCGGCGTAGGCGAGGTCGACGGTCTGGTGGGGGCGGGAGGTGTGACCCCCCGGACCCGCCAGTCGGATGATGAGGCGATCGGAGGCCCCGGTGATGCCTCCGTGGCGCACCCCGATGTTGCCGACCGGGAGCGACGGATCGACGTGGAACGCGGCGATCGCGCTCAGGTTGTCGGCGGCTCCTTCCTCGCACATCACCGAAGCGCCCCCGGGAATCTGCTCCTCGGCAGGCTGGAAGACCAGCCGCACTCGTCCGGCGAGGGCATCGCCCAGCTCGGCGAGCACGCCTGCCATGCCGACGCCGATGGCGGTGTGGACGTCATGGCCGCAGGCGTGCATGACGCCGGAGTGCTGGGAGCGGTAGGAGGCGTCCGTCTCCTCCTGGATTGGCAGCGCATCGAGATCGGCGCGAAAGCCGACGACGCGGTCACCGTCGCCCACCTCGACGACCAGCCCGGTACCGGCGGCGCGGATCACGGGATGGAGGCCCCACGCCCGCAGGTGCTCGGCCACCTTGCGCGTGGTGCGGTGCTCGCTCCACCCCACCTCGGGGTACTCGTGGATGTCGCGCCGCAGCGCGACCATCGAAGGAGCGATGGCGCGAGCGAGCGCGGCAACGGACGCGTGGTGGCCCATGAGAGAGGGAGTCTAACGGTCGCACCTCTCGTAGCCATGGGGCGCCCGTCTCTTCGGTCCGGTAACTTTGGCGCCCGGCGATACAGGAGAGCGATCGTGGAACGTCCCTCGTTCACCATCGGGGTCGAAGAGGAGTACAAGATCGTCGACCTCGAGACGCGCGATCTCGTGCGCGATCTCCCCGCGGGGATGCTCGAGGAGATCGCCGAAGCCGCCGAGGGTCAGGTCGGTCCCGAGTTCATGCGCTCGCAGATCGAAGTGGGGACCAAGGTCTGTCGCGACACCAAAGAACTGCGTCGCGAGCTCGCCGGGCTGCGGCGCAACGTCGCCGAGGTCGCCAACCGCCACGGCCTGGCGCCGATCTCGGCGTCCACCCACCCGTTTGCCGCCTGGACCGAGCAGCTCAACACCGACAAGGAGCGTTACAACGCGCTCGCCGAGGCCATGGGCGGCGTGGCGCGCCGGCTGCTCATCTCGGGCATGCACGTCCACGTCTGCATCGACGACCAGGACCTACGCATCGACCTGATGAACCAGCTCGCCTACTTCATGCCCCACCTGCTCGCCATCAGCACGTCCTCTCCCTTCTGGCACGGCATCGACACCGGCCTCGCCAGCTACCGCACCTCCGTCTTCCGCTCGCTGCCTCGCACCGGGATGCCCGACGAGTTCTCGAGCTGGGCCGACTACCGCCGCCACGTCGACGCCCTGGTGCGCACCGGCGTCATCGAGGACGCCACGAAGCTGTGGTGGGACCTGCGCCCGAGCGATCGCTACCCGACCCTCGAGATGCGGGCCTCGGACATCTGCACCAACATCGACGACGGGATGACGGTGGCGTCGCTCTACCTGTCGCTGCTCGGGCTCATGTTCCGCATGCGGCTCCGCAACCAGCGGTGGCGCCACTACTCGCGCATGCTGCTCAGCGAGAACCTGTGGCGGGCGCAGCGCTACGGGATTCGTGAGGGCCTCATCGACTTCGGCAAGGGCACCATCGTCCCCTACGCCGATCTGTACGACGAGCTGCTCGACCTGGTGCGAGACGACGCCGAGACCTTCGGATGCGTCGAGGAGCTGGAGCACGGCCGGACGATCCTGGCGAGGGGAACGAGCGCCGACCAGCAGGTCGCGATCTACCGCGACGCCGTCGCCGGCGGGGCGAGTCCCGAGGAGGCGCTGCGTCTCGTGGTCGACTTCCTCGTCGCCGAGACCGTCCGCGGCATCTGAGCACCGCCACTCCCTTCGTCCGTGGCGATGTCCGGCCGGTCGACGCCTTCGGGCGCACAGCGATGCGTCACACCGTGACCACGGGGGAGGAATCTGAGATGATGCGGTGATGGGCGCGTCGTCCGAGCACTGGGATCGGATCTACCGGGAGCGCGGTCCCGAGGGGGTGAGCTGGCATCAGGCCGACCCTGCCCGGTCCGTGGGCCTGATCACCGCCGCCGCCCCTGATCACGATGCGGCGATCGTCGACGTCGGCGGCGGGTCCTCGCGGCTCGTCGATCGCCTCCTCGACCTCGGCTACACGAACCTCACGGTGGTGGACCTGGCGTCCCTCGCCCTCGAGTACGCCAGGCGGCGGCTCGGTGATGCCGCCGACCGGGTGACGTGGGTGGAGACCGATGTCACGGCGTACCGCCTGGTGCACCCGGTTCGCGTGTGGCACGACCGGGCGGTGTTCCACTTCCTCGTCGATCCCGACGACCGGTCTCGCTACCTCGCCAGAGCCCAAGAGGCCGTCGCGCCGGACGGCCACCTGATCGTCGCCACCTTCGCCCTCGACGGTCCCTCGATGTGCAGCGGACTGCCGATCGTCCGGTATGACGCTACGTCCATGACCCGGGCGGTTGCACCGTGGTTCGAGCCGGTGCGCTTCGAGGAGGAGACGCATGTCACCCCCGGGGGCGCCGAGCAGCGCTTCCTCTACGGCGACTTCGTGCGCACCGCCTGAGCACATCGGTTGACCCGGCTCCGGACAGGTATAGAGTTGGACGTATGTCCAGGACATCTGTCCAAGACGACGACCGGGTCGTCCGCAGAGGCGAGGACACCAGGCGTCGCCTCATGCTGGCCGCCACCGAGCTCGTGGCCGAGGTCGGTTGGGGGAGCGTCACCACGAGAGCCGTGGCGGCCAAGGCGGGCGTGAATCCGGGGGTGGTGCACTACCACTTTGCCAGCATCCCCGCCCTGCTGCGCGAGGCGACCCTCGACGCCGCCCACCACGTCTTCGTCCAGCCGTTCGATCTCCTCGGGCAGATCGACGATCTCGGCGATGGGCTGCGCCTGATGACGACCGCGGCGAATGCCATCGATCCGCGCGACCCGAGCGGTCTCTTCCTGTACGAGGCCTTCCTCGCCGCGGCGCGGGACGACGAGATGCGCCGCGCCTTCGCCGAGATGCTCGACGGCGTGCGGACCCGGGTGGCGCGCTGGCTCGAGCGGGTCGCCCACGTCGAGGACCCCGCCGCCACCGCGGCGGTGCTGGCGGCGGTGCTCGACGGCTACATCCTCCACCGGACCATCGACGACGGCGTCGAGATGCAGCCCGAGACCCTCCGCCGCATGATCGAGAGGAGCTGACGCAACGTGAGTGTGATCGAGGACACCAAGACGGTGGCGGCGCTCGCCGGCGTCGACAAGGTCTACGGCGAAGGCGAGACCGCCGTCCATGCGCTCCAGCACGTCGACGTGACGCTGTCGCCCGGCGAGCTCGTCGTGGTGCTCGGCCCCTCGGGATCGGGAAAGACCACGCTGCTCAACGTCATCGGCGGCATCGAGCCGCCCACCGCAGGCGAGGTGACGCTGGGCGGCCGGCGGATCGACGGTCTCGGCAGCGAGGAGCTCACCGAGATCCGGCGTTCTGCCGTCGGCTTCGTCTTCCAGTTCTTCAACCTNNGGCGGTCAGCAGCAGCGGGTCGCCATCGCCAGGGCGCTCGTGAAGGGCCCGCCCCTCCTGCTGTGCGACGAGCCCACCGGTGCGCTCGATCTCGACACGGGCCGCTCCGTCCTCGAGCTGCTGCAGCGCCGCAGCCGGGAGGCGGGGGAGACGGTGATGATCGTGACCCACAACTCGGCGATCGCCCGCATGGCGGACCGGGTGGTGACGATGCGGTCGGGCAGGCTCGTCGAGGATCTGCGGAATCCCGCCCCGGTCGACGCCTCTGACGTGGAGTGGTGACGTCGTGCACACGCTGAACATCAAGCTGTGGCGGGACGTGCGGAGGCAGTGGGCCCAGTTCGCCGCCGTCACCGTGGTCATCATGCTGGGCGTCGGGTTCTTCGCCGCCTCGTATGACGCCTACGCCAACCTCCAGAAATCGTACGACCAGGTGTGGGACGAGCTGGCGTTCGCCGATCTCTTCGTCACCATCGGCGACACGACCGCCTTCGCCGATGCGGCACGGTCGGATCCCGCCGTCGCCGCGGTGGAGACGCGCACGGTGGCCGACGTGCCGTTCCAGCTACCGGACGGCACCAAGCTCGCAGGTCGGGTCGTCGGTGTACGGGACGGGGCGCAGCCGGACGTCGGCCGTCTCGAGGTCCTCGCCGGTGCGTATCCATCCGGCTCGGGCGTGGCCGCCGAGCAGCACATGGCAGATCACTTCCGGCTGACCCCCGGCCACACCATCACCGTGCTCGGCGCCCAGGGCCCGACCGATCTCACGGTGACCGGCGACGTTGCCTCCGTCGAGTACCTGTGGCCGGCCCGCAGCCGTCAGGAGATCATCACCCTGCCGGACGACTTCGGCGTCCTGTTCGCTCCCGAGCCGCTGGCCCAGTCGATCGCGGGGAGTGGACCCAACCAGGTGCTGGTGCGGCTGGCCGACGGTGTCGATCGCACCACCGCCCTCGGTTCCCTCACCGCCAAAGCCCAGTCGCTCGGGGCGGTCGACGTGCTCACCCGCGCCGAGCAGCCGTCCAACGCCGCCCTCCAGGAGGATCTGTCGGGGTTCCAGGAGATGGCGGTGGCCTTCCCCTTGCTCTTCCTCGGCGCCGCCGCCCTCGCCACGTACGTGCTCATGACCCGCCGCGTCACCAGTGAGCGGGCGATCATCGGTGCGATGCGGGCCGGCGGCGTCGCCCGCCGCGCCGTGCTGTCCCATTACCTCACCTTCGGGGCGGCGGCCGGTCTCGTCGGGTCGATCCCGGGGGTGATCCTCGGCGTGTGGTCGGCGCGCGCCCTCACCCGCTTCTACGTGTCGATCATCGACGTGCCGCACGCAGTGATCGCGATCCGGCCGACCACCATCGTCGCCGGGCTCCTCTTCGGCGTCGTGGTCGGGGGTCTCGCCGCCCTTCCTGCAGCGCTCACCGCCTCGCGAGTGCCGCCGGCGGAGGCGATGCGCGGCGTCGTCCCCGCCATGGGCGACGGTCCGGGAGTGCTCGAGCGCCTCATTCCCGCGGCGCGCCGCCTCCCCGCACGCTGGCAGCTCCCGCTGCGGGGCATCGGCCGCAATCGGCGCCGCACCGCGTTCACCATCGTCGGCGTGATGCTCGCATTGCTGCTCATCCTCACCTCGTGGACCCTCGTCGACACGATGGATGCGCTCCTCGGTCGTCAGTTCGGCAACGTCGAGACCCAGGACGCCACGGTCGTGCTCGCCTCCGGGAGCGCCGACGCCACGCTGACCGATCTCGCCGCAGTGCGCGGCATCGCCGCGGTGGAGCCTGCCTTCCAGGCGCCGGTGACCCTCCGCAGCGCAACCGCGTCCTACTCCACCACGCTCTCCGGCCTGCGCCCCGATACGACGATGCACGGATTCCTCGCAGTGGGCGGAGGCCGTGTCACCCTCGACGGAGGGATCGTGCTCGGGGTGGCCGCCCGCGACCTTCTCGGCGTTGACGTCGGCGAGCAGCTGACCGTGACCGTCGGCGGCGGCCCTTCCACCACCGCGACCGTCACCGGCTTCGTGGACGAGCCGCTGGGCACCCGGGCCTACGCATCGCTCGACTGGCTCGCCACCCAGGCCCCGGTTACGCCAAATACCGCTCTCATCCGCTTCGCCCCCGGAGTCGATCGTGACACGATGCGCAGCTCGATCAGCGCGCTGGCGGGGGTGGCGGCCTACGAGGACTCACAGGCCCTGCAGGCCATGTTCCGGCAGTACGCCGGGCTGTTCTACGGCTTCGTGGGGGCGATGCTGGTGCTCGGTGCGGTGACGGCGTTTGCGATCATCTTCACGACGATGTCGGTGAACATCGCGGAACGCGCCAGGGAGGTGGCGACCCTGCGGGCCAGCGGGGTGCGCATGCGGACGCTGGCCCGTCTGATCAGCGTCGAGAACCTGATGGTGACGGTGCTCGGCATCGTCCCCGGCCTCATCTTGGGGGTCATCGGGGGGCGGCTGATGCTCGACTCGTTCTCGAGCGACATGTTTCGGCTCGACATGGTGGTGAGGCCGCTGACCCTCGCCCTCTCCGCTGCCGCCATCCTCGCCGTTGCCGTGCTCTCGCAGTGGCCGGGGCTGCGGTCCGTGCGCCGTCTCGACATCGCCACCGTCGTGCGCGAGCAGGTGAGCTGATCGGGGAGGTCAACCCCGTCCGGTCACCGTCGCCACCCGGTGGTCGAGCCACAGCTGGGTGAGGCCGGGGGCGATCCGGACGAGACGGTCGAGAACGGTCGTCGTCGCGTCGGTGAAGATGTTGGCGCGCCGCTTGGCGATGCCGCGCAGGATGGCGTCGGCCACCTTCTCGGCAGAGATCGGCTTCACCGTCCCGGAGATCGCCCGGGTCTCGGCGGGGAGGTAGGGCTGCTCCCCGGCGAACTGTGGCGTTTCGACATCGGTGGGAAAGACGCACCCGACGTAGACCCCGTGCGGCTTCAACTCGGTTCGGAGCACGTCGCAGAGTCCCCGCACCGCATACTTCGTGGGGCCGTACGCCGAGTAGCCGAAGACGCCGAGCAACCCTGCCGCAGAGGAGATCGCCACGATGCTCCCGTCCCGCCGCTCGACCATCGTCGGCGCCACGGCGCGGACGGCGTGCAGCGTCCCGAAGTAGTTCACCCGCATCTGCCGCTCGAACTGCTCGCCGTCGAGCTCGAGGAAGTGACCGGGCCGGGCGATGCCCGCCGAAGTGATCAGCAGGTCGCACGGGCCGTGCCGCTCCACCGCCGCCGCGACGGCGGCGCTCACCTGGTGGACGTCACCCACGTCGGCTGCATGCGTCGAGACCGCGCCGTCGCGGCCGGCGTGCTCGGTGGTGGCGGCGGCGAGGTCGGCGTCGTCCAGCGCCACGACCGAGACCCGGGCGCCGCGGTCGGCCAGCCGGTGCACGAGGGCGCGCCCGATGCCCGACGATCCGCCGGTGACGATGGCGTGGTCGAGCAGTCCCGTCATCAGAAGAACCGCACGATCAGGACGGCGGCCGCGACGAGCGTCCCGGCGACGACGCCCGCGTTTACCAGGCCGCCCTTGTCCGCAGCGAACATCCCCGTCCGGGCGAAGTACCCGAGGTCGAGCACGCCGAGGAAGGCGAGCATGCCTGCGGCGATGAGCCCGAGTGATTCGCCGGCCGGCTGCTCGGCGACCTGGAGGACGGCGCCGACGACGAGCACGACGGCGAGGAGCGAGTCGGTGAACACGAACGGCGTCTCGTGTTCGACGTAGCCGGCGGGCAGCCACTCCTCGTCGTGCGGCTCGCGTAACCAGGTCACCCAGAAACCGGCGATCCCGAGGGCGGTCACCACCTCGATGGCGGCGACCACCCAGGTGATCGGGTTGCTGGTCACGCCTGCCGCGCTTCCTCGATGAGGAGTCGCTCGGGGATCACGTCGCGCCCGTAGACATCGCCGATGGTCTCGGCACGCTTGATCAACTCGGCATCGTCGCCGTGCACGAGAACCGATGCCGGCCGGGGCAGCGAGTTGAAGTTGGATGCCGAGCTCTCCTGATACGCACCGGCCTCGAGGAAGGCCACGACATCGCCCGCGGCCACCTCCGGCACCCGGGCGCCGAGCACGATCTGGTCGGCGTAGCAGGAGTGGCCGACGATGTCTGCGGTCTGGGTGGCGGGTGCATCGGGATCGGCGACGAACACGAAGGGATGGCGGTTGTGCTCGAACACGCCTCCGGCGAGGAAGAAGTACGTGGTGTCGGTGAGCACCCACGTGTACGGGATCGGACTCGTCTGCCGCTTCACCGTCTTGACCTTCGCCAGGTGGATCCCGGTGTCGCCGTACATGGCCCGACCCGGCTCGATCTGGAGCCGCACGCCTTCGATGTGGATGCCGTTGCGGGGGAGCTCGCGGCGCAACACCGTGGTGACAGCCCGCCCGTACTCCTCGATCGCCGGCGGCGCCTTCGGGTCCTTGTGGCTGGTCAGCACCGACAGGATCCTGGAGAGGGCGGAGTGGTAGGCCTTCTCGCCCAGGCCGCGCAGCCCCACGAGGAACGGGTAGCCGAGTGCGGTGAGCACGAACTCGGAGCGGGGGAACTCCTCGTTGTGCGGGTCGCGGGGACTGGCGAAGCCTCCGCCGATGTCGATCTCGGCGGGCTGCCAGCCGCCCCACGCCCGGGAGAGCTCGCCGATGAGCCGGGCCAGCCGCACCATCATGCCCTCCCAGTACCACAGACCGGGGTGGTGGCGACCGGCGTGGAAGTGGATGCCGACCAGCTCGACGTTGGGCATGGCGAGCACCTTGCGCCCCATCTCCCGCAGGTACTCGGGCGGGATTCCCGACTTGTAGACCTGGATGCCGAGGTCGATGGGGATGCTCAGCAGCGAGAAGTCGGTACGCCGCCAGAGATTCGGCAGGGCCGGCTTGACGCGAAAACGGATCTTGGCGGTTGCGTTCAGCTCGGCGGCGACTTCCTGGATGACGTCGATCTCGTGGACGTCCTCCACCGTGATGCGCACGCCGGCCTCGACGCAGCGACGCAGGTGCTCCCTGGGCTTTCCCCCACCGTTCACCGAGACCCGCTCCGGATCGACGCCGGTGCGCAAAACGCCTTCGAGCTCCTCGGGTGAGTAGATATCGGCGCCCGCCCCCTCGTTCGACAGGAGCCGGCGGGTGGCGAGCAGCGTGTTCGCCTTCATCGCGGGCAGCACGTCCACCGGCCCCGGCCAGCCTGCGGCGAACGCCTCACGGAAGCGGCGTAGGTTCTCTCGCAGCTGGGCCTCGGAGAACACGAACAACGGCGTCCCGAACCGGTCGGCGAGATCGAGGGTGCTCATCCCCTCGACGTGGAGCACTCCGTTGCGGACGGAGAGGCAGTCGAAGTCGCGTCTCGCGGCGGACCAGTGCGGGAGGGATCCCGGGCTCATGGCAACCTCCTTGGCCGGATGATACGTGGGGTCTGCCGCCGGTCCAGGGGCCAGAGGGCCCTGGTGTGGTGGCGAACCCGGCCCGCCGTCGGAGGGGCGATGCGGCAGCCCCGCCACGATTCGGCTGCCCCTAACCTGACGCCACCATGGCCGTGCTCAGGGTCGCCTGCGCCCAGATCAACCCCACCGTCGGGGACATCGACGGCAACGCCGCGCTGATCGCCGATGCGATGGCATGGGCGGCCGGGCTGGAGGCGGACGTCGTCCTGTTGCCCGAGCTGGCGCTGACCGGCTATCCGCCAGAAGACCTGCTGCTGCGGGAGCGATTCGTCACTGCCAACCTCGAGGCGCTCGGCAAGCTCGCCGCCGGCTCGGGACGCACGGCTGCGGTCGTCGGTTTCGTCGACCGCCTCGCCGAGAACGGCACCGAGGACGACTCGATGCCGCGCACCATCGCCAACGCCGCCGCCGTGCTCGGCGGCGGCGGGGTGCGAGGCGTCTATCACAAGGTGCTGCTCCCCAACTACGGCGTCTTCGACGAGGCGCGCTACTTCGCTGTCGGCGTGCGGCCGGCGGCCATCTGGGACGTGGCGGGCGTTCCGGTGGGCATCTCGGTGTGCGAGGACATCTGGTCGCCGACGGGCCCGCCGGGCGCCCAGGCCGCTGCCGGCGCCCGCATCGTGCTCAACATCAACGGGTCCCCGT
>DKBA01000013.1 GCA_002450985.1 Acidimicrobiia bacterium UBA6912
GGTGAGCGGTTCAAGATCGCCTACAGCCGCGCCGTCATCCGAGCCGCCATCTCGGGTGCGCTCGACGACGTCTCGTTCAGCGCGGACCCGGTGTTCGGCTTCGAGGTGCCGGACACGTGCCCGGGGATCCCCTCCGAGCTGCTGAGCCCCCGTGGCACGTGGTCGGACCCGGACGCCTACGACGCCAAGGCCAAGGAGCTGGCCGGGCTGTTCACCGCCAACTTCGCCCAGTTCGCAGACGAGGCAGGACCGGAGGTGGCCGCCGCGGGGCCGCCCGCCGGCTGATTGCACCGAGACGGGTTCAACCGAGCTCGACCGGGGCGAGCCGGTCGAAGACGACGCCGGTGGCGTGGAGGAAGCGCTCGAGGCTGAAGCACGCGGCGAGGGTTTCCGGCGTCAGCGTGCACTCCGCGTCGGTGGCGAGCAGGTCGGCGAGGGGGGCGGCCTCGTCCCACGCAGCCATGGCGTTGCGCTGCACGATGCGGTATGCGTCGTCGCGGGACATCCCCCCCTCCACCAGCGCCAGCAGGACGGCCTGGGAGAACACGAGCCCACGGGTGGCGTCGAGGTTCGCCCGCATCCGGGCGGCGTCGACCACCAGGTTGTCGACGAGCTTCGTCATCCGCACCAGGGCGTAATCGAGCACGAGGCAGGCATCGGGGAGCGCCACCCGCTCCACCGACGAGTGGCTGATGTCNNGCGCTTGTGGGGCATCGCCGACGAACCCTTCTGCCCGGCGCCGAACGACTCCTGCACCTCGCGCACCTCGCTGCGCTGGAGATGCCGGATCTCCGTGGCGAACCGCTCGAGCGAGGACCCGACGAGCGCCAGCGTGGAGAGGAACTCGGCGTGCCGGTCGCGATGCGTGATCTGCGACGACGCCGGTTCGACGCCGATGCCGAGACGGTCGCACACGTAGGCCTCGACGGACGGCGGGGTGTGGGCGTAGGTGCCGACGGCGCCGGAGATCTTGCCGACGGCCACGGAGTCGCGGGCATGACGCAGCCGGTCGTGGTCGCGGGCCAGCTCGAAAGCCCACGTGGCGAGCTTGAGCCCGAAGGTGGTCGGCTCGGCCCAGATGCCGTGGGTGCGCCCCACCATCGGGGTGTCGCGATGCTCGAACGCTCGCCGCTTCACGACCGCGAAGAGGTCGGCCACGCGCCGCAGGAGGAGATCGGCGGCGTCGCGCAGGATCACGCCCTGGGCCGTGTCGAGGACGTCGGACGAGGTGAGCCCGTAGTGCACCCACTCGCCGCCCTCGTCCACCGATGCGGCCAGCACGTCGACGAACGCGGCGACGTCGTGGTTCGTCACCTGTTCGCGCGCCTTCCACGCCTCGGGGTCGACCTCGGGTGCGCGCCGCACCGCGGCGGCCGCAGCCGCCGGGGCGACGCCCAGCTCGGCCCACGCCTCGACCACGAGCGTCTCGACCTCCTTCCACACCGCGAGCTTCGTGGTCTCGCTCCACAACGCCGCCATCTCGGGCAGCGAGTAGCGGGGGATCATCCGGCGAGGCGCTCCCGGTAGGCCTGGAGCTTGGCGGCGAGGTCGACGTCGTTGACCGAGAGGATGGAGACGGCGAGGTAGGCGGCGTTGGCGGCCGAGTCGACGGCGACGGTCGCCACCGGGATCCCGGTGGGCATCTGGACCGTCGACAGCAGCGCATCGAGCCCGCCGAGCCCTCCTGCGGCGATCGGCACGCCGATGACGGGCAGCGTGGTGTTGGCGGCAACGGCGCCGGCGAGGTGCGCCGCCTTGCCGGCGCCGCAGATGATCACCGTGTAGCCGGCCGCGCGCGCCCCGGCGGCGAACTCGGCCACGCGGGCCGGCGTCCGATGCGCGGACATGACGTGGACCTCGTGGGGGATCTTGAACTCGGCGAGCACGTCCGCCGCCGGTTGCATCCGATCTGCATCCTTCTCCGAGCCCATCAGGATCGCGATCACGAACTCACCTCTCTCCTCGTCACTTCCCGAATCACACCTGTGCGATGTCCGTCCGGCACTGCCTGCCCGGGAACTCGATGCCGGCGGCGGCCTCGTACGCCGTCGCCCGGGCCGCGGCGACGTCTGCGCCCAGCCCCACGACGTTGAGCACACGACCTCCGGCGGTCACCAACTCGCCGTCGACGANNCTCGGGGTAGCCCGGTGCGGCGAGGACGATGTCGACGGCGGCGTGGGCGCTCCAATCGAGAGGGTCCGCCGGCACGCTGCCGGCGGCGGCCGCGGCGAGCAGCGCGAGGAAGTCGGTCTCCAGCCGGGGAAGCACCACCTGGGTCTCAGGGTCGCCGAGGCGGCAGTTGAACTCGAGCACCTTCGGCCCCTCCGCGGTGAGCATCAGCCCTGCGTAGAGGAAGCCGCGATACGAGATGCCGTCGGCGGCGAGCGTCGCCAGCACCGGGTCGATCACCGTGCGCATCGTCGTTTCCACGAGGCCGGGCTCGAGGTCGGCGACGGGGGAGAAGCACCCCATGCCCCCGGTGTTTGGCCCGACATCTCCGTCCTCGAGCCGCTTGTAGTCCCGGGCGGGCTCGAGGGCCACGGCGTTCGTGCCGTCACAGATGGCGAAGATCGACACCTCGCGCCCCTCGAGGTGCTCCTCGATGACGACCGTCTCGCCGGCCTCGCCGAAGCCCCCACCGAGGCAGAGCCGAGCCCACGCCTTGGCAGCATCGAGGTCGGGCGTCACCAGGACGCCCTTGCCGGCGGCGAGCCCGTCGGCCTTCACGACGTAGGGAGGCGNNGCAGCCGCCGCAGTCGGCACGCCGGCGCGCACCATGACGTCCTTGGCGAAGGCCTTGGAAGACTCGAGCTGCGCTCCGTCGCGGGTGGGGCCGAAGGCGGGGATTCCCGCAGCCACCAGGGCGTCGACGACGCCGGCGGCCAGC
>DKBA01000219.1 GCA_002450985.1 Acidimicrobiia bacterium UBA6912
TACCCGGCGGAGAGGACCCGGCGCATGGTCGAGCGTGCCGGGGTGCGCGCCGTGGTGAGCCCCGGTGACGCCGCAGGCGAGGTGACGGTCGTTGCGGCGAATGCGCCCGACCCGGACCTCCCCGCCGAGCTCGATCCGGTCTACGTCATGTTCACGTCGGGTTCGACCGGGGATCCGAAGGGCGTCGTCGTGGGCGCCCGGTCGATCATCCGGCTCGTCTGCGACACCGACTACGTCGGCCTCGGCCAGGGCGACGTGGTCGCCCACCTCTCGAACACGGCGTTCGACGCCGCCACCTTCGAGATCTGGGGCCCGCTGCTCAACGGTGCCACCATCGCCGTCATCGACCAGGACACCCTGCTCTCGCCACAGCAGTTCGCGGAGACGCTGCGCCGCACAGGCGTGACCACCGTCTTCGTGACCACGGCGTGGTTCAACGTCATCGCCCGGGAGGCTCCCGACGCCTTCGCCACGGTGCGCGACGTCCTCTTCGGCGGGGAGCGGTGCGACGCGGCGGCCGTACGTCGGATCCTCGAAGCCGGCAGACCGCAACGTCTCCTCCACGTGTACGGTCCCACCGAGACCACGACCTTTGCCTCGTGGTACGAGGTCGAGTCGGTACCGCCCCATGCGGAGACGCTGCCGATCGGCGGGCCCATCGCCAACACCACCTTGTACGTCCTCGATGCGTGGGGGGTTCCGGTGCCACCGGGACTCGTCGGGGAGCTCCACATCGGGGGACCGGGAGTGGCCATCGGCTACCTGGGCGACCCCGCCGAGACCCGCCGCCGCTTCATCCCCGATCCCTTCGGCGACGACCCTTGGAGCCGGCTGTACGCCACGGGCGATCTCGTCAGATTCCGCGAGGACGGGGTGATCGAGTTCGTCGGCCGCATCGACCGCCAAGTGAAGCTGAGGGGGTTCCGCATCGAGCCGGGGGAGGTGGAGCACGCCCTCCGGCGTCACCCTGCCGTCGCCGACGCCGTCGTCCGTCTCGTCGATGTCGACGGCCCGGCACTCGCCGCATGGGCGCTCGTACCGCGAGGCGACGCCGGCGAGCGCGAGCTGCGCGCCCATCTCGCCTCGCTGGTGCCCGGCTACATGATGCCTGCGGTGATCGCACCGGTACGGGAGCTCCCGATCGACCCGAACGGCAAGATCGACGTTGCGGCCTTGCCGCCCCCCGTCCTCCAACCCGAAGGCGCCCCCGTCCGCAGCGACGACGAGGCTCGCATCGTCGCCGCCTTCGAACGGGTGCTCGGCGTCTCCGGCGTCGGCCGGACGGACAGCTTCTTCGACCTCGGCGGGCACTCGATCAGCGCCGTCGAGCTCATCTCTGCGCTCGAGACCGCATTCGGGCTGCGCATCCCGGTCTCGACGCTCTTCGCAACGCCGACGCCGGCAGGGCTCGCCGCCGGGCTCGCCTCGGGCCGTCTCGGCACGCTCGAGGAGCCGCTGGTGCCCATGGGCGGCGGCGGCGATCTGCCCCCGCTGTTCATCTTCCACCATCCGAGCGGGACCGTGCTCGCCTACGAGCCCCTGGTGCGCCACGTCGGCCATGCCGGACCGGTCTACGGGGTGCAGGCGACGGGTGTCGACGGAACCGTGACCCCGCACGGCACGATCGAGGAGGCGGCAGAGGACTACGCCCGTCTGCTCATCGGCGTCGCCCCCACCGGTCCGCTCCAGCTCGCCGGCCACTCGCTCGGCGGGCTCCTCGCATGGGAGACCGCGGCCAAGCTCGTCGAGGCGGGGCGCCGGGTCTCGATGCTGGCCCTGCTCGACACCAAGTACCCGTACGCAACCCACCGGGAGGCGCTGCGGCGCATGGGGCTCTCGCCGGCGGCCGCCGCGACCCGCTCGGGGTATCGGGCGCTGCGCCGCATCGCCGGCGACGTCAGGTGGGGCGCACAGATCGCCTGGTACACCTTCCGGTCGGAGCCGCTGCCCGCCGAGCTCGCCAGGATCCGGCTGGTGCGTGCCGCTTCGCGGGCCTTCGAGCGGTATCGTCCCCGTCGCCTGGAGTGCCGCGTAACCTACTTCCTGGCCACGGGGAGTGCCGACGCGGATGCCAGGGAGGTGGAGCGACGGTGGGGTGGCATCTGCGAGGAGATCGAGATCGTTCCGGTGCCGGGCACCCACACGGGTCCGGATTCTCTCCTGACGGAGCCACACGTTGCCGTGGTGGGCAGGCTGCTCGGACAGCGGCTGGCGCACCGAGACACCGACGAGGCCACGAGGAGGTGGTGACGGGGCAGGGTCGGGCCAGAAGCACGAGGAGAACCACGACCGCCGCAGCGGCGGTCGAGTGATGGAGCGGGGCGGTCCGGTTTCAGACGGATCGCTCCCCGAGAAGTTGGGGGGACGAACATGAACAGACGTCTGGCGGGCTGGCTGGTCGCCATGCTCGCATTCACGCTCATCGCGGCCGGGTGCGGCTCGGACGACGCCGCAGACACGACGGCAGCGGCGAACGACACGACCACGACGGCGGCCGTCGAGACCACGACGACCGCGGCTGCCGAGACCACGACGACTGCGGCCGCCACGACCACCACGGAGGCGCCCGAGGTCGCCACGGTCAAGGTGGTGACGTTGCCGTTCATCACGTTTGCGCCGTACTACATCGGCGTCGAAGAGGGGTATTTCGCAAAGTACGGCATCGACGTCGAACTCGTCGATTTCACCGTTCAGGAGGAGATCCTGCCCGCCCTGTCGAGCGGACAGGTCGACGTGTCCTCCGGGCTGGTGAGCGCCGGCATGTTCAACGCGATCGCCCGCGGCGCCGACATCCGCATCACCGCCGACAAGGGGTACGTGGACCCGGCCGGCTGCGTGAACTGGGCGGTGCTCGGCCGCAAGGACCTCGTCGAGTCGGGTGCGCTCGACACCCCGGATCAGCTCGCGGGACTGACCGTCAACATCGTGCCCGCCACCTGGCTCGAGTACTACCTCGCCGAGGTGCTCGCCGCAGGAGGGCTGACGCTCGACGATATCGAGAAGGTGAACATCTCGTCGCCTGCAGTGCCGGAAGCCCTGGACCAGTCCCAGATCGACGCTGCCGTCAACAGTGAGCCGTGGGTCACTCGTCTCGCCGCATCGGGACACGTGCACGTGCTCCCGCTGCCGCAAGAGCTCACGCCGAACGAGTCCGGCGCCGTCATGCTGTTCGGTCCCAGCCTGCTGGGAGACAACCGCGACGTGGGCGCCCGCTTCATGGCGGGGTACCTCGAAGCGGTGGCGCAGTACGCAGAGGGTCCCACCCCGCGCAACCTGGAGATCATCGCCCCGATCACCCAGCTCCCGGAGGATCTGCTCAACTCCATGTGCTGGCCGGCGATCAATCCGGCAGGTGACGTCGCCGTCGAAGGCGTGATCGCCTTCGAGGAGTTTGCGGTGGACCGCGGCTACCTCGACGAGGTGGTGCCCGCCGAGGACTTCTACGACGCCTCCTTCCTCGGCGATGCCCGGGCGCTCATGGAAGCGGGCGGGTGAGCATCGTGCCCACCGACCTGGCGACTGCGATCTCCGTCGAGGGCGTGTCGAAGACCTTCACGTCGCGACGCGGGGAGATCGAGGCGCTGCGCGGCGTGGATCTCCACGTCGCCCCCGGCGAGCTGGTGTGCCTCGTCGGCCCCAGCGGATGCGGCAAGTCGACCCTGCTGCGCATCCTCGCCGGCCTGGTGGCGCCAACCGCGGGGCGGGTCGCGTTCGGTGGCAACGGCGAGGGTGATCCGCGCCGGACCATGGTGTTCCAGGACCACGGGCTCTTCCCGTGGTTGAGCCTCGTCGACAACGTCGCCTTCGGCCTCGAGGCGGGGGGCGTCGACAAGGCGGAGCGCAGACGGCGCGCCGGGCACCTTCTCGACCAGCTCGGTCTCGCCGCCTTCGCATCCCGCTACCCGGATGAGCTCTCCGGCGGGATGCGGCAGCGGGCGGCGATCGCCCGCGCCCTGCTCACCGAGCCTCAGGTCCTGCTGATGGACGAGCCGTTCAGCGCACTCGACGCACAGTCGAAGCTGGTGCTGCAGCAAGAGCTCATGCGGCTGTGGGGCGAGCGGGGGCAGACCGTCGTGTACGTGACCCACGACATCCTCGAAGCCGTGCTGCTGGGGGATCGGGTGTACGTGATGACCGGTCGTCCGGGGACCATCCAGCAGGAGGTGCACGTGACATTGCCCCGACCCCGCAACGTGCACGATCGAGACCATCCGGAGGTGAAGGCGAAGGCATGGAGTATCTGGAGCGCGATCGAGGGACAGGTGCGGCAGAACTTGCACATCCCGGGCTGAGGGCGACGCGCCCGTCCGGGCGGCGGCTGCCCCAGCTCGGCAGCGGTCTCGTGCCCGTGGTGGTCGGCATCGTGCTGCTCGTCGCCTGGGAGGTGGGGGTGCGTGCCGAAGCGATCGACTCGCTGCACTTCAGCGCGCCCACCACCATCGCAGCGGCGACGTGGCGCCTGCTCGGCAACGGCGTCCTCCTGGGGCACATCGGCGCAACCGCGTTGCGGGTGGGGCTCGCCGTGCTGATCGGCGGCGGCGCCGGGCTGCTGCTCGGCGTCGCCATGGGCAGCTCCGAGCGCCTCCGTACGGTCGCCGACCCGTTCATCGGCGCCCTCCACCCGGTGCCCAAGATCGCGATCCTGCCCCTGATCATGGTGATCTTCGGCATCGGCAACGTGTCGCTGATCATCGTGATCGCCACCGGCGCCTTCTTCCCGATGGTGATCAACACCATGGCGGGTGTGGCCCAGATCAATCCGGTTCACCACGACGTTGCGGCCCTGTACGGGGCGAGCCGGTGGATGCGGATGCGGCGGGTCGTGATCCCGGGTGCGGCACCGTCCGTGCTCGCCGGTCTCCGGCTGGCGCTCAACACGGCGCTGCTCATCGCAGTGGCGGTCGAGATGATCGCCGCTCGCCAGGGGCTCGGCTCGATGATCTGGCTGTCGTGGACGACGCTGCGCACCGAGGAGATCTACGTTGCGATCGGGGTGACGATCGCGTTCGGTCTCGCCGTCAACGGCACGATCTCGCTGATCACGCGGCTCGCCGTTCCGTGGCAGCGACGGCAGGGAGATTGAGGTCCGATGGGGGAGGAGCACGAGATGACGACACAAGCGACCGGGTCGGTGCCGGCGTGGAGCGATGCCGATGTCGCCGGCAGCGTGATCGAGCGCCTCGAGCGGGTGATCGCCGAGGTGCCCGGCCATCTCGCCCTCGTGGACATCGACGGGGTCCGCCTCGACTACCGGGGACTCGAGGCCGCGATGCGGGCGGTCGCCGCCGAGATCGTCGACCGGCTGGGGCGGGGTCCGGGCCATGTGGCGCTGTACGCCGACCTGTGCGCGGAGGCCGTCATCGGCATGCTCGGCATCGTCGCCGCAGGCAAGGCGTACGTGCCGATCGATCCCGCCGAGCCCCCGTCGCGCACGGAGGCGAAGCTGCGCAGTGCGGACCTCCAGGTCGCCGTCGCTCCTCCCTCGCTGGCCGCCGCCGCAGCCGAGCTGTTCGGCGACGAGCGAGTGGTCGTGGCAACCTCGACTCCGGCAGGCCCGGGGACGGATCCGGTGCCGGTCGGGTCCGGCGCCGACTTCAACCTCATCTACACATCGGGTTCCACGGGAGCCCCCAAGGGTGTCGTCCAGAACCACCGGAACGTCCTGTTCGACACGGCGGCGGCAACGGGGCTCTTCCCCGTGGGTCCCGCCGACACCTTCGGGCTCATCGTGCCGCTCACCTTCGGTGCCTCGGTGTCCGATGTCGTCGGCGCCCTCCTCAACGGCGCCGTGCTCGATGTCTGTGACGTCACTCGCCACGGCATCGATGCGATGGCGCGCTGGATGCGGGACCATGCGATCACCGTCACCCACCTCGTGCCAACGGTCTTCCGGCGGTGGATGAACGTCCTCGGCCCCGATGACCGCTACCCGGCGATGCGGATGATCAAGGCGGGCGGCGAGTCGCTGCTTCGCCACGACCTCGAGTCCTTCTCGGCCCATTTCGACGAGGGCAGCATCCTGCGCAACGGGCTCGGCACCACCGAGACCTACCTCATCGCCGCCGAGATGTTGCAGTCGGGCGACTCGTGGTCCGACGCCATCCTCCCCGTCGGATTCCCGGCTCCTGGTCGGTCGGTGGCGGTGCTCGGCGAGGACGGGAACGAGCTGGCGCACGGGGAAGTCGGGCAGATCGCCGTCACCAGCCGCTATCTCTCGCCGGGGTACTGGCGGGACCCGGTGGCGACGGCGCAGGCCTACCGCTCCGATCCCGATGACCCGGGCATCCGCACCTACCTGAGTGGCGACCGGGGACGGCTGCGTCCCGACGGCCGCCTCGAGCACCTCGGGCGGATCGACGACATGGTCAAGGTGATGGGGCGCCGCGTCGAGCTCTCCGAGGTGGAGACCGTGCTGCTCGAGCAGCCCGGCGTGGCCGAGGCGGCAGTGGCCGCTCGCCCCGCACCGAGCGGCGACAACCGCCTGTTCGCCTATCTCGTCGCCGACGGGCGGCTGCCCACGCCGGGGGTGCTCCGCACGGCGCTGGCCGCCACGCTGCCGCGACACATGATCCCGGCCGGATTCATCGAGGTGGACTCGCTGCCGACGCTGCCGTTCGGGAAGGTGGATCGCCGTGCNNCCGACCGTGGCCGCGGTCGCCGCCGCGCTCGATCGTGACGACGCTGCGGCGGGCGCTCCGTCTGACAGTCTCGAGGCGCTGCTCGCCGAAGTGGAGGAGCTGAGCGACGACGCCGCCCAACAGATGCTGGGCGGTCGTCCGCAGTGAACCGTGCGATCGCGGCACGCATCGCCGGTCTCGGCCCGGCCCAGCGCGAGGTCCTCGAGCAGCGGCTCGCCAGAGCGACCGGGCCGGCCCCGCCGCTCGTCCGCGCCGACCACGACCCCGACCGCGGACCGCTGCCGACGTCGGCGCAACAGCGCAGCCAGTGGTTCGTGCACCAACTCGACCCCGGCGACACCGCCTTCAACAAGACCGATGCGGTGCGGATCACCGGCCCTCTCGATGTGGCCGCGCTGGATCGCGCCCTCACGGCGCTCGTGGCGCGGCACGAGGTCTTGCGCACGGTGTATCGGCTGGTCGACGGCGAGCCGAGACAGATCGTGCGCCCGGCTCCGGATTCGGTGCTGCAGGTCGTGGAGTGGGACATGGTCGGCAGTGGCGGCGGCCCGGTCTCGCGGGAGGTGCGGCGGGCGGTCGTTGCGGAGGCGAGCCGCCCGTTCGACCTGGCCTCCGACCTCATGTACCGCGCCGTTCTCCACCGTCTCGGTGACGAGGACCACATCCTCACCAGGACGACGCATCACGTGGCCTTCGACAAGTGGTCGTCGGCGATCGCCAACCGCGAGCTCGGCGAGCTCTACGCCGGGTTCCGTGCGGACCGCACCCCCGCACTGTCCGAGCTCCCGCTGCAGTACCGGGACTACGCCGCATGGCAACGCACGCTGCTCTCGGGCGAGGGCAGCACCGCGCACGTCGATTTCTTCGCCGCCCACCTGGCGGGAGCCCCCACCGTCCTCGACCTGCCAACCGATCACGAACGTCCCGCCCGGGCGACGCACCGCGGGGGGACCGTTGCCGTCGAGCTGCCGATGTCGCTCGTCGACGCCGTGCGCAGCACTGCGCGAGACCACGGGGCGACCCCGTTCATGGTGCTCCTCGCCGTCTACGGTGCGCTGCTCGGCCGCTACGCACGCGAGGAGCAGCTCCTCGTGGGCATCCCGGTCGCGGGCCGCGGTCGCCAGGAGCTCGAGGCGCTGATCGGCGTGTTCATCAACACGGTGGCGGTGCGTGTCGATCTACGCGGCGATCCCACCTTCTCCGATCTGGTACGCCGTATCCGGCGGGCGGCGCTGGGAGCGATGGCGCATCAGGATCTGCCGTTCGACGAGCTGGTGAGGACGCTCGCTCCGCAACGCCTCGCCGATCGCACCCCGTTGTTCCAGGTGATGTTCGACTACATCAACACCCCCGAGGCCCCGTTCTCGCTCGACGGCGTCGACCTCGAACGCATGGACGCAGGGGCGGAGGGCGCCGTGCACGACCTCACGTTGTACGTGCACGATCACGGATCGTCGATTCGCACGGTCTGGGAGTACCGGGCCGACCTCTTCGACCGGCCGACGGTGGCGGCGCTGGCCGAGGGGTTCGTCACGATGGCCGCGGCGGCCGTCTCGGCGCCGGAACGTGCCGTCGCCGAGTTGCCGCTCCTTGCCGAGCACCAGCGCCAGAGGATCAGGCGGCTCGGCAGCGGCGCCGGGGCGGCGCAGGCCGCCGGCTCCGTCGTCGGGTCGATCCTG
>DKBA01000290.1 GCA_002450985.1 Acidimicrobiia bacterium UBA6912
TCGTTCCGCATCGCACCGCTCGCCCCTGCGTGCGGGGTCTTCACGAGCGGTGGGTCCGCGATTGTGTCACACCCCCTCGGTACCATCGCAGACGATGTCACGATTGCATGTCGAGGGGTGGGCGCCGGAGTTCGGTAGCCCGTTCGAGACCGACGATTCGCTCGCCGATGACGGGAAGGTCGACGAGGCCGTCGAGGTCGATGGGCCGTGGTCGCCGATTCCTGGCGTCGACGACGGCATCGAGGTGGTTGCGTTCGTCGACGGCGTGCAGCGGGTCGATGCGCGGTTGACCATCGACGAGCCGGAGGGCCCCGTGCCCGGCATCTGCGGCACCCTCGCCGTCGGTGCCGTGTGTTGGGACAGGACGGTCCCGCGCTCGAAGATCGAGCGGGTCCGAGTCGAGCGCCTCGCCGTCTTCGGCCACGGCAAGGCGGCGCCGGTCCCGGTGGCCGGGCCTCAATTGGCGTACCGGTCGGAGTCGGTGCCGGACGTCGATCCGGGGGCGCTCGTGCAGCGGTTCCACGGCGCCATGCGCAAGGCGGAGGCGGTGCTCTCGGAGGAGCTGGCGAAGCAAGGCACCTTCGTGGTCGCCGACGGCCCCATCAACGACCTGTCGGCCACCGAGAAGGTCGGGTACATCAAGACCCACCGCGCCCCCTACCTCTCTCCGGTCGCTGCCGGGATCATCGCCCGTCTGCGCACCGGACAGCGCACGCCGCTGTTCCTGATCGGGAAGGGTGGCGCCTTCCCCCGCTACTCGTGGTACTTCCGCCTCGCCGAGATCTCCGGTGGGCACAGCTGGACGGGCGTGGTGCGCGCCGAGGTGTCGAGCCACGTCGATCTGGCGACGGCGCGAAGGGTGGCGGACCGGACGACGGCCGTGCTTCCTCTCGTCGCATCCCAACCGCAGGTCGAGCCGCGCGCCCCGCAGAATCTGGTGCCGATCGCCGCCCTGGAGCGAGAGCTCAAGCGCCGTCTCGGCGATCGGACCTTCATCCACCGTGCGCTACGGTCGGCGGTGATGACAGCGCAACCTGATCTCGGAGCAGTGTCATGACGGTCGAGGTGGACGAGGCGGCGGGTCACGGCGTGGGTCGCGTGCTCGGCACGGAGCACTCCACGACGAGTGCCTTTCGCGTCGTGCTCAACGAGGACGACTACCTCCAGCTCGATGACCTCGTCGTCGTCCGCACCCAGGTCCCCAAGCAGGGCGAGGTGCGCACCTACGGTGTGGTGACCGAGGCCGAGGCGGTCTACGAGGGCGCCCAGTTCGAGTCCGACACCCACCGCATCGCCGAAGAAGGCATCCTCCCGGCGGCGAAGGTGCGCTCGGCGCAGGTGGCGGTGACTCGCGTCGATCCCGAGATCTGGGTGTCCCCCGACCCGGGGGAGGTCGTCGAGCGGGCGACCGGCGACCAGCGGCGAAAGGCGCTCTACGTCGACGAGATGGACCGGCCGCTCCCTGTGGGCCTGGGGAGGGACGGCGAGCCGGTGTTCGTCGACCTCGACTTCTTCGATGGCCGCAAGGGTGGGCACATGTCGATCTCCGGCATCTCCGGTGTCGCCACCAAGACGTCGTTTGCCCTCTTCTTCCTTCGCCTGCTCACGGGGCGTCCCGACATCCTCGGGGAGGGCGCCGCCAACCTCCGCATCCTCGTCTTCAACGTGAAAGGCGAGGACCTGTTGTGGCTCGACAAGCACAATCGGTTCTTCGACGACGAGGCGGCGGCGCGCTGGCTCCAGCTCGGGGTGGAGCCCGGACCGTACCCCTCCGTCGGTTTCTGGGCGCCGCCGCGTGCCGGCACCGCGGACGTGGTCGTGCCCGACACCGGCGGTCGTCAGCAAGGCGTCAGCGCGTTTGCGTGGACGCCGCGGGAGTTCGTCGACGAGGGTCTGCTCCGGTTTCTCTTCACCGACGCCGATGGCGTGCGCAACCAGATCCCCTTCATCGAGGAGCGGGTGCGGGCGCAGCTCCGCAGGTTTGCGGTCGACGTGGCCGGGATGCCCGGTGCCATCGTGCTCCGCGACCCCGCCGAGGGCCACCGGCCGGGGGACACGGTCGTTCCCAACCGCGGGGAGCGCGTGATCACCGATCTGCGGACGCTCGTCGACCAGGTTGCGGAGTTCGTCGACCCCGAGGACGGCGAACCCGACCAGAAGTGGACGGGGCGGGTACAGATGGGCACCGTGTCGGCGTTCGTGCGGCGTCTCCACTCGGCCGTGCACAGGGTGGGGCACCTCGTGCGGGCGGGGGAGAGCCGCCGCATCGACCGCTCGGCCGCCCAGGTCACCGTCGTCGGCATCCAGTCGCTGCACGATCTCGGCCAGAGATTCGTCGTCGGTGCCCTGCTCGCAGAGACGTTCGCCGAGAAGGAGCAGACCGGCCAGCGGCTCCCGCTCTCGGTCATCGTGCTCGACGAGCTCAACAAGTACGCCCCCCGCGAGGGCACGAGCGCCCTCAAGGACATGCTCATCGACATCGCACAGCGGGGACGTTCGCTCGGCGTGCTCCTCGTGGGAGCACAGCAAACCGCCTCCCGGGTCGCTCCCGAGGTCATGGAGAACGCCGCCATCCGGGTCGCGGGGCGCCTCGACGCCGCCGAGGCAGAGCGAGCCGAGTACGGGTGGATGCTGCCGTCGACGCGGGCGCGAGCGCGCCTGCTCAAGCCGGGAACGATGGTGCTCAGCCAGCCGGCCATTCCCGTGCCCCTGGTGCTCGAGTTCCCCTTCCCGCCGTGGGCGACCCGCAAGGAAGAGGTCGACGAGTCGGGCGACGACCCCTTCGCCGGTCTGTGAGGGTCCTCCACACCTCCGACTGGCACGTGGGGAAACGGATCGGCCGGTACGACCGATCCGAGGAGTACCGCGCGGTCATCGACGAGGTGGTCGGCATCGCCGACGCCGAGAACGTCGACCTCGTGTTGCACTCGGGCGACCTGTTCGACCGCCCGCTGCCGCCCGTCGAGGCGCTGGACATCGGGCTCGACGGTCTGGTGCGGCTCACCGCCGACGGCGCCAGGCCGGTGGTCGCCATCGCCGGCAACCACGATTCCCCCGGCTTCTTCGAAGCGCTCGCCCCGTTCCTGCGACGCCACCGAATTCACCTCGTTGGCGAGATCAAGCGGCCCGACGAGGGCGGCGTCCTCGATCTCGCCACGCCGGGCGGTCGTGCCGTCGTGAGCTGCTTCCCTTTCCTGCGCGAGGGTCGCGCCTTCCACGCCTGGGATCCCGTCGAGGAGCACTACAAGAAGTACGCCGACCGGCTACGCCTCATCGCCGAGGCCTATGCACGCCACGCCGACCAGGTCGCAGGCAACGACGCCGTCACCTTCCTCGTCGCCCACTTCCTGGTCGGCGGCGCCAAGGTCCATGGTCATGGGGCCCCTCGGGGCGAGCGCGAGTTGCACATGGGGGCCGCCTACACCGCAACGGCCGAGGCGATCCCGCCCGGCCCGCAGTACGTCGCCCTCGGCCACATCCACGCACCGCAGCGCGTGCCCGGCGCCAGGGTGCCGGCCGAGTACGCCGGCTCCCTGCTCGAGCTCGATTTCGGCGAGGCGGGGGAGCAGAAGCGGGTGGTGATCGTCGATGTGGAGCCGGGGCGACCCGCCAAGGTGCGGTCGATGCCCTTGACGGCGGGGAGGAGGCTGGTGCGAGCCGCCGGGTCCTGGCAGGACCTCATCGCTCGCGATGACCTGCGGGAGGCGTACCTCGACCTCACGGTGGAGACCGCAGGGCCCGATCCCCAGCTCGCCGAACGGGCACGCGACGAGTTCGAGCTCGTGGTGAAGGTGCGCGCCGACTACCCCCGCCCNNGACGACGAGGCTCACGAACGGGAGGCGCGCACGCTCGAAGAGCTGTATGCGATCTACTACCAGCGGGAGGCCGGCTCACCGCCCGATCCCGAGCTGATGACCGCGTTCCGCAGCGTGATGGAGGAGGCCGGATATGCGGCCCCTTGAGCTGCGGTTGCGTAACTTCCGGTCCTACTTCGGGGAATCCCCGGCCTTCGACTTCAGGGGTCGCGGCCTCGTCGGCGTCGTCGGTCCCATCGGCAGCGGCAAGTCCTCGTTGCTCGACGCAGTGTCATTCGCTCTCTACGGCAAGACGCCTGCGGGCGGTTCCGGCACCAAGGCCCTGATCCACCAGCGCGCCGCCGACGGCGGCGTGCAGCTGCGCTTCGAGGTCGACGGCGAGGTGTGGGAGGTGGTCCGGTCGCTCCGCCAGCGGGGGCAGAGTCAGCATGCGCTCTACCGCTACGAGGTGGACGAGGAGGACGCCGAGCCCGTCGAGAAGGTGACCCTGGAGTCTGAGGTGAACGAGCGGATCGCCGCCCTTCTCGGTCTCGACTTCGATGCCTTCGGGCGGTCGGTGCTCCTCGCCCAAGGTCGCTTTGCCGAGTTCCTCCGAGCCCGGCCCGCGGAGCGAGATGCCGTGCTCAAGGGCGTGTTCGGCCACGACCGCATCGACACGATGCGGGAGATCGCCAAGGACCGCGCCGCGTCCGCCGCGGCGGAGCTGAAGGCGGTGCTCGTTCGCACTGAGCAGCTCGACCGGGTCGCCGAGCGCCTCGCCTCGTCTCGTGAGGCGCTGGCGGCCGCAGAGGAGCGGGTCGAGCAGCTACGCAAGGCCGAGCCCCGCATTGCGGATCTCGACAGCCGCATCGTGAGGGCCGCCGCCGAAGTCGCAGAGGGGACGGAGCGCCTCGATGAGCTCGCTCGCCACGCTGCGCGCCTGCCCGATCCGGATGCGACGGCGGCGCTTCTCGATGGCGCGGGATCGGTCGCCCGGCGTCGGGCGGAGCTCGCTGCAGTGCTCGAAGCCGCCGTTGCCGCCGTGGCGCTGGCGGAGCAAGACGTGGCCGCCATGCGGGAGGCGGGTGAGCTGGAGACGATCGAGGAGGCGGCGAGCCTCGTCGCGGCCTCCGAGCCGCAGCGGAGGAACGCCGCCGACGCCGCACGACGCGAGGACGCCGTCATCCGTCGTCGTACCGAGGCGGCGGCGCGGGTCGTGAGCGCGGAACAGGTCCTTGCCGAGACGGGGGCTGCGCTCACGGCCGCCGAGACCCGGCTTGCGACGGCCGAGCGTGACCTGCTGGCCGCCGAGCGCGCCCACCACGACGCCGAGCACGAGAACATGGCGGATGTGCTGCGCCGCGAGCTCACCCCGGGCGGCACCTGTCCCGTGTGCGCTCAGGCGGTCGCCGAGCCGCCTCCCGGCGGTCGCGGCGCGGACGTCTCGCAGACGGCCGATGCCGTCGGTCGGGCCAAGCGGCAGCGCGCGGCGGCGGAGTCCGCCAGGACCGCGGCGGCTGCTGCGGCGTCGGCGGCCCGCGAGTCCACCGAGGCGGCGGCGACACTCCTCGCCTCCGTGTCCGGAGAGACCGAGCAGGCCGGTCTCGCCCGCACCGAGGCTGAAGCGGAATTGGAGGCGACGGTGGCTCAGCTCATCGAGCTGCTCGGCGAGGGCGATCCGGCGCAGCTCCTCGATGCTCGGCGCACGAAGGTGGCGGCGCTCACCGAGGCCGTCGGCGATGCCCGTCGCAGGGCCGAGCAGGTGCGGGCGCGCCACGACCAGGCCATCCTCGACGAGCAGGCGGCGGCCAAGGAGCTGTCGGCGCTCCGGGTCGGGCTGGTCGAGCTGGCGACGCGACTCGGGCGCCCAATCACCGGCATCGATGACAGCCCGAAGCTGCTCGCCGAGGCGACGGCGGCGCTGCGGGCCGCCTGGTCGGACACGGTGGCCCGGCTCGAGGCGGCCGTTGTGGCCGCCCGCGCTGCCGGCGAGGCGGCGCGCACGGAGCGTCGAGAGGTACTCGCGGAGCTCGGGATCACGGGGGACTTCGTGGCAGCACTCGCCACCGAGGAGGCCGGCGTCGCCCACCTGACCGCCGACGTCGCTGCAGCCAACAAGGACCTTGCTGCGTCAGACGAGCTGCTGGCGACTCGCCGCCGCCTCGAGGTCGAGAAGGGACGCTACGACCGCATCGCCTCGGACCTCACCGACTCCCGGTTCGTCCGGTTCCTCCTCGACGAGGAACGTGCGAGGCTGGCCGACCTGGGGAGCGACCACTTCCAGCGTCTCTCGTCGGGGCGCTACCGCTTCACCGAGGACGGTACCTTCTCCATCGTCGATCTCACGGCCGCCGACGCCGTGCGCAAGGCGTCGAGCCTCTCGGGGGGCGAAACCTTCCTCGCCTCGCTCGCGCTCGCGTTGTCGCTCGCCGAGATGGTCACCCGCACCGGGGGCCGACTCGATGCGTTCTTCCTCGATGAGGGCTTCGGTTCCCTCGATCCCGAGCATCTCGATCTCGCCATGGAGGGCATCGAGGCGCTCATCGCCGACGACGCGTCCCGGCTCGTGGTCGTCGTGAGTCACGTGCCCGAGCTCAGACACCGCATCGAGGACCTCATCCAACTCGATCGGGACCCGTCGACCGGCGACACCAAGGTCATCCGGAGCTGAGCGCTGAGCGCATTGCCCGGCCGGTGGGGCGAGGGTGCTCTCGTGGACATCGCCAACGGGTGACCCTGGCCGAGTCCTCCCTCGAATTCAGTTCAGTCGGAAGGTGCCGGGAGCCTCCCAAGGTGAACCGAACACGAAGGTCCCGCTCATGTGGACCTTGCGCCCCTCCCACCCCGAGAACCAATCCGAGCCGACCCCCTCCGGGTCGACCTCACCGTTCATGCGGTAGGTGCTGTTGCTCAACGTCCCGACGCCGCTGTCTGTCCCCCAGATCGCCGCAGCATCGGTCGACGGGCAACCGTCGGAGTCGACAACGACACCGCCGTCGTAGATCGCCCAGATCTCGGTGAAGAAGCTGGCTTGTCCAGGCGGGAACGGGTTGTCGGGATCATCATCCACGAAGGCTTTGCCCGTCCCGAGGTTGACGAACGCCATGCCGAACGACTCGTCCCTCAAGTCGGGGAACGAGACGGTTCCGCGCCACGTGTACAAGCTGCCAGCTACGCCGTAGCAATCGAAGACGAGGTCGGTCGGGAAGTCCAGGAAGAGCTCCATCTCGCCCTCGAGGGTCGGCGCGGGCTTCTCGGCGCCAACCGGGACAGCAACCAGCAACGACAGAACGATCACCAAAGCGGAGATGATCACCAGATGTCTTCTCATCATCCTTCCTCCCATCGAATCCTCTTGGTGCGCGTGTGCCCTCCTTTCGATGGATTCCCGTCCCTCCTCAGGATCCCGTCTTCCCTCGGCCCTATCGGAAAGGCGCACCACCTCCCCCGGTGTGCCCGATTCCCCGGCGTCTCACCGTATCCGACTCTCGTGACCGAGCGAAGAGGCGCACGTCACCGACCACAGGGCACCGGTCCCGGAGAAAAGGGTCTCGGGAACTCTCGAAGGGCAACGACGGGGGCCTCTCGGGGCACCATCGACGATTCGGCAACAGTCTCCGTGGTGTGTGGGTCTACGGTTCGTGCGCTGCGCATCGCCAAGACGTGTGCCTCCGAGGCATCCTCTCACTCGAGGAGCAGATCCTCGATCCGTCTCTCGGCGACGGCGAAACCGACAACGACCATCACCCCGAGGAAGGCGGCGTGGCCGAGCATGCTCCAGTCGAGGATCCCGAGGGTGAAGCCCCTGATGAGGTCCACGGCGTGGTAGAGCGGCGACACCCTGGCCACGAGCTGCAGCCAGTGTGGGTAGATGTCGAGCGGATAGAACGTCGCCGAGAAGAGGAACATCGGCATCGTCACCAGGGTGATGAGATCGAAGTCCTGCCACGAGCGCATCCAGGTGGTGGCGGCCATCGCCGCCGCCCCGAAGGCGAGACCCGTGAGCATGGCCGCAGGCAACGCCATCAACCCCCACGGGGACTCGATCAAGCCCATCACGAGCATGACGACGAGGAACGCCGTCGAGTAGAGCGACCCCCGGATCTGCGACCAGGTGATCTCGCCGACGGCGATGTCCTGCGGGCTGACCGGGGTGGCGAGGACACCGTCGTAGACCTTGGCGTACTTGAGCTTGAAGAACATGCCGAACGACTCGAACACGGGCCCGTTCATCGCAGACGCCCCGAGCAACGCCGGGGCGACAAACGCCGCGTAGGACACCGTGCGGCCGTTGGCGAGCGTGACGTCGCCCACCAGCGCGCCGAGCCCGACGGTCACCGAGAACAGGTAGAAGACGGGTTCGAAGAACCCGGAGACGAGGACCCCCCAGACCTGGCGGTAGACCAGGAGATTGCGCTCGATGAGGGTGGCGGCTCGCCGGCCGCTGAATCGCAGCGGCAGGACCCGCAGGGGCCAGACGTCGACGGTCATGTGGTGAGCCGCCTCCCGAACCGAATCGTCGCAGCCCAGGTGCCGGCGACGACATAGACGGCGAGCACGGCGAGATGGGCGACGACCGGCCACGCCTGCGCCGTGCCCAGCCCCGCAGCCCTGGTGAGCTCGACGCCGTTCCACAGCGGGGTGATGTACGCCACCGGACGGATGAGCGCCGGGAGCTGGCTCACCGGGAAGAACGTTCCCGAGAAGAGGAACATCGGGACGATGCCGAAGCGGAAGAGCCCGACGAGGCCGGTGTCGCGTTCCAGACCGGAGGTGTACGCCATCACCGGTGCGGCGAACGCCAGACCGGTGAGCGCCGCAGGCAGCACGGCGAGGAGCGCACCGGCCAACGGCAGCGCACCGAATGCAGTGGCGATGAGGCCGTAGATCGCAGTCGCAAAGGCGACGCGCAGCGTGACGAACCCGATGTGGCCGAGCACGACGTCCGAGACCCCGACTGGCGTGGCGAGCGCCGCGTCGTAGGTCTTCAGCCACTTGATGCCGGCCATCACCGGCCAGGAGCTGTCGCCGGCGGCTGCCTGCATCGCGGTCGCCGCCATGAGCCCCGGGGCGAGGAAGGACAGGTAGCTGAACCCGCCGAGGGAGGCGACCCGGTCACCACCATCGACGAGGCTGCCGAGACCGAGCCCCATCGCCGCCAGGAACATGAGCGGGTTGAGGAACGTCGAGATGACGGATCCTCGCCATTGGTGGCGGTAGACACGGGCACGTGTCTCCATGTAGCGGAGCGGTCCAGGCGTCGCCATCAGTCGACCAGGGTTCGTCCGGTGAGACGAAGGAACACGTCCTCCAGGCTGCTGCGGCGGGCGACGATCGCCTCGGGATGCAGCCCGCGGCTGTACACCGTGGCCGTGGCGCGGTCGGCGTCGTCGGTGTAGACCAGGACGCGATCGGGGAGCGCCTCGGTGCGCTCGCCGATGCCGTCGAGCCGGTCGAGCGCCCCATCCTGGTCGCCGACGCGAAACCGCAACTCGACGACCTCCCGCGAGCTGTACCGTTCGATCAGCGCCCGCGGCGAGCCCTCCGCAACGATCTTGGCCTTGTCCATCACGACGAGCCGGTCGCAGAGTTGCTCGGCCTCGTCCATGTAGTGCGTTGTGATGATGAGCGTCACGCCTTGCTGCTTCAGCCGGTAGAGCCGATCCCACAGCAGGTGGCGCGCCTGCGGGTCGAGACCGGTCGTGGGCTCGTCGAGCAGCAGGAGATCCGGCTGGTTGATGAGCGCCCGGGCGATCGTGAGGCGGCGCTTCATCCCGCCGGACAGGGCGTCGACCTTGGCGTCGCGCCGGGCCTCGAGCTGGGCGAAGGCGAGGAGCTCGTCGATGCGTTCCCGGATCGTCGATCTGGGGAGATCGAAGTAGCGGCCGTAGATCGTGAGGTTCTCGGCGACCGGCAGCTCGGTGTCGAGGTTGTCCTCCTGCGGCACGACGCCGATCCTCGCCCTGATCGCGGGGCCGTCCGTCGCCGGATCCATGCCGAGCACCCGAAGCGTTCCGCCAGACACGGGTGACACCGCGCCGATCATCCGCATCGTGGAGCTCTTGCCGGCGCCGTTGGNNCCGTTGGGGCCGAGAAACCCGAAGGCCTCGCCGCGCTGGACGTCGAAGTCCACGGCGTCTACGGCCGTGAAGTCGCCGAATCGTTTCGTGAGCGACCGCGCAGAGACCAGGGGCGGAGTCATGAGCGGGACCACGTTAGAGGCTCTGTGGGGCGGCGACGGCGGCAGTGCGCCCTCCGCTGCCGGGGATGACCGGT
>DKBA01000076.1 GCA_002450985.1 Acidimicrobiia bacterium UBA6912
CCGCCCAGCGGCGGGCCCTCGCCATCCGGGACCGACACTGCCAATTCCCCTCCTGCCGCCGCTCGGCCGCCTGGTGCGATGCACATCACATTCGTTCATGGGTTGAAGGCGGAGCCACAGATCTGGACAATCTGGTGTTGCTGTGCCGACGACATCACACGTTGATTCACGCGACGCGCTGGACCATCACCCGCAACACCGACGGAACCCTCACCTTCACCCACCCGGCCCGCGGACCCTGACCATCACGGCCCGGTGGCGCATCGGGACGCCGCACGCGGTCCTCCCCTCGACGCCTCCTCGCGTAGGCCGGGTCGACGCAAACCGGACTAGCTGAACACCATCCCGTAGCGGTCCTCGTAGCCGGTGTGGCGGACCACCTTCACCTCGCCGGTCACCTCCATGCCCATCATCGGGTCCTCGACGGCGAGCTGGCCGGTGATGCGGATGCCGTTCTCCAGCTCGACGATGCCGAGACCGAGCCGGGGCACGTCGAAGTCGGCGGGCAGGGCGTGGACGTGGGTGAAGGTGAGCAGCCTGCCCTTCTTCGGCAGCGGCTCCGGGTCGAACTCGAACATGTCGTTCTCCCGGCAGCTCTTGCACACCATCCGGAACGGGTAGTGCAGCGTGCCGCACCGCCGGCAGCGATAGGCGTAGATCTCCCGGGCCATCACGCCTCCTTCACGAACGTGAGACAGACGACGTTGTTGCCGAACCCGCCGAAGTTGCAGGTGAAGCCCACCTTCGCCCCGTCGACCTGGCGCTCCCCCGCCTCGCCGCGCAGCTGGGTGACGATCTCGTGGGCCTGGGCGACGCCGGTGGCGCCCACCGGGTGGCCTCGGCCTTTCAGACCGCCGCCGACGTTGATCGGGATCCTCCCGCCGAGCGCCGTCTCGCCCTTCTCCAATGCAAGATGTCCCTCGCCCTTGGCGAAGAACCCCACCTCCTCGCTCTCGACGATCTCGAGGATGGTGAAGGCATCGTGCAACTCGGCGACGTCGACGTCGTCGGGGCCGAGCCCCGCCATCGCGAACGACTTCGCCGCCGCCGCCCGCACCGCCAGCAGGTCGGTGGGCTCGGTGCGCTCGTGGACCGCGTGGGTGTCGGTGGCCTGGCCGACGCCGGCGATCCGCACCGGCGGCCGGTCGATGCCCTTCGCCACGTCCGCGGAGACGAGCAGCAGCGCCGCTCCCCCGTCAGACACCGGGCAGGCGTCGAAGAAGCGCAGCGGCTCGGCCACGTACGGGTTGTTGGTGGCCGCCTCGGGCGAGTCGAGGATGCCCTCGATGGTGATCGGCTGATGGAGGTGGGCGAACTCGTTGCGCATCGCCGCGTTCTGGTTCTTCACCGCCACCATGGCGAGGTGGCGCTCCGTCACCCCGTAGCGCTCCATGTACAGGCGGGTGAACATGGCCGCATGCGCCGGCAGCGTCACGCCGTAGATGTACTCGGCGAGCGGATGGGTCAGCGTGGCGACGAAGTCGGTGGCTTCGAGGTTGTTGACCTCCCGCATCCGCTCGGCGCCGGTGACCAGCACCACGTCGTGGAGCCCGGAGGCGACGGCGGCGAAGCCCGCCTTGATCGCCGAAGCCCCCGACGCCGGGCCGTTCTCCACCACCGCCGCCCCCGCCGGGGTCAGGCTCAGCGTGTCGACCACGGCGCTCGCCAGCGCCGTCTGGCTNNGTCCCGGTGGGGTCGTACATGGCCCGCGTCGCCGCCATCAGGTCCTGCGGCGGCGTCGGCGGATCGGACGGCGGCAGGATGGCCGCCTTCGCCTCGGCGAGCAGGTCCTCGGGCACCGGGCGCCGCCCGACGACGAGCCGGTCCCTGGCGGCGTCGAACAGTTCCCTGGTGAGCGCCCACGACGGCACCCCGCCCAGCTCATGGGGGATGGCGAACCGCTTCTCCAACCCGTACTCCACCATCCAGCGGCGGAACCCGATGGGCGACTCGGCGACGATCAGCACCTCGTCGTTGCCGAGGATGTCGATGTGGTACTCCATCTTGGCGGCGAACGAGTGCGCCCCGATGCGCAGCCCGCGCCGCAGGGCGATGGTGTGCAGCGACATGCCCAATTGCGGAGTGACCTGCCGGCCGTTCACGACGGCCGCAAGCTCGCCGTGGATCTGGGCGACGAGCACATACTCGTTCTGCACCCGGTGGCGGGCGTAGCTGAGCAGCTCGGCGTACACCCGGGCCGCCACCAGGTCGTAGAAATCGCGCTCGACGTGGATGAGCGGCTCGATGAAGGGCAGGACGTCTGGCACCTCGTCGCGCTCGATCTGGCGGACCACCATCGGCTCCCCGCTGGCGAGCGTGACGTACTTGGCGGGGAACGGCGCCATCGGCTGGTCGACCGGGCGGAGGATCTTCTCCAGGTCAACGGACATGTCGGCTCATCTCCTCACTCCTGATCGGCGTTTGCGGCGAGGAGGGTGAGCGCCACCTTCTCCGCCGTGATGGGCATCGACGTGATGCGGATCCCGAGGGCGTCCTCGACGGCGTTGGCGACGACCGGGGCGGCCGGGATCATCGTGTGCTCCCCCACCCCGCGGGCGCCGAAGGGGCCGTCGGGCTGCGGCACCTCGACGATGATCGGCACGATCTCGTCTGGGATGTCGCGGGCGGTGGGGATCTTGTAGTCGGTGAAGTTGGGGTTGAGCAGCCGGCCGTGGTCGTCGAAGCGCATGTCCTCGTAGAGCACGGTGGCCAGGCCCTGCACCACCCCGCCGGTGATCTGGCCCTCGATGAGGCTGGGGTTGATCGCCTTGCCCACGTCGACGGCGAGGGCGATCTTGCGCACCTGCATCTTGCCGGTCTCCGGGTCGATCTCGACGACGGCGCCCGCCGCTCCCACCGTGTAGTGCACGTTCGGGTGGCCGCCCTGGCTGGTCTCCGGGTCGCTGCGGGTGGAGGTGAACTCGGGCATGAAGGTGCCCGACCCGACGATCGGCCCGCCCTTGAAGGTGCCGTCCTCGGCTTCGAGCCCGTTGATGACGAAGTCGCGGAGCGCCAGCGCGAACTCGGGGTCGGTGCTGCAGCGCACGTGCTCGTCCTCGAGGTAGAGCGAATCCTCCTCGTAGCCGTGCACCCGGTGCACCACGTCGAAGATCTTCTCCCGGGCCTCGATGGCCGCCGCCCGCACCGCGTTGCCGCAGCTCCAGGTGACGTGGGACGCCACGGTCTGCCACTCGTACGGATTGCGGTCGGTGTCGGGCGTCTCCACGCGGATCTTGCGGGTCGGCACCGTGAGCACCTCGGAGGCGATCTGGGCCATGACGGTGAGGTACCCCTGGCCCAGCTCCATCCCGGAGACCGTGATGTTGAGGCTGCCGTCCTCGTTGAACTTGAGGAACGACGCGGAGGAGGCGTTGGGCGGCATCGCCGGGGCCTTCCAGAACAGGGAGAAACCCTTGCCGACCTTCCGGCCCGGGACGGTCGGCTCCTCCGGCTCGCCCCAGCCGATGGCGGCGGCGGTGCGATCGATGGCCTCGTGGATCCCGGACGGGTTCATCTCGGCGCCGTAGGCCAGGGTGTCGCCCTCGACGATGGCGTTGCGACGGCGGAACTCGACCGGGTCCATGCCGATGGCGTGGGCCACCCGGGTGACGTGCGACTCCAGCCCGAAGTGGAACTCGGAGTAGCCGAACCCGCGGTACGGCCCACCTGGCGGCAGGTTGGTGTAGACGCAGAGGGAATCGATCTTCACGTTGGGGATGCGGTACGGCCCCGTCGCCGACAGCCCTGCGGCGTTGACGACGTTGGCGCCGTACTCGACGTACGCCCCGGCGTCCCAGTGCAGGGTGTGGTCGAGGGCGGTGATCATCCCGCCGCGGGTGACGCCGAGCTTGACGTGCGCCACCAGGCCCTGGCGCTGGTACGTGTTGTAGAACTCCTGTTCCCGGGTCCAGCGCACCTTCACCGGATGGCCCTGCACCGCCGTGGCGAGCGCGGCGCCGAGGATCTCCATCGACACCCCCGCCTTTCCGCCGAACCCGCCACCGACGTACGGCGTGACCACCCTGACGTCCTTGTCGGAGAGCCCGAGCGGGGCGAGGGCCTCGGCGAAGAGGTGGCGCTGGGTGTACGGCGACTGCGACGCCGACCACATCGTCAGCCGCCCCGCCCGATCGTAGAGCCCGACCACGATGTGGGGCTCGATGGCGCAGTGGGCGTAGCGCGGCACCCGGTAGGTGTCCTCGAGGACCACGTCGGCGGAGGCGAAGCCCTCCTCGATGTCGCCTTTGCGGGTCTTGCGCCAGTGGGCGATGTTGGTGCCGGCGTGGGGGAAGAACCACGGCACGTGGGGGTAATCAGCGAGATCGGGGTGGAGGAGGTCGGCGCCGGCGCCCACCGCTTCGAGCGGGTCGTAGATCGCGGGAAGCTCCTCGTACTCGACGCGCACCAGCCGGGCGGCGCGCTTCGCCACTTTCGGATCACGCGCGACGACGGCGGCGACCTGCTCGCCGACGAAGCGCACCCGATCCTGGGCGAACACGTAGCGGTCCTTCATGTAGAGGCCGAAGGTGAACGGAAAGTCCTCGCCGGTGACGACCTTCACCACGCCGGGCACCGCCTCGGCCTCGCTGGTGTCGATCGACAGGATGCGGGCATGGGGGTGCGGGCTCTCGACGATGGCGGCGTGGAGCAGGTCGGCGCCGAAGTCGATGTCGTCGACGTACTGGGCCGCGCCGGTCACCTTCTCCAGCCCGTCGATGCGGGTCGCTGCGGTACCGACCACCTCGAGCGTGCGGGCAGCGGTGGCCTCGAAGGGGCGGACGTCGGTCATGCGGTGACGCTCCTCTCCTCGGCCGCGGCCAGCACGGCGTCGATGATCGGTTCGTACCCCGTGCAGCGGCACAGGTTGCCGGCAATGGCGTGCTGCACCTGCTCCCGGGTGGGATGGGGCTCGTGGCCGAGCAGCTCGGCGGCGGCGATCACGATGCCGGGAGCGCAGAAGCCACACTGGAAGGCGTTCATCGCAACGAGCGCGTGCTCCAGCCCGGCGAGGGCGGCGTCGTCGAGGCCCTCGACGGTGGTGACGTCATGGCCGTCGGCCTCGATGCCGAGCACGAGGCAGCTGCGCACGCTCTTGCCGTCGAGCAGGACGGTGCAGCTCCCGCAGTCGCCGCGCTCGCACCCGATCTTCGGACTCTTCACTCCCGCAGTGGTGCGCAGCACGTCGAGGAGCACGTCGTTGGGCTCCACCGTGAGGATGCGGGGCTCGCCGTTGATGGTGATGGTGACGTCGGTCTTCATCGCATCCCTCACATCACGGCCGTGCCATACGCCGGTCCTGCGCCTGCACGGCGAGTCTCAGCGAGGTGCAGCGCGCGGCGCAGCATCACCCCGGCCATGGCCATGCGGTACTCCTTCGACGCCCGCATGTCGGTGATCGGGGCGATTGCGTCCGGCACCAGCCGAAGGGCGTCGGCGATCGCGCCGTCGTTGGCCTGCCGGCCGGAGAGCGCCGCCTCGACAGCCGGGGCCCGCACCGGGGTCGGAGCCAGTGCCCCGAACGCGACCCGCCACTCTCCCTCCGGCAGGGAGAGCACGGCGACCGAGGCCTGGGCCAAGTCCTCGCCTGCATAACGGCTGAGCCGCACGAACGCTGCTCCACGCGGGACGGGTGGGATCGGGACCGTGACGTGCGCCACCAACTCGCCTCGGTCGAGCACGGTCTGCTTCGGACCCAGGAACCACTCGCGTATCGGCACCACACGGCCGCCCTCGGACCCGATCACGTGCACCATCGCTTCGTGGACGAGCAGCGGCGGTCCCGAGTCACAGGAAGGCACGGCCGAGCAGATGTTGCCCACCAGTGTCGCCCGGTGGCGGATGCCGACGGAGCCAACCGTTCCTGCCGCCTCGCCGAGCATCGGCAGGAACTTGGCGATGAGCGGTGACGCGACCAGGTCGGCAAACGTGACGAGCGCCCCGATGCGTAGGGCGCCGTCGACGACGTCCAGATCGCCCAGGCCCGGGAGCCGCTTGATGTCGACCACGAGGTCCGGGGTGATGAGGTCGTCGCGTAGCCACGGGACGAGATCGGTGCCCCCGGCGAGGATGCGCACCTCGCCCTCGTGNNCGACGAGGCTCTGCGACCAGGGTCGAACGGCTTTCAGGCCCGAGCCTTAGGTTCCGCCGTACCGTCGTTGCACTGCGGGGCTTCGGTTCCCGGCCTCAGCGCGTGGGACCGCCTCGGGCGGACCAGTAGGCGACCAGCCAGAACGTGCCGACGAGCGCAAAGAGCACCGCCGACCACATCCGTTCGGCAGTGGCGGCAACGGCAACTGCCCGGCCCACGAAGACCGCCGCAGCGGCCAGGCTCAGCACCCCGAGCAGCGCAAACCCCGTCGCAGGAAAGGCGGGTGGGCTCCTCACGGGCACTCCTCTCGTCGCCCNNATCTTCCCGTCGCCGATCTTGCCCGTCTGAGCCGCCTTCATGATGGCCTCCGTCACCTTGGGCACCTCGTCGGCCTCCACCACGATCTCGAGCTTCATCTTGGGGATGAACTCGATCGTGTACTCGGCGCCGCGATAGCGCTCGGTGTGGCCGCCCTGCCGGCCGAAGCCCTTGACCTCGGTGATCGTGATGCCTTGGACGCCAACGGCCCGCAGGGCTTCCTTCACCTCGTCGACCTTGTGAGGCTTGATGACTGCTGTCACCAGCTGCATGGTTGACCTCTCCCTCTCAGGCCACGACCGGAGCCGTGGCAGCAACGTCTGGACCGTAGCCGGGAGAGCCGTGCTCGACCGTGTCGAGCCCCTCGATCTCCTCCTCGGCGGGGACGCGGAGACCGATCAGCGCCTTGATGGCGAGGAACAGCGCCCCGGCCGTGATGGTGACGAACACGAACACCGCAACCACACCGATGAGCTGGCTGAGGAACTGATCGAACCCGTCCCCGTAGAAGAGCCCCCCTTCTGTGGCGAACAGACCGACCATGAGCGTGCCGAACGCCCCGCAGACGCCGTGGACCGATATGGCGCCCACGGGGTCGTCCACCCCGCGCCGGTCGATGAAGAACACGGAGAAGACCACGAGGACTCCCGCCAGGGCGCCGATGATCGCGGCACCCCAGTTCGACACGTTGGCGGTACCGGCCGTGATCGCCACGAGCCCGGCGAGCACGCCGTTGCCGGCCATGGCGACATCCGGGAAACCGGTCTTGAGCCACACCGTGATGGTGGCGAACACGCCACCGGCAGCGCCGGCGATCAGCGTGGTGAGGGCGATGCCGGCCACCGCCCCATCGGCCGCCAGCTCCGAGCCCGGGTTGAAGCCGAACCACCCGATGAAGAGGATGAACACGCCCGTGATGGCGAATGGGATCGAGTGGCCGGGGATCGCTCGCGGCGTGCCGTCGGCGGCGTACTTCCCGATGCGGGGCCCGAGAACGATGGCCCCCATGAGCGCCGCCCATCCGCCGACGCTGTGGACGATGGTGGAGCCGGCGAAGTCGATCATCGGGGTGCCGAGGTTGGCGAGCCAGCCGCCACCCCACAACCAGTGCACGACGATCGGGTAGATCAGCGCCGTGATGACGAAGCTGTAGACGAAGTAGCTCTTGAACTTCGTGCGTTCTGCCATCGCCCCGGACACGATCGTGGCCGCCGTCGCCGCAAAGGCGACCTGGAAGATGAAGAACGTCGGCAGCGACAGTGTGCCGAAGTAGCCCTCGGTGAAGTGGTTCGGGTTGAGGAACCAGCCCTCGGTACCGAAGAAGTCGTTGCCGGTGCCGAAGGCGATGGCGAATCCGAACATGCCGAACGCCAGGACCCCTGCGCAGAAGTCCATGAGGTTCTTCATCATGATGTTGGAGACGTTCTTCGCCCTGGTGAGCCCCGCCTCCACGAGCGCAAAGCCCGCCTGCATGAAGATGACCAGCACGGCGGCGATGAGGATCCAGATGTTGTCAAGCGTGGTTTGCACCACTTCGGCGGTGATCCCGTCCTGCGCCAGCGCCGGCGTGGCCGACGCCAGCAGGGCGAGCCCCGCCCCGGCGCCGACGACCAGCAGTCTCCGTCTCATCAGCTTCCTCCTCGGCCGATTCGCGTGGATGCGCCCGACGGCCGGGCGCGCAACGACGGGCAAGGTAAGAGCGGCAGGTTTCGGGTCTGTTACGCGATGATGACGAAGATCGCGGGCTTCGGCGGGCTCGCCGACGCGAGGACGGTCCCGCCGATCGGCGGGACCGTCCTTCTTCATGAGACACCGCGCCTGGCTCTGCGGTGCTATCCCGACTCGGTACGGCAGCAGCCGCGCCGGCGTCGGACGGCGATGCGCCACCGTGGATGAGATCGGAAGCCGGCGGAGCGGATCACGTCACTCCAGGACCGATCGCAGCGAGGACGGAATGCGACCTCACGCACACGAACCCGTCAACGTGAACTCCTCGCCCTCGTTGTTCGGTGGCCCGAACGTGCCCACGACCGTGAAGTTTCCGACGTCGCCGACCACCACGGATTCGACCGTTCCGTTGAGGGTGATGCCATCGCTCTCCGTGCCTCCGTCGACAGACAGCGTTCCCGCCATGGCCTCTGCGCTGACGAGAAGCGTGAGGTTGTCGGACTGCGCCTGGAGCTCGATGTCGGACTCGCCTGCGCTCGTGCAGCTCCCGATCACGAAGTCGACGGGCCCGTAGCCGGGCGATGCGAGGGTAGCCGTCGCACCGGTGCTCGAGTCTCCGTCGCCACCATCGCTGCAGACGACCTCTCCTGCGGCGGCCGCGTCCTTCAAGGCGCCCTCGGTGATAGGACCGAGCAGGCCGTCGACCTCCAGCCCCTTGGCGGCCTGAAAGGCTCTGATCGCAGCCTCTGTCTGCGGGCCGAGACTGCCGTCGACCGGGCCTGCCCAGCAGCCAACTGCATTGAGATCGGTCTGCCACACCTCGAGGTCCTCGGCCGATGCCTCCTCGTGCGACGGCGCGTCCGATGACGATCCCCCGCTGTCCTGGGCGGATCCCCCGCTGCCTTGGACGGTCGTCGATGCGTCATCGTCGTCGCCGCCACACGCGGCGATCGCCACCACCAGCACCAGGAGAATCGCCAATCCGCGCCCTCGGAATCTCAGCCTCATCTCGATCGAGCTCCTCAGAAAAGATACTTACTCAGGAAGCCATTCTATACGGATCCGCTCTCGACCAAACCCATGCAGGCGCTTCGTGTCGCCGGACCAGGTCGTCCTCGCCACGGGGCCTCACCATCTCCTCGCGTGCCTCCAACGCGACGAGCCGTTGCCGCCGACCTTGACCACGTGGGCGGTCTTGAGCAGGATCTCGAGATCGATGGTCGTGGATCGCCTCCGCACGTACGCCTCGTCGTAGCGAGACCGTTCCTCCATGGAGAGCGTGGTTCGTCCGTTCACCTGCGCCAAGCCCGTGATCCCGGGTTTGACCGTGAACCGTGCGTGATCCAATCCAACGAGGGCCGCCTCCTCCGGAACGAGGGGACGGGGCCCGACGAGTGACAGCGACCCACGGACCACATTCAGCAGGTTGGGGATCTCGTCCAGCGACCACGTCCGCAGCATGCGTCCGACGCGAGTGGTCCGCTGGTCGCCCTCGATGCCGACGGTGGCAGCCACGCCCTTGCGCATCGCCTCCTCCTGCTTCGCGAGGTGAGCCGCAAACACCCGCTCATCGGCATCGGCTTCCATCGTGCGTACCTTGTACAACTGGAACACCTTGCCGTGCCTGCCGACGCGATCCTGCCGGAAGAAGATCGGACCGGGAGTGTCGACCCATACCGCGATGCCGATGACGAGCAGCACGGGAGTCATCAGGATCAACAGTGTGAGAGAGACGGCAATGTCGAGCGTTCGCTTGGTCACTTCGTAGCCGGTGCCGGGACGGCGGGATCGTCGCTCGCCGGTGCTACGCACTGCGCCAACCACGAGCGCTGTCAGCGCCGCCGCCTCACCCACCAGAAAGGCCGAGGTCACCCGCACGATGACCGGCACGTCGGGAGTGACCAGGATCGCGGCGACCGCCAGCACGACTCCGGCGAACCAGGCAAGCGCGAGTCGTCGTGTGTCACCGCTCGCCACCAGGATCTGCCCTACGAACAGCCCGCCGGCCGCCAGTACGACTCCCGCGAGTACCAGGGTCGTCGTCGCCCGGGTTGCGACGAACCCGGGGCCGAACGCGGCCTCGACGAACCACGGGCCGAGAGACCAGCCGAGGGCACCGGCGATCGTCGCCAGCGCCACACCGGCGATCGCGATGCCCCTGGCCCATGCCGTCAACTCGCCCGCGCGGCCCTCCGCGGCCATCCGCGTGAATGGCGGAAGGACACGAGCCAGCAAGTTGTAGCCAAAGACGAGCGGGGCTCTGCCCAAGGTGAAGCACGCAAAAGCGATGCTGACTTCGGTCACCGAGCCACCGAGCATCCCGACCATGATCGGGCCGGCGAGGAGCAGCGCTTGAGAGGCGGCCGCCGCGAACACCAGGCCCCCGAGCAGGTTCGGAACATCATCGGGGCGGCGCGCCGCGGTGCGATCCCGCAGCTCTCCTTGCGACGAGAAGGGGCGCCACAGCAGCACGACGAGCGGCCCGACGATCAGGGCCAGGGCGAAGCCAGATGCAGATGGATGGGCGAGCGTCACGGCCACGGCAACTCCCAGCCGCAGCACCGACGCCGCCCCCGACGCAATTCCGTACCCACGGAACCGTCGCTGGGCAGCGAGACGGCCGCGCGCTACCGCGAACACGAAATGCGCTGCGACGGCCAGGCCCGTGAAGACGACGAACCTGCGGTCGCCGTTCAAGAACGGCTCCACCCCGACGAAAGCAACGACCGTTGCGACGACGATCGTCGCCACACCCAACCAGCGAGCGTTGCGCGGGAGGTGCACCCGGGTTGGATCTATCGTGAGACGTCGAACGACGAGCTGTTCGATCGGCATCATGATCACGATGAACGTGAGGAAGTGGATCGTGAGCAGCATCGACACGGGGGCGAAGGCCTCCGCCCCGAGAACTCGGCCGCCCATCAGCTGATATGCGTACGCGCCGAAGCCCGCTATCGCACTGCCCCAGACGATGTAGGCGGTGCCGTCGCTGCGGAGGTAGGCGTAGGTGAGCGGCGACGCGCTCGCGGAGTTCCGGGTGCTCATCCTCGCCACCGGTCTCGACCCGATCCTGCCCCCACTCGCCGGACCGGACTCCTCCGTGCCGGTGCGAGCGGCACGCACCAATTGGGCTCCACGGCGCCGACCGCGATCGCTCCCGGGCCCGTCGTGGAGACCCAGGGCGTGAGGCGCGACACCTCAGCAGTGCCTCCCGCCATCAGCCGGAGA
>DKBA01000121.1 GCA_002450985.1 Acidimicrobiia bacterium UBA6912
CACAAGCTCGGCGAGTTCGCCCCGACGCGCACGTTCCGCGGTCACGCAGGTGAGAAATCGGCGAGGCGGAGATGAAGGTACGAGCCCAGGCCAAGTACATCCGGCAGTCGCCCTACAAGGTGCGGCGCGTGCTCGACCTCGTCCGGGGGCTCCCGGTCGAGGAGGCGCGGAGCGTGCTCACCTTCACCAACCGGCGCGCCGCGGGCACCATCAAGAAGGTGCTCGACTCGGCCGTGGCGAACGCCGAGCACAACCACGCGCTCGACGGTGANNTACGGTCTGCGCCTCGGCATCGTCACCGACTGGAAGTCCCGCTGGTACAGCGAGAAGGAATATGCCTCCCAGGTGAACGAGGATCACGAGATCCGCACCTACCTGAAGTCCCAGTTGCGTCGCGGGGCCGTGTCGCGGATCGACGTCGAGCGCATCGGCACCAACAAGGTCCAGGTGGACGTTCACACCGCCCGGCCCGGCGTGGTGATCGGGCGCGGCGGGTCCGAGGCAGAGCGCCTGCGCAGCGGGCTCGAGAAGCTGACCGACCGCATGGTGAAGTTCAACGTCATCGAGGTACAGAACGCCGAGCTGGACGCCACGCTGCTCGCCCGCAGCGTCGCCGACCAGCTCGAGGGTCGTGTCTCGTTCCGGCGTGCCATGAAGCGCGCCGTGGCCACCGCGCTCAAGGCGGGCGCCGAGGGTGTCCGGGTGCAGGCGTCTGGTCGACTCGGTGGCGCCGACATGGGGAGGCGCGAGTGGTACCTGGAGGGCCGCGTGCCGCTCCACACGCTTCGCGCCGACATCGACTACGGACAGGCGACGGCGGCGACCACCGTTGGCGCCATCGGCGTCCAGGTGTGGGTGTACAAGGGCGATCTGCTGCCCTCGGCGGCGAGCAGTCGCGAGAAGATCGCCGCAGAGGCTCGCCTCGCCGCGGGAGGCCCCGCCGAGCGCCGTCGTTCCGCCAAGTCGCGTGCCGAGGCGGCCGCAGGCGAGGGCGGTGGGAAGCGTCTCATCGAGGCCGGCGGCGGGAAGCGCCTCGTCGAGGCCGGCGGCGGCAAGCGCCGCCCCTCCGGCAAGCGTCTGATCGAGGCCGGCGGGGGACGCCGGATCACGACGAGCGATGCCCAGGACGAGTTCGAAGCCGCTCGCGAAGAGGCCGAGGACATCATGGAGACGCCGATCGTCGAGGCCCCGCAGGAACAGACCTCAGACGTCTCCGAGAGCCCGGCGCCCGAGGCGGTGGCTGCCCCGCCCGAGACGGCGGAGGAGACCCCGTCCGGCTCTGACGTCTCCGAGTCCGAGACCTCTGACGTCAGACCTCAGACGTCAGAGGAAGATCTGTCGTCTGACGTCTCCGAGAGCCCGGCGCCCGAGGCGGTGGCTGCCCCGCCCGAGACGGCGGAGGAGACCCCGTCCGGCTCTGACGTCTCCGACGCCCCGGCCGAGGATGACGAGCCTGTTCGCCCCGAGTCGGGTGACGAAGGGGGCGCGGCGTAATGCTCATGCCAAAGCGGACCAAGTACCGCAAGACGCACAAGGGTCGGATGACCGGCAAGGCGAAGGGCGGAACCCGGGTGACGTTCGGCGACTTCGGTCTCCAGGCACAGGAGTCGGGGTGGATCACCGCCCGCCAGATCGAGGCTGCTCGTATCGCGATGACCCGCGCCATCAAGCGTGGCGGGAAGGTGTGGATCAACATCTTTCCCGACAAGCCGGTGACGGAGAAGCCCGCCGAGACCCGCATGGGTTCCGGCAAGGGCAACCCCGAGTACTGGGTGGCCGTCATCAAGCCGGGCCGGGTCATGTTCGAGATGGCGGGGGTCAGCGAGGAGCTGGCGCGAGAGGCCATGCGCCTCGCCGCCCACAAGCTGCCGGTCAAGACGAAGTTCGTGACTCGGGAGGACGTATGAAGGCGCTCGAGCTCAGGAACTCGACGTACTCCGAGCTGGCCGAGCGGCTGGACGAGGCGAAGGAAGAGCTGTTCAACCTCCGCTTCCAGGTCGCGACCAACCAGCTCGACAACACGACGCGCCTGCGCCAGGTGCGGCGAGACATCGCCCGGATTCAGACCGTCATGCGCGAGCAGGAGCTCGCTGCGTGGCGCCGTGAGCAGGAGAACGCGTGATGGAGCGAGCACGTCGCAAGGTGCAGACCGGAGTCGTCGTGTCCGACGCCCGTGACAAGACGGTCACCGTCGAGGTGGTCGGCTCGAAGCGGCACCCGAAGTACGGCAAGACGATGCCGGTGCGCACCAAGTACCACGCTCACGACGAGAGCAACGACGCCAAGCTCGGCGACACGGTGCGCATCGAGGAGACCCGGCCGCTGTCGAAGACCAAGCGGTGGCGGGTGGCCGAGGTCCTGGAGCGTGCCCGATGATCCAGCAGGAGACCCGTCTGCGTGTCGCCGACAACACCGGGGCCCGGGAGCTGTTGTGCATCCGTGTGCTCGGCGGGTCGCGCCGGCGCTATGCCCACCTCGGCGATGTCATCGTCGGCACCGTCAAAGAGGCGACGCCCGGGGGCACCGTGAAGAAGGGCGACGTCGTCAAGGCCGTGGTCGTGCGGACCCGCAAGGAGAGCCGTCGTGCCGACGGTACCTACATCCGCTTCGACGACAACGCATGCGTGATCATCAACGACCAGCGCCAGCCGCGTGGCACCCGCATCTTCGGTCCCGTCGGCCGTGAGCTGCGGGACAAGAAGTTCATGAGGATCGTGTCGCTGGCTCCGGAGGTGCTGTGATGAAGCTCAGGACTGGGGACACCGTGCGGGTCATCGCCGGCAAGGACAAGGGCACCGAGAGCCGGGTCGCCAAGGTGCTCCGTAAGAAGAACAAGGTCATCGTCGAGGGTGTGGCGACCGCCAAGCGGCACCAGCGCCCCACCGGCCAGACCATGCAGGGCGGCATCATCGACAAGGACATGCCGATCGACGCCTCCAACGTCATGATCGTGTGCCCCGAGTGCGGCCCGACGCGCATCGGCGCCCGCTTCGACGACGACGGCCGCAAGTACCGGGTGTGCCGCAAGTGTGGGAGTGATCTCTGATGATGCCCCGTCTCAAGGAGAAGTACCTCGCCGAGGTGCGCGCTGCGCTCAAGGAGCAGCTCGGGCTGGACAACGTCATGGAAGTCCCCCGGCTCCAGAAGATCGTCGTGAACATGGGCCTCGGTGATGCGGTGCAGGACGGCAAGCTCGTCGACGCCGCCGTCCAGGACCTGCGGACGATCACGGCCCAGCAGCCGAAGGTGAGCAAGGCCCGCAAGTCGATCGCCAACTTCAAGCTGCGCGAGGGGATGCCGATCGGCGCCTCGGTGACGCTGCGGGGCGACCGGATGTGGGAGTTCTTCGATCGGCTGGTGACGCTGGCGATCCCGCGCATCCGTGACTTCCGCGGGCTGAACCCGCGCGGCTTCGACGGGCGCGGCAACTACAGCTTCGGGGTGACGGAGCAGCTGATCTTCCCGGAGATCGAGTACGACAAGGTGGCGAAGGTGCGCGGCATGGACATCACGTTCGTGCTCACCGCAGCCAACGACGAGCAGGGACGGGCGTTCCTCGAGGCATTCGGCTTCCCGTTCCGGCGGCAACAGGCAGGGGTGTGATGGCGAAGAAGTCGAAGATCGTGAAGAACGAGCGGCGCAAGGTGCTCGTCGAGCGCTACGCCGGTCGCCGTGCGGAGTTGACCGGGATCATCAAGGACCCGGAGACCTCGTACGACGACAAGCGCGAGGCGTATCAGGCGCTCGCCAAGCTGCCGCGCGACTCGAGCCCGACCCGCTACCGCAACCGCTGCGGCGTCTCGGGTCGCCCGCGCGGCTACTTCCGCAAGTTCGGCATGTCTCGCATCGCGGTGCGTCAGCTCGCCCACAACGGCGAGCTGCCCGGGGTGAGAAAGGCGTCGTGGTAGTCATGTACACCGATCCCATCGCCGACATGCTCACCCGGCTGCGCAACGCCAACCAGGCGCTGCACCTCGAGGTGTCGATGCCGTCCTCGAAGATCAAGGAGGGCATCGCGGAGATCCTCGCCGCCGAGGGCTACGTCGACAGCTTCAAGGTGGAGGACGCCAACGTCGGCCGGGCGCTCACGATCCGGCTCCGGTACGGCAACGACCGCTCCCGCGTGCTCAAGGGCGTGCGGCGCATATCCAAGCCCGGCCACCGCGTGTACAAGCCTGCCGTCGGCATCGACCGCGTGCAGGGCGGCCTTGGCGTGGCGATCCTGTCCACGTCCCAGGGCCTGCTGACCGACAGGGAGGCACGTCGCCGCAACGTCGGCGGCGAGGTCCTCTGTGAGGTGTGGTGACCCATGAGCCGAATCGGCAAGAACCCCATCACCCTTCCCTCCGGCGTCGAGCTCGCCGTCGAGGGGGCGCGGGTGAAGGTGAAGGGCCCGAAGGGGACGCTGGAGCGGACGCTCGACGAGCGGATCACCGTCTCGATCGACGGTGACACCGTCACGCTGACCAGGGCCGACGACGAGCGGGACTCCCGTGCGCTGCACGGCCTGTCGCGCGCCCTCGTCGCCAACATGGTGACCGGGGTGTCCGAGGGCTATCGCAAGGAGCTCCAGGCCGTGGGTGTCGGCTACCGCGCCAACCTCCAGGGTCGGAAGCTCGAGCTCCAGGTGGGTTTCTCGCACCCGGTCCTCATCGAGGCTCCCGCCGGGATCGACTTCGAGGTCCCCGAGCCCACGAGGATCGTCGTGTCGGGCATCGACAAGGAGCTCGTCGGCCAGACGGCCGCCGACATCCGCAGGGTGCGTCCGCCGGAGCCCTACAAGGGCAAGGG
>DKBA01000140.1 GCA_002450985.1 Acidimicrobiia bacterium UBA6912
CCCAACCTGAGCCCCAGCCGACCCTGAGATCTGACCTCCTCGCGGAGGTATTGGATGCGTCGCCCCAGGGTGCGGATGGTCACCAGCGTGGCATACCGGACCGGGTCGGGATCACTGAGCCGGGGTTTCAATGCTGCTGCTTTGTACGCCACGGCAATGGGCGGTCAGGCCGGTGAACTTGGCCCGAAGTTGCGGGGTGGCGGTGAACACCACGTGGCGGAGCTGGTTCAGTGTTTCGATGCGGATATCGATCGCAGACCGGCGGGCGATCATCAACACTCGGATCGCTTCCACGTTGCCGTCGCGGGTCTTCGGTAGCCCCGAGGCTTGACCGGACAAGGCTGCTCTGGCTGCGGCCACCGCGTCGACCGGATCCGACTTTCCCTTCCGGTGACGGGTCTGGCGATTGGGGCGATCAACCTCCACTACGTCGAAGCCGGCCCGGGCCAGATAGCGGGCCACGCCCACCCCTTACGAGCCGGTGCCCTCCACACCGACCAAGGTGAGCTGACCGTGGGAGCGAAGCCATGACACCAGCCGCCGATACCCGGCCTGGGTCGTGGCGAACGACTCGATCCCGAGCACACCCCCAACATGATCGACCGCAGCGGCGACATGCACATCGGCGTGGGTGTCGACACCGCCGATCACCGCATCCGGGTTGGTTCCTACGATGGTCACGGCCATCCCTCCTCGCCAGTGGACAGGGGTGGCACGCACTTGCCGGGAGGGTGGACTCAGAGCCTCCAGATCTGGTTCCAGCAGATCNNTGACCAACCGTAGAACCCGGCAGAGGATGACCGCCATCGCCCACGATCAGCGCACCCCTACACACTCCCTGCCGCTCGGAACGAAGTGCGCCACATCGCACGAGGCAACGGGTGATCTGTGCGGTCGAACATCGCATCTCGCCCAGTCCGATTCGACTCGTCTCGTCTCGACCGTGCAGCCCATCGGTACGGTGCCAAACAGCCACTTCGGTGGGGGTCGCCTAGGTTTGGTCGCGGAGGGCTGAATCATGGACAACAGAGAGCTCCGCAAGCGGCAGGCTGAGATCAAGGACCGATACCGGAGCAATCCGGGTGAGGCGCTGATCGTGGACCACGGAAGCACGACGAGAGCCTCTCTTGGAGACCCGTTTCACGCAACGGCCATACCGGGGGATGATTACGGCATCTCGATCCCGGTCGGTGTACATCGCGGTGTGGGGGGTCCACACGACCAGCCGAATCCCGGGGAGATGCTGTGCACGGCGCTCGCAGCCTGCCTCGACACGAGCATTCGGATGGTGGCTCACCTGATGGGGATCGAACTCGACGAGCTCGACGTGCATGTCACCGGCCGAGTGGACCTGCGCGGAACGTTGGCGATGAGCGAGGACATTCACGTCGGGTTCGACGACATGCACTGCGACGTTCACGTGAAGCCGGCAACCGGGACCGATCCCGCCCGTCTACAGCGGATGTTGGATACCGCCAAGCGGTCCTGCGTCGTCCGTGACTCGCTCGTACGTCCAGTCGACGTCGAGACATCCTTCCGCATCGAGAGCTGAACGCCTACTCGGGGGCAATCCCGGAGCACACCAGCGCCGATCAGCAGATCTCGGCGCAGAATGCACCTCATGCCGGAGGGCGCGGACCGAGGCACCTCGGCGCTGACTACGAGAACAGGCGCCTCTAGGAGTATTCGTGCACGCTGGCACATCGCGGCGTGGCCTTCCTCAACGCACCGAGCGAACTCAGGGTTGCTTGTAGGCGGTCAGGCAGGCCGCTTTGATCGTCTCTCCTACGAGGGCTTCATCCTTCACAAGGAACCCGGCGTCGTGGGCGAGCTGCGCCAGGTCGTCGAGACCCAGATTGCGACCGAAGCTCGGCGGGCGCCGCCACCGTCTCAGATAGCGCAGCCCCAACCGGAGCCCTGCGAGCAGCGGGGTCCCCTGGTTGGTGACGTCGACCACGACGATCTTGCCCCCGTCTCTCAGCACCCGATTGGACTCTTCGAGAACCTGGGCGGGTTCGTCGACGATGTGCAGGAGGTTCACCATCATCACCGCGTCGAACGCCGATTCGTCGAACGAGGTGGTGTAGGCGTTCTCCCTCTCGAGCCGGATGTTGCCGTGCTGCCCGAGCTTGGCGCTCGCCTGTTGGAGCATTCGCTCGCTCATGTCGGTGGCGACGAGGTGTTCCACCAACGGGGCCACCGCTTCCGAGAAGGTGCCGGTCCCGCAGCCCAGCTCCAACACCGCATCCGTAGGGGCAAACTGCATCCGCAGCCAGCTCTTGATGTCGTCGCTCAGACCCGTTCCGACCACGTACGCGCTGTCCTCGTCGAAGGTCTTGGCGCGATCGCCCCAATACTCGTACTCGGCCTCTCTCTTCGCCATGGTGAATCCTCTCCCAAGCTCGGCGCTTCAGCCACGAGGGCAGTCCGCGAGCACGATGAACCAGGGTCGGCGCGGCTCTCGAATGCGGTGCGATGGTTTCCCGTCGGTGACCGTGTTCGGAGCCACCTCTCCTCCGATCGATGGTGGACTCCCGCCGGCTCTCAGTGTCGACCCGGCCCGTCACCGAGGACTAGGGCCAACCTGCCCGGTACCGGTCACCATTCCGAGTTGGGAATGGTGGAGCACCCTCCGGTCATGCGTATCTGCGCTCCTGGGCGAGACCGTCGGCGATGCGCACCCAGTGCGTGACGGTGTCGGCGAGGCTCATCTGCTCGAGGAAGTCGGCATCGATTCTCGGCTCGTTCTCAGGGTCACGGCGGGCGCTCAGGGAAGAGGCAGCGTGGACGGCGGCGAGAACGGGAGAACCCCCGGCTTCGCAGACCGACGGCGCCCCGGCACTCTCTTTGCAGTTGCCCCACCGCTCCCGTCGGCGCATCCGACACGTGCATGATCGGTTCGGCGGCGACAGCCCTCGAAGGGTCTGCAGTGCTCGTGGCGAACGGGGTCATCCTCGTTGTGGTGCCGCGTGACACGTCGGCGGGGCGGGTGGACGCATGACAGGGCAAGTAGGTTGTCGTCCGTGACGGTCGACGATTACCTCGATTCCGCTCCCGAACCGCAGCGGAGCACGCTGCGCCAACTGCGGGCGATGCTCTCCTCGATCCTTCCGGACGCCGAGGAGGCGATGTCGTACGGTGTCCCCGCCTTCAAGATCCGCGGAAAGGCCGTCGCCGGATACGCCTACGCCACGCACCATTGCAGCTACTTCCCGCACTCCGGGTCGGTCATCGAGCAGGTCGGGCCCGAGCTCCTGGAGGGGTACGACTGGGCCAAGGGCACGTTGCGGTTTCCGGTGGACGAGGCCCCGGACGAGGCACTCGTGCGTCGGCTGGTGGAGATCCGCCTCGCGATGCTCGAGGGGTAGGGAGACGACTCGGCCCGGTGGTGCTGAGGGGGCCGGACGGTGCATGAAACACCGCTTGGCCACGATGCTGGCTCCGGTGACCGCCGTCATCGCACGGTTCTGGCCCATGGGCAAGATCGAGGATCAGGTGCTGGATGAGCTGAGCGCCGCTTATCGGACGGAACCGCAGGAACGAAGCGCGCCGACGACAAGCAAGGGCTGAGACGACCCCTATTGCCGTTCGCCCAAGCCTCCCCCTCAGACGAGCCCTGCGGGCTCGTCAGCTCCCCCGATGGGGGAGCCATTCAGAGTGAACCGCAATGCGACTCCGTGGATCCGAGGTCAGAGGGAGGGGAATCCGTCGCCCCTCTCGCGCAACTCGACATGCGACGGCGCAAAGCGTTGGGCGACGGCCTCGACGATGTCGTCGGGCAGTCCCCCCAGGGCGAGGAGGTAGGCCCCGACGAGGGTGTGGTCGGCTCCGAAGACCCTCTGTTCCGTTGCGAGGTCTCCGCCCGCCCGCTCGACCTCGATGAAGTCGGTCGGCCAATTGACCGCGAACACGACTTCCGGCCGCACCCTGATCCCACTGGGCATTCACCCAGCAGCCCTGCGAGGTAGGCCTCCTCGGCCAGCTGCCGGGTGGATGCATCGGAGAACATGATCGCTCTGACGAGATCAGCCGTGGCGACGGATCGCCGCCATAGATGCTCGATGAGGTCGGCTTGGCCGGGAGACAGCTGGGCCTGCCGGAACAAGTGGGAGCTGAGCACGAGCCCCATGACGGTGTTGATGCCGAGAAGGATCACGGCCTGGCCGATGTCGGACACTCTCCTGCGAAGCCCGAAGTATGCGGAGTTGACGACTCGCATGATCGTTGCCGTCGCCGCAGGGTCCTTGCGCACGATGACGCCGACCCAGGCGAGCGAGGGATCGTGCGACCGGAGCTCGGCCGTGAGATGCTGGTGCAGCGTCGGTGCGCTCGGCAGCGTCTTGGTACGTGCCACCGTCGACACCAGGTGCGGGCTGTCGAGGTGCCGTCGCAGCGAGGAGGCCCGATTCACACATCGTTCGATGCTGGCCGGGGTGCTCGACTTGGTGAGGTACAGATGCGCGACTCCGGTCGTCCGTAGCCTGCCGATCGCCGGCGCCTGGTTCGAGAGGAGGAACCGGACGGTGTTCGGACCGCGAGTGCGCATCTCGTCGAGGAACCGCAGACGTCCATGCCGGGCAAGCTGATCTCCGAGACGACGACGTCGAAGGGGTCGGTCTCGGCTGCCTCGAGCGCGTCTGCGGGACGATTGAAGAACCGCATGTCCCACTTCTCGCGCAGGGGATCGAGCATACGTCGCAGGCCGGCGAGAAAGCCCTCGTCGCCGTCCACGAAAGCGATCTTGTGGCGGGTCATGAGGCCCGTTCCCGGGCCGAGCGATCACGGGGTGTCTGGCGTGCGTTCCAGTTCCCAACCGGCTGCGGATGCTCGGTGAGCACGGTCTTCATGCATTGCCAATCCGTTGGTGCGACCGTGGGGAGGTCCGAGGCCGCACATGGTCCTCACGGCCATTGTCGGCGCGTTGGATGGAGGCTGAAGGGCGTGCTCGTCGGCCTTCCGGGCGGCGGACTCAGCGCACCCGCGGGTCGGCCTGGTTCGGGTCGATGTCGAACCGCCTCAGGGCGTCGCCCACCACCGATGCGTCGATGACGCCTTGCCGCGCCAGCGCCGACAGGACCGCGACCACGACGTGACCGGTGTCGACCTCGAAGAACCGCCGCAACGCCTCTCGCGTGTCGCTCCGCCCGAATCCGTCGGTTCCGAGCGAGATGAACTGCTGGGGGACATAGCGCGCCACCTGATCCGGCACCGCCTTCATGTAGTCGGTGACGGCAACGATCGGTCCGTCGACGGCGGCGAGCAGGTGGGTGACGTACGGGGTGATCGCCTCCCGGTCGGGATGAAGGCGGTTCCACCGATCCACCTCGAGCGCCTGCTCGCGCAGCCGCTTGTACGAGGTCGCCGAGTACAGCTCGGCGCCGACGCCGTAGTGCTCGGCGAGGAGCATCTGCGCCTGGCGGGCCGCGATGTGCGCCGGTCCCGAGAAGACGATGGCGGCCCTGTGGGCAATCCCCTCTGGGGCCGGCGCCCACTTGTACATGCCCTGCAGGATCCCGGCATCCGCACCGGGCGGCTTGGGCGGTTGACCGTATGCCTCGTTGTAGAGGGTGAGGTAGTAGAAGATGTCCTCGTTGGCGACGTACATCCGCTGGAGGCCGTCCTTGATGATCGTGGCCATCTCGTAGGCGAACGCCGGGTCGTACGCCTGACACACCGGGACGGTCGAGGCGAGCACGAGGCTGTGGCCGTCCTGGTGCTGGAGCCCCTCGCCGAGGAGCGTCGTGCGACCCGCCGTCGCTCCCAGCAGGAAGCCTCTCGCCCGGATGTCGGCGGCCGACCAGATCAGATCGCCTACCCGCTGGAAGCCGAACATCGAGTAGAACGCGTAGAACGGGACCATGGGCACGCCGCGATTGGCGTACGCGGTCGCCGCCGCGATCCAGCTCGACATGGCCCCGGCCTCGGTGATGCCCTCCTCGAGGATCTGNNCCTCGTCCGGGATGATCGGCACCACCCGGCTCCCCAGACCCTCATCACGCGCCAGGGTGCGGAGCAGGCGGGTGAACGCACCGGTCGTAGACACCTCGGTGGTGCCCGATCCGCGGTCGAACTCCTCGAAGGCCGTCTCCGCAGGCATCGTGAGAGGACGGCGGATGTGGACCACGCGGCTCGGCAGCGGTCCGTCGAGCGCTTTGCGCCGCTGCCGGAGGTACTGCACCTCAGGCGAGTCGATCGGCGGGCGGAAGTAGGGGAGCTCGCCGCTCGACAGCACGTCGTCCCCGATCTCGTCTTGGAGATGCAGGTTGTTGCGGAGCGCGATGAGCTGATCGGCCGTCAGCTTCTTCACCTGGTGTGTGGTGTTGCCACCTTGGATGCCCGGACCGAGCAGCCAGCCCTTGATCGTCTTGGCGAGGANNGACCGTCGGGGCGCCCTTGGTCTCCGTGGCGGCCCGATAGGCGGCGTACACCTTCTTGTAGTCGAGTCCGCCGCGTCGCAGCGACCAGATCTCGTCGTCGCTCATGTGCTCGACGAGCTTGCGCAGCCTCGGGTCGGGTCCGAAGAAGTTCTGGCGGACGAAGGCGCCGTCCTCGGCCTTGTAGCGCTGGTATTCGCCGTCGACGGTGACGTTCATCTTGTTGACGAGCACGCCGTCCCTGTCGCGAGCGAGTAGCGGATCCCAGTTCGAGCCCCAGATGACCTTGATGACGTTCCACCCGGCACCGCGGAACACCGCCTCCAATTCCTGGATGATCTTGCCATTGCCTCGCACCGGGCCATCGAGTCGCTGGAGGTTGCAGTTGATCACCCACACGAGGTTGTCGAGCTTCTCCCGGGCGGCGAGCGAGATCGAACCGAGCGATTCCGGCTCGTCCGTCTCTCCGTCGCCGAGGAAGCACCACACCCGGGATTCCGAGGTGTCGTCGATGCGTCGATTGTGGAGGTACTTGAGGAACCGAGCCTGGTAGATCGAGCTGATGGGGCCGAGGCCCATCGACACGGTCGGGTACTCCCAGAAGTCGGGCATGAGCCGGGGGTGTGGGTAGCTCGACAGCCCGCCGCCGATCTCGCGACGGAACCGGTCGAGGTCGGACTCGTCGAGACGGTGCTCGACGAACGACCGGGCGTAGATGCCGGGGGCGGCGTGGCCCTGGATGTAGACGTGGTCGCCGGGTGTGCCGTCGGCCTTGCCGCGGAAGAAGTGGTTGAACCCGACCTCGTAGAGCATCGCCGACGAGGCGAACGTCGACAGGTGGCCACCGATGCCGTCCGCCGCCTTGTTCGCCTTGATGACCATGATCGCCGCGTTCCAACGGATGAACCGGCGGATGCGCTGCTCGATGTACTCGTCGCCGGGGAACCAGGCTTCGGCCTCCGGCGGGATCGTGTTGATGTACGGCGTGCTCACCGACGCCGGAACGCCGACGTTCTGAGCCCTGGCGCGCTCGATCAGCTTCGCCATGAGGAACTGGGCGCGGGGGTTTCCCTCAGCGGAGATGACGGTGTCGAGTGAATCGAGCCACTCTCTCGTCTCTTCCGGGTCGGTGTCCGGCAGTTGGTGCGTGAAGCCGTCGATGATCATCCGTCGGCGCGTCTCCTCGATGGTGCGAGTGCATCTCGGAGCCTACTCGGGGGTGCCTGTTTGTCTGGCGGGAGCCCTTTCCCACGTTCGCGAGGAAGTGGATCGGGAGGAGGATGCGCATCGCCACAACTGAAGTACGATACGGATGGCAGTCAGTGGTAGGGCAGGGGCCAATGGTTTCGGCCGGCGGACAGGGACTCCCATCAGCTCTCACTCACTCGCTGTGCCGTTGTGTGGCTTCATGGGAGAGCGGAGGATCGGAAAGATGGTGGGGTATCCCAAGCGGCGTCGCGCACGCTGGTCTTCAGTATTGGGGCTCATCGCAATCACCGCGACGAGCGTTGTCGCCGGGCCCACACCGGGCGCCGTGGCGGAAGACGTGGAGCCGGTTCTGGCATCGATCGAGTTCGAGCTCGACGGTTTCCAGGACATGCAGCTCGTCGAGGCGACCGACCGCCTCTTCGTGACCGGCGGGGCGACCAACGACACGCTGCTGGTCATCGACCTCGACGGCAACGAGATCGAGCGCGTCACCGGTCTCGACGAGGTCCGGCAACTGGCGCTCGACACGGTCAGCGGCTGGGTGTGGGTCGCCGAGAGTGGGGCGCATGCTGTGCGGGCGTACGACAGCGAGACCGGAGCCTTCGAGAGGAAGGTCGACCTCCCCGCCTCGATGTGCCCCTCGCCCGTCGCGCTGGCCGGCCTGAGTGACGTCGACGATGAGGGCAATCCAAAGGTCGGCAACGAGTCGCTCATCGTGGGTTCGGAGTGCGATGACACGCTCGCAGTCGTGGATCTCTCCGACTTCACCTTCGATGCCTACTCGGGCTTCGGCGGTGTGATCCAACTCTCCGAGTCGCCTCCGCCTGAGCAGCCTGGCCGGTTCGTGCTGCTCGACTCGACGAGCATCAACGTGATGACCCTCGGGACTCCCCCGAGCGCGCTCTTCACGCAGGCGGTCGACGCCGTCGCCATGGAGACCTCCTACAAGGGCGGCAGGGCCGTTGCGGTCGCTACGGCGACCGACGTCCAGATCCTCAAGTACCCGACGCTCGAGCTCACCGACACCTTTGCGGGTCTGCCGCCCAGCATCGCCATTGCATGGACCAGCCAGCCGGCCGTTGTGGCGGTGAACCTCGACGACGTCCTCGGTCTCAAGCCGTCGGCCGCCGGGCCCTTCTGGTCGTTCCCCGTCGGTGATGCGATTCCGTATCCCAACGGGATCCAGGCACACACGGATGGCCGCATCTTCGTTGCCGCCAAGCTGCCGGACGCCCCCGGAGATCCCGGTGGTGGCGGTGGTGGCGGCGGCGGTGGTGGCGGCGGAACCGGCGTCATCGTGCCGGTCGAGAACGAGGATCCGGCGTCGCTCTCCGGGACCGTGAGTCCGGCGCTCCCGGCGGCGGTGGGGCACGCACCCTCCTCGCTCGAGGTCAATCTCGTGGACGAAGGCGGCGACGTCGTCGCCACGGACACCGTGCCGTGGGCGACGGGGTCCTACTCCTTCACGACGGTGCAGCCCGGCACGTACTACCTCGAGTTCCACGCCGTTTCGAGCGGCGAGACCGAAGGGTTCTTCCCGGAGCGCTACAGCGACAAGCCGTATCTCTCGAAGGTCGCGTCGACCGCGGTGGAGTTGGCCTCCGGGCAGGCGAAGGTCGTCGATGTGACGCTTCAGCCGTTGTTCTACGACATGTTCGACTCGATCTTCTACGGGGACATCCTGTGGATGGGCAACACCGCCATCACGCGAGGCTGCAATCCACCGGACAACACGCTCTACTGCGTTGGGAGCAACGTCACCCGTGGTCAGATGGCGGCGTTCTTGGTGCGGGCGTTGGGGCTGACGGATGCGGGTACGACGGACTTCATCGATGACAACTCCTCGATCTTCGAGGCGGACATCGAGAAGCTGGCNNGCGGCCGGGATCACCAAGGGCTGCAATCCGCCAGACAACACGAGGTTCTGTCCCGACGACCGGGTCACCCGCGGTCAGATGGCGGCGTTCCTGAACCGAGCACTTGCCGATCTCTGGCCGAGTCCGTAGTCCGTTAGTCCGTAGCCCGTAGCCCGTAGGGATGCGAACCGAGCCGCAGTTTGCTTCGCAAACTGCGAACGGACTTGGCGAGACTGCCACGGCATTGGCCGTGTCGGGGCTCCCCCCAGCCGCAGTTTGCTACGCAAACTGCGTACGGACTTGGGCGAGGCTGCTATGCAGCAGCGTCGCCCAAGTCCGCGTGGCCCCGACGGGATTCGAACCCGCGTTGCCGGCTTGAAAGGCCGGAGTCCTGGACCGCTGGACGACGGGGCCGCGGCTGCGCAGGGTACACGCCGGTGTGACGTGCCGGACGACGAACCGCTCCGGTCAAGAGCGGAAGCGATCGAACGTTTCGATCTCGATGCCCGCTTCGTCGAGGCGTTGTTCGAGGGCCGTGATCCCCGGCCCGGCTTCGGTGGGAGACGCGGCGAGGGCGGCGAGCGGGTCGGGACGGTCGAGGCGCGATGCGACCGTCCGAAGCCCCACCCCGCCGGGTGCGACGTCGTCGATCTCGTCCCAACTGAGAGGGACCGCCGCCGGGGCCCCGGGTCGGGCGCGCAGCGACCAGGGAACGACGCTGGTCGAGCCGATCCCGTTGCGGAGCCAGTCGACGAAGACCCGCCCTCTCCGCTGCTCCTTGCGGAACTCGGAGGTGAGCAGCTCGGGATGCACGGTGCCGAGCCACACGGCCAGGCGATGCATGGCCGCCGCGATCCGTTCGGCATCGACCGTCGCCGTGATCGGGGCGACCACGTGGTAGCCCTTCGACCCGGTGGCGACCGGCGTGGAGGCGAGTCCGACGTCGTCGAAGAGGGCATGGACGATGGCCGCGGCGGACCTCACGTGCGCCACGCTCCCTTCCGGCGGGTCGAGATCGATGACGAGCCGGTCGGGGAACTCGAGGTCGGGGAGGCGGCTCACCCATGCGTGAAAGGTGATCGTGCCTTGATTGGCCAGGTAGGGGATGTCCCTGGCCCGGTACACCACCGGGTACGTGGTGGTTCCGTCGCGCTTGGGCAGCTCGACTCGTTCGATCGACGCGGGGAAGTGCGCCGCGGCGTTCTTCTGCATGAAACCGGGTGCGCCGAGCCCGCGTGGGTAGCGCTCGAGGGTGAGGGGTCGTCCGGCGAGGTGCACGAGCATCAGGTCCGCCACCGACTCGTAGTACGCCACCACGTCGCCCTTGGTGATGTTCTCATCCGGGAACACGACGCGGTCGGCGTTGGTGACCTTCACTCCGACCATTCAAGTCGTGCCGGCGAGCCGCGGCGGTACGCTCTGCTCGTGGATGCGATACCGAAGGACGTGGTGCGATGCTCGGTCGTGGTCCGCGGTGTCGTGCACGGCGTCGGGTTCCGCTTCAGCACCGTGCGCACCGCGTCGCGGCTGGGGTTGACCGGCTGGGTCGCCAACGCCGCGGATGGCAGCGTCCGTGTCGTCGCCGAAGGGGAGCGCGCCTCGGTGGAGTCGCTGGTCGCCTGGCTGCACCACGGGCCGCCCGCTGCGCAGGTTGCATCGGTGAACACGGCGTGGGGCTCGGCGACCCGGGAGTTCGGAGGATTTGGCGTCAGGTGAAGGTGCCGGCGACCGGCCGTCCCTCTTCATCGACGAGCGCCGGGATGGTGTGGCCGGGTGCCACCAGGTCGGCGACGAGGCAACGCTCGCCCCGGCACACATCGAGCACTGCGCCGATGGCGCCCGGGTCGACGGCGGCGGGCAGCCGCAGCACATAGAGCCGGCTTCGATCGAGCGTCTCGACCAGCCTCCCGCCCGTCACACGTTTCATGGCGTCCGTTCCGGCACGGGCCGTCGCCACAGGGATGCCGTGGGAGGCGAGCGCCGCCGCCGTGCTCTCGTCCATGCCGTGCGCGGTGAGGACGACGACGTCGACTTCCGGTGGCAGCTCGTCGATCGACGTGCGCAACGGGTCCACCTCGATGTCGGCGCCGTCACGGGACGTCGTGCAGCGCACGATGGCGAGGCGGGCGGCGCGGTCGTGGCTCATGGCGGCGTCACGCTAGTGGCGCCAGGCCCCCTCTTTGCGGGGCCGATCGGCCATCGCCGGGCACGTCGCCGCGCTGCCCGGCGCTGTGCACCCCTATCCTCGCGGTCCCCGACAGGAGCGTGCCATCGACGCCAGCGTTGCCGTCGTCATCCTGGCCGGTGGGAGCAGCACCCGCCTCGGCTCAGATCAGAACAAGGTGTATGCAGCGCTCGGGGAACGCACGGTGCTGGAGCTGTCGCTCGCCACGTGCACGACCGTCACCGGGGTCTCGACGATCGTCGTCGTCGCCCGAGAGGATGAGCACGGCATGGCCGCACGTATCGCCGGCCGCGCTGCGCCCGGCCGCTCGGTGGAGCTCGCCACCGGTGGCGCCACTCGGCTCGAGAGCGAGCTCGCCGGGCTCGAGGCGATCCGGTCTGCGGTTGTCGGGGGCGACATCGACATCGTGGCGATCCACGACGGGGCGCGGCCCTTTGCCACCGCTGCCCTGTTCGAGGAGGTCGTCGCGGCAGCTCGTGCCGTCGGTGGGGGCGTGCCGGGCACTGCGAAACGGGAACCGGCATTTGCCCTCGGTGACCGGAGCGTGACGCGGCTCGAGCCCGGTACGGTCGTTGCGGTGCAGACGCCACAGGCGTTCCGGGCGGTCCCGCTTCTCACCGCCTACGACCGCGCCGCCGCGGCTGGCTTCGATGCGGTGGACACGGCGCAGACGATCGAGGAGTACGGCGAGCTCGAGATCGCCGTCGTCGCGGGCGACGAGCGCAACCTCAAGATCACGTTCGAGAGCGACCTCGCTCACGCCCGGTCGATGGCCTCGGACTGGGCGGTGGGTAGCTGGCGGTGAGGGCGGCACCGCAGCGGCGACCCGCTCGTGCCGCAGACACGCCAAAAGGTGACGGTACGACTGGGCGCTTGGGCCGTGGAGGTTGGTAGAGGGCGCCCAGTCGCACCGTCTGACGCCGAGGTGGGGGAATGGGCCCCCGGCGCTCCATACCCTTGTTTGTCGGACTTCGGGGCCGGGTTCTTAGTTTTTCTGCAGAACTTCTCAAATCATCAAGATTGCGGAGGAGCCCGGGTCGGCGCCGAGGACGGATCCCAGGCGAGCTGGAGATCCCTTCGGCGAAGGGGGGCGGCCGGCTGCATGCCGCCGCCGGCCCATCCGCTCGGCCCTGAATGATCCGGGTGACACGAGCCCGAGTTCTCCGAGACCCGGGCTCGCCGAGCCCGGATCGGACGCCGAAATGCAGCCTGCTGCGATCTGCGAGCGCATTCCCGTGAACTTTCCTCCCGGTTGAGACAAACAACCATTACACGTACCCCCTGGGAGGTTGGTATGCACATGCGTCGTAGGGCGGTCGTTCGACGCGCCCTGATCCTGTCCCTCCTGACCCTCGCCACTGTCGTGGTGGTCGTGTCTCCGGCGAACGCTCGCCGGGACGGCACGGGCGGGTCGACGTCCGGCGGGCACTGCGTCGCCCAGGTCGTCGATCAGCGGAGTGACGGCGAGCTCGTCACCGGCGAACCCATGTGTTTCGGCACATTCGCCGAGGCAATGAGCTTCGCCTCCGCCGGAGATGTCGAACTGGCGCTCGACACACCGGGTTCGGCGGTCTTCACCGACGAGCTGGTCGGGACGCTCGCCGCCTCGTTCACGCTCGGCATCCATTTCGATGGAGCCAACGGAACGGGATCGTCGATCGGCATCCTCGGGACGAGCTGCTCTGGCGGCTATTGGAATGCGCTCGGCTTCTGGGCGAACCGCATTTCGTCGTCCTTCAATGGGTGCTATCACCTTCGCCACTACGACAACCCGAGCCGGGTCGGCTCGTACTACAACACATATGGCGGGGGTCAGGTCGACAACATTGCGTCCTGGTTCGACAACCGCACGGAGTCGGTCGCGTACTACGCCTGGTGAGCGGGGCGGCGCCGAAGGGCGCTTCGTCACCCGCCGCCGCCGTTCGGTAGCGTCCGCCACTGTGGTGGGCGAACGCTCCGACGCCGAGCTGATCGCAGCCTCGCTGAGCGAGGGCGGCGAGTTCTCGGTCGTCTTCGATCGCCACTTCGCAACCGTGTTCAAGTACGTCGCTCGCCGCATCGGCACCGATGCGGCGAGCGACGTCACGTCCGAGGTGTTCGTTCGCGCCTTCGAAGCGCGCGACCGGTACGACCTGTCGCGATCGAGTGCACGCCCGTGGCTGTACGGCATCGCCTCCAATCTGGTGCGCGACCACCTGCGGAGGCAGCGGCGCCGTTCGCGGGCATACCTGCGCGTTGCTTCCCTGGAAGAGGCCGCAAGCGAGGCCGTGGTCAACGACGCCGAGGCACGGGCGTCCGCCGTGCTCATGGCGCCGAAGATCAATGCCGCGCTCGGCAAGCTGAACCCGAAGGACCGCGAGGTACTCCTCCTCTTTGCGCTCGGCGAGCTGACGTACGAGGAGATCGCCGAGGTGCAGTCGATCCCGATCGGCACCGTGCGCTCCCGGCTGGCGAGGGCGCGTCGCAGAATGCAAGAACTCATGCCGGACGACCGGCAAACAAGGGGATAGGGGAGCAGAGAGTCGAGGAGATGAGTAGTGAGCGCTGAGGCCCACGCGGTGGACACGCTGTTGCGTGACCTTGCAGGCGACCCGAGCCCGTCGTCGAACGACGTGCTCGCCGGTCGCCGTTTGTTGGCGTCTGCGATCGCTGCGGAGGCGCGGCCCCTGGTCCGTCGCCGCTCGCTCGACCACGCATGGTGGCGGGGCGTTTCTGTCGCCGCCTCTGCTGTGGCCCTCGTCGTCGCCGTTGTGGCGGTGACCGGTCTGCTGCGCCCGCAGCCGGTCACCGCACTCGGCGAGCTGGCACACGTCGCCGAGAGAATGGAGCCGGTCGCGCTGTCCGGGGGCGACTACCTCTACACCCGCTCGGTCGAGACCCAGCTCATCATCGTCACCGGATCCGAGATCGGTCTCGTGGATCGAGAGTATGCGGCCTACTCGCTGCCCCTCGTGCGCGACCGCTGGGTCGACGGCCGAGGCGAGGTCTACGAGGAGGTGACGGTCGGCGCCCCGGTGTTCTTCGACGATGTGGTCGAAGCGGCGTACGCCGCCAGCGATCTGCCTGAACGGGATGGCGTCGGCGCGACCGAGGTCAGCGAGTTCACGCCGGAAGCGACGGTGCTCGGCGTGCGCACCTGGCCGACGAACCCGGACGAGCTGTACGACGCCATGGCTGCCTACGTGTCGAATCAGGGCCGTGAGATCCCAGAAGCCGCAGCACTCGTCGAGCTGGCAGGCGACCTGCTGCGGGCCACGAACGCCGATCCCGAGTTGCGGGCTGCGGTGATCGGCGTGCTCGACGACCTGGACGTCGACGTGACCACGAGGAGCGCCGGCAGCGGCGTCGCCGTGACCCTCGACTACCAAGACGAGCTGCGCGCCCGCCTGATCCTCGAATTCGATGATGACGCCAACCTGGTGCGCGACCGGCTGGTGTGGGTGGAGGACGCCCCCCTCTACGGGATTCCCGCGGGGACGGCGTTCTTCGATACCCAGTTGAACCCGAGCCGAGTCGTGGGGTCGCTCACGCGGCCCTGAACTTCCCCCGGCTCGGGTTCAGCGGGATCTCTGCTCGCGCCGCGGCGGGCTCAGACCTCGGCGAGGAAGTGCTTCACGCTGTCGGCGATGGCGTCGGCATCGAGCCCGAGCTCGGCGAGGATGGCCGACTGATTGCCGAACCGAAGGAACCGGTCAGGTAGGGCCAGCGTGCGGACCTTCCCGGCGAGGCGGGCGGCCGCCAGCTCCTCCAGGACGCCCGCACCGAAACCACCCGATCTCACGTTGTCCTCGACCGTCACGACGAGGTCGTGGGTGCGGGCCCACTCGACGAGGCGGGGATCCATCGGCTTGACCCAGCGTGCGTTGACGACGGTTGCCGCCACGCCTGCCTCCGACAGCCGGGCCGCCGCCTTCGCCGCAGCTTCGACCATCTTCCCGGTCGCCAGCAGCGCAACGTCCCCGCCGTGCCGGACGACCTCCCACTCGCCGAGGGGCACCGGCTCGACCGGGAGCGACGGCAGCGCCGCCACGGATCCCTTCGGGAACCGGATGGCGACCGGTCCGTCGTGGTCGAGCGCCGTCTCGAGCAGTCCGCACAGCTCGCTCTCGTTCGCCGGTGCGGCGACGGCGAGGCCCGGGATCATGCGCAGGTAGGAGAGGTCGAACACGCCGTGGTGGGAGGGCCCGTCGGGGCCGGTCACGCCGGCGCGGTCGAGGACCAGCGTCACCGGGAGGCCGTGCATCGCCACGTCGAGCATCACCTGGTCGAAGGCACGCTGCAGGAAGCTCGAGTAGATGCACACCACGGGTCGTAGCCCGCCCATGGCCAGTCCGGCGGCGAACGTCACCGCGTGCTGCTCGCTGATACCGACGTCATACACCCTGTCGGGGTAGCGAGCGGCCATCGCCCCCAGCCCGGTGGAGGACTCCATCGCCGCCGTGACGGCGACGACGTCGGGTCGCAGGTCGGCGGCGTGCACCAGCTCGGCCTCGAAGACGTCCGTGTACGAGACCTGCGAGAGGGTCGGGGCACCGGTGGCGATGTCGAACTTGCCGACACCGTGCAACTTGTCCCGCTCATCCTCGATGGCGGGTGCGTAGCCACGGCCCTTCTCGGTCACGACGTGGATGACCACGGGCTCGTGGATCTCGCGCGCCCTCGCGAAGGTCTCCTCGAGCAGTCGGATGTCGTGGCCGTCGATGGGGCCTGCGTACTTGAGCTCGAGCACGTCGAAGAAGGTCGAGGGAGACAGCATCTGCTTGACGCTCTCCTTGAGGCGCCGTGCCGTCTCGTCGGCCCGTTCCCCGACCCACGGGAGATGGCGGAGCCCGGACCCGATGGCCTTCTTGGTCGACTCGTAGTGTGGGTCGAGGCGGAGCCGGGCCAGGTGCTGGGCGAGACCTCCGACGGTGGGCGCATACGATCGTCCGTTGTCGTTGAGAACGATGATCAGGCGCTCGGGCCGCACCTGGGCGATGTGATTCAGCGCCTCGTACGCCATCCCGCCGGTGAGCGCTCCATCGCCGATGACGGCGATCGTGTGCCCGTCGTGGCGGCTCTGGGCAAGCCCGAGCGCATAGGACAGCGAGGTCGAGGCGTGGCTGTTCTCGACGAAGTCGTGCTCGCTCTCCTCCCGGCTCGGGTAGCCGGAGAGCCCGCCGTCGCGGCGCAGCTCGGGGAATCGGTCGGCCCTGCCGGTGAGGATCTTGTGCACGTACGCCTGGTGGCCGACGTCCCACACGATCCTGTCCTTCGGGCTCGTGAACGAGCGGTGCAGCGCCATGGTCAGCTCGACGACGCCGAGGTTGGAGGAGAGGTGGCCTCCGGTCTCGGAGAGGATGGCGACCAGGTAGTCACGGATCTGGGCGGCCAGCTCGCCGAGCTCCTCGTCGTCCATCGCGGCGAGATCGCCGGGCAGGTCGAGGTCTGCGAGGAGGGCTGGGAGCTTGTGGTCGGCGGCAGGCACGCTCGACTCCTGTGGGGCGTGGGTGGAGAGGTCCATGATTCCACACGGGCGCAGGCAATGGCGAGTTGCGCGTGCATGCAGCGAGGGGGCGCCCGGATGCGGGCGCCCCCTCGTGTGGTGCGGACGGGGAGGAGGAGTGCGGATCAGGCGTTGCCCGTCTCCGCTGCGGTGTCGTCCGCTGCCGGTCCGGCGCCGGGGCCGAATCCATCGTGATCGCCCCTGCCGAAACCGTGCGGCCCGCCGAGCGGGGCTTCGCCGTTGACGATGGCGTCGATCCTGCCGGCCAGATCGGTGAGCATCTCGTCCGCCTGATCCTGGGTGAACCGGCCGTCCGTCACGGCCTCTGTGAGACGCTCGGTGGCGGAGGCTTCCATCGCTGCGGTCACGTCGTCGATGGCGACGCCCTGGGCGGTGGCGATGTCGGCGATGGTCTCGCCGGCCTCCAGCCGGTCGTGGAGCTCGGTGGCGTCGATGCCGAGGACGTCGGACACCACGGAGAGCCCCCCACCATGGCGGCCCCGCAGCGACGGGGTCGTGGTCGTCGAGTCCTGGGTCGTGCCGTCGACGGTCGTGGTCGTGGTGGTGCCGTCGTCCTGGGCGAGCGCCGGAAGGGCGACGGCCATGCCGCCGACCAGTGCGGCCGCCGTGCCGACGGCGGCGAGCGTCTTCTTGAACCTCATCCCTGGCTCCTTTCCGTAGGTGTCTGCCTGGGTAGGTGGCACCTACGGTCGGGGTCGGCGATGAGCCGTTGCTGAGCCGGACGTGAGGGAACGGTGTGAGTTCGTGAGAACGTTCACATGTTCCGTGGAGGCCTCACTGCAAGACGAAGATCCGCTTGTCGGCGCACATGTCCTGGAGGATCTGCGGCCACACGGTCACCGAGACCTCACCGAGATGGGCCTTGCGCAACAGGTACATGTACGTGCGCGATTGGCCGATGCCGCCGCCGATCGAGAGCGGGATCTGGTCATCGACGATCGCCCGGTGGTACGGCAGCTCGAGGAAGTCGAGCTGCCCGGCCATCTCGAGCTGGATCCGGAGCGTCTCCTTGGTCACCCGAATGCCCATCGACGTGAGCTCGTGGCGGCGCCGGGTCACCGGGTTCCACACGAGGATGTCGCCGTTGAGCCCGTGCATCGGCCGACCGTCCCGGGAGACGGTCTCGGTGACCCAGTCGTCGTAGTCCGCCGCTCGCAGCTCGTGCGGGTAGCCGTCGGCGAGGGGCCACCCGATGCCGTAGATGAACACGGCGGGGTACTCCTGGAGCACGCGGGTCTCCCGCTGTTTGCGGGGCAGGTCGGGGTACATGTCCAGGATGTCCTCGGCGTGGAGGAACGTCAGCTCTTCGGGGATGGGCGGGTAGCGATCGTCGGTGAGCTGAGGGAACAGCTCCTGGACGTGCCGGGAGGCGCCGTACAGCACCTTCCAGATGCGGGTGACGATGTCGGTGAGGAAGTCCAGGTTGCGGTCGCCCGCGGTGATCACGCGCTCCCAGTCCCACTGGTCCACGTACGCCGAGTGGTCGTGGTCGAGGAAGTAGTCCTTGCGCACCGCCTTCATGTCGGTGCAGATCCCTTCGCCGACTCCGCAGCCGAATTGGGCGAGGGCGACCCGCTTCCACTTCGTCGCTGCCTGCACGATCTGGGCATCGATCGTGTGGATGCCGTCGTTGCGGATGTGGAACTCGATCGGGGTGCGGGACCCGTCCCTGTCGAGCATGTCGTTGACCCCGCTCTTCACGTCGACGATGAGCGGCACCTGCACCATGAACAGGTCGAGCGCCTCGCACAGATGCTGCTCGATGTACGCCTTGGCGGAGAAGAGCGCCTCCATCGTCTGGCGCGGCGTCAGCAGCGATGTGTAATCGTCGGGCAGCACCTTCTCGAGCTCGGCGTAGTCGCCGATGCCGGGGCCGGCCAGGTCGGCGGTCTTCGATGTCATGCGGGGCCTCCGGGAGATCGTGGAGTCATCGCCGACCGTACCGTGTCGCCATTTGGCACCCCAGGGGCGCATGGCACGAGTGGCGGGGACGATCTTCGAGACCTCAAGGGGAGGGACGGCCGGACCGGGGTCGGTCCGCGAAGGCGGGTCAGGCCCACCACTCCGTGACCGGCTCTCCCGTGAGGTGCTCGAGCAACTCCAGATCCTCGTGCAAGGCATCGAGGATGCGCCTTCGCAGCGGGCTCGTCGCATCGGGCCGGCCGGGGACGGTGTTCATCGTGGCCAGCCGGTGGCCCATGGCTCGTACCGGCGCCGGCCGGCCACGCGCCGTCATCCAGCGGGTTGGGCGGTGCAGCCACTCAAAGCGCCGGCTGCGGGCGGGGTTGCGCCGCTCGTAGCTGGTCAGCCTGATGGGAGGGAGCTCGAGCCACTCGAGGAGGGCGGCATGCGTCGCCACCGGCCGGCGGCCCAGGTCCTCGAAGCGCACCAGCCAGATCCGCTCGGGCGAGAAGACGTCGCGGTACCGCTGCAGGTGCCTCCCCACTGCGGCCACGCCGAGGTAGTCGAGGCTGCGACGGAAATCCGAGGAATCCGGGGGGCGTGGGGAGAAGACGGCCGCCTCCAGGTCCGGCTCTTGCTCGATGCCGCGATATCGATGATGCGCGTGCAGGGAGGCGATCATGTCAACCGGGTTGCGGAGACCCACCACGAGCAGAGCGTCGGGCGCCATCCCGGCGATCGAGTAGGTGGCTTGCTCGGAGGACAGGTACCAAGGGGTGGCCTCGCAGCGATATCGGCTCGCCGCCCCTTCGGCGAACAACCCGAGGTACACGTCCTCGTCGTCGATCCGGCCCTCGATGGGGGAGTCACGCAAGTGGAATGCGGGCTCCTTCGGACGGCTCACGAAGACGTCCGGCGTCTCCCGCAGCCACTGGACGAGCGACGTGGTGCCGGTGCGGGGCGGACCGAGGACAAAGAGATTCGGCAGAGTTGGCACCAGATTCCCCCTTGGAGTCGCGCCGCTCACCCTACCCATGGTCTGAACTGGCCCTGCGAGACCCGCATACGACGCAACCGCCGTAGACTGACTTCACCAGCGGGGAGGTGGTCTCATCGCACTGCTCAGCTCGGCCTTCGCATCGGTCTTGCGGCGTGCGGACACCAGCAGCCGGGTGCGCGGCAGCGTCGACGACGTGCTCGGCGACGAGGGTGCCCGCGATGCGCTGCTCCACCGTCTCGGCACGTTTCAGATGCACGACCCGCAGCGCATCGATGCGGTGATGCCCGTCCCGGGGCCCATCAGGGGCTTCGAGGACCTCGCGTGGCTGCTGTCGTCCAACTATGCCAATCGCGGAATGGCGCTGCTGATGCTGGACGAGGCGGCGTGGCTCTACCGCACGGTCGGTCAGCTGCAGGACGCCCGGGTCGCCGAGCTCGGGCGGGCCAAGGGCGGAACGACCTTCCTGCTGGCCGCAGCAGGGGCACAGGTGCTCTCCATCGACAACGGGAAGCTGGAAGCCGCCGAGCGGCGCCGTCACGGCGATCTCGACGTCACCTACGAGGATGCGCTGCGCAAGGCATTGGCTGCGGCCGGGCTCGATCACCGGGTCGAGCTCGTCACCGCCGATGCCGTCGAGCATTCGCCCACGCCTGCGAGCTTCGACCTCGTCTACCACGACATCCCGCTCCGCCTCGGCGCCGGCCTCCGGCTGTTCGAGCGCTGGTGGCCTGCGGTCCGGCCGGGGGGACGCTTCGTGCTGCGCGATGGTCGCGAACCCCGGATGCCGGCGACGAGGGCGCTCGTCGACGCGCTACGCGTCCGTGGGGACCTGGTGTTCGAGGCCGAGCCTCCCGGCGTGTTCGAGGTGGTCGCTCGGGCTCGCTGACGCTCGCTTCGAGATCGCTCGGCTGCGCCTCGCTTCCAGACGTCAGACGCCAGATGTCAAGACGTCAGGCCGGGGGTGTTCGCTGACTTCTGACCTCCATCTCTGCTTGACCGGGACACTGAACGTCGTTAAGTTAACGACCATCAGTTAACGACGTTCAGTCAAAAGGGAGGGAGATCCCATGCGTCGCCTTGCTGGATTCATCGTGAGGTTCCGGGTGCTGGTGCTCGTCGCCGGGCTCATCGGTTTCGTCCTGGCGGGGGCCTTCGGGGGCGGCGTGGCGTCGTCGCTGTCGAACGGTGGCTTCGAGGATCCCGGTGCCGAGTCTGCGACCGCCGCCGAGGTGCTGGAGACGGAGTTCGGAGTGCGTGACCCCGCCGTCGTCATGATCGTGACGGCTGCCGACGGCGTGATCGACGGCCCCGCCGCCACCGAGGCCGGTCTCGCCCTCACTGCCGAGCTGGCGGCGGAGGACGGCGTCGCCTCCGCCTCGTCGTATTGGACATTGGGGTCGCCACCGTCGCTTCGCTCACTCGACGGGAGCCGGGCACTCGTCTTCGCCGCGGTGGACGGCGATCAGAGCGAGGTGCTCGCCCGCTCCGGTGAGATCGCCGAGCACTTCAGGGGTGACCATGGCGCCGTCTCGGTCGAGGTCGGCGGCGAGGGTCCCCTGTTCGCCGAGGTGCAGGAGACGATCGAGTCCGACCTCCTCAGAGCCGAGCTGATCGCCTTCCCGGTCACGGCGGTGCTGCTCGTGATCATCTTCGGGAGCCTCGTGGCCGCATCGCTGCCGCTCCTCATCGGTGGGTTCGCCATCGTCGGCACCTTCCTGATCCTCCAGGTGCTCACCGGGTTCACCGAGGTGTCGGTCTTCGCCCTCAACCTGACGACGGCGCTCGGGCTCGGCCTCGCCATCGACTACTCCCTCTTCATCGTCTCCCGCTACCGAGAGGAGCTCGCTGCCGGGCATGACCCGCACACCGCCGTGCAGCGGACGGTGCAGACCGCCGGCAGGACGGTGCTGTTCTCCGCCGGGACGGTCGCCGTGTCGCTTTCGGCGATGCTGGTCTTCGACCTGGCGTTCCTGCGCTCGTTCGGATACGCAGGCATCGCGGTGGTCGCGATGGCCGCCCTCGGTGCCGTGGTGCTCCTTCCCGCCGCCCTCGCAGTGCTCGGGCCCCGTGTCGACAAGCTGCGAGTGCGCACCGTCAGGTCCCGTACGGACGGCGAGGGCATCTGGCATCGCATCGCCACGACGGTGATGCGGCGGCCGCTTCCCATCGCCACCGCCGCTGTGATCCTCCTCGTCGTGCTCGGGTCGCCGTTCCTGCGTGCCGAGCTGGGCAACTCGGACGACCGAGTGCTCCCGGCGAGCGCCGATGCCAGGGCCGCGGGTGACCTGCTGCGGAGCGAGTTCGATGCCTTCGAAGCGTCGCCGGTGACGGTCGTGACCACGGACGGACCCGTCGCCCCGGATGAGGTCGCCGCATATGCGGCGAGCCTCTCGACTCTCGATGGTGTCGCCAGAGTCGATGCCGCCACCGGTTCCTACGCCGGCGGCGCACTGGTCGTCGAGCCGACTCCGGGAAGCGCCCGCTTCGTCGCCGAGGGTGGGACCTATCTGTCCGTGGTCCCCTCCGTCCTGCCGACGTCGCCGGCGGGCGAAGCGCTCGTCGGTGACATCCGAGAGGCAGGCGCCCCCTTCGACGTGTTGGTGACCGGTGGCGCTGCCGACCTCGTCGACACCAAGGCATCGCTGCTCGGCTCGCTGCCCGCGGCCATCGGCATCATCGGTCTTGCGACGTTCGTGTTGCTGTTCATGATGTTCGGCTCGATCGTCGTGCCGGCGAAGGCCATCGTGCTGAACCTGCTCTCGCTGTCGGCGACGTTCGGTGCGCTCGTGTGGATCTTCCAAGACGGCAACCTATCGGGTCTGCTTGGCTTCACGCCCACGGGCACGCTCGAGATCACGATGCCGATCCTGATGTTCGCCATCGCCTTCGGACTGTCGATGGACTACGAGGTGTTCCTGTTGAGCAGGATCAAAGAGGAGTACGACGCCACCGGGGACAACGAAGTCTCCGTGGCGCGGGGTCTCGAGCGTACCGGCCGGATCGTCACCGCAGCCGCGGTGCTGATCGCCGTCGTGTTCGTGGCGTTCGCCACGTCCCACGTCTCGTTCATGAAGATGTTCGGGGTCGGCATGACGCTCGCCGTGCTCGTCGACGCCTTCATCGTCCGGGCGACCCTCGTCCCGGCGTTCATGCGGCTCGCCGGCGCCGCCAACTGGTGGGCGCCCCGCTGGATGCGGACGCTCTATGACCGGTTCGGCATCCGTGAGCACGTCGACCTCGATCCGATCGGGCCGTCCCCTAAGATCGACCCGGTTCCTCAAGAGGCGTGATGGCGCGATCGACCACCTCCACACCGGCCGCCCGGCGCAGCGTTGCGCCGGGCGCCGGCGCGCCCGAGCGGCACCGGCCGCGGGCGCGCAAAGGTGAGGGGGACCGGTTGCGCGAGGAGATCCTCGACGCCGCCGAGGCGCTGCTCGGCCAGAAGGGCAATCCGGAGGCGGTCTCCATGCGGGCGATCGCCAAGAAGGTCGGAGTGTCCCCTCCCGCCATCTATCTCCACTTCGCCGACAAGGACGAGTTGTTCTTCGAGTGCTGCCACCGGCGGTTCGTCGAGATGGCCGAGCACATGGAAGACGCGGCCCGTGGCCAGCAGTCGGCTCTCGCAGCCCTGGAGATGATGGGTCGCGCGTACATCGAATTCGGACTGGAGCGGGCCGAGCAGTACGAGGTGATGTTCCTGCATCCGATCCCGGAATCGCTCGAAGGGCTCCCGCTCGAGGAGCTGCCCGGGACCCAGGCCCTCGTCATGACCGCCGACGCCGTCGCTGCCGGCATCGCATCGGGCGAGCTGCGGGACGACCTCGATCCGCGGGCCACTGCCGTTGCGCTGTGGTCGGCGTGCCACGGGGTGGTGATGGTCCTGCTCTCGAAGCGCCGCAACCCGTCGTTCCCCATGCCGGAGGAACAGGCGGTGATCGACCATACGGTGGCGATGATCCGCCGCGGCCTGGAGGCGTGAGACGTCAGACGTCAGACGTCAGATCTCAGTCGGTTCGTGGCGAGGTGTTTGCAGGCGACGCGAAGCCGAGCGATCGGCGCAGCCTGCGCTGATCACTCCAGAAGGTCACCCACGATCCACAGGTCGATGGCGATCTGGGCGCCGAGCAGCACCGTCACGGCGGTGAGCAGGGCGTTGGCGNNGGCCGACCACGCCCCGCCGATGATGCCGACGAGGAGCACGACTCCCGCCGAGACCACCCGGACGATCGCCTGGCGGCGGTCTCGCTCGTCCTCGCCCCGCTCGGTGGCGATGAGGATGCCCGCCATGGCGAGCATCGTCGCCGCGATCCCGATCGTGACGATCCAGCGTCCCACCTCCGGTTCCTGAGAGACGAGGAATTCGAAGCCGATCCCGGTGGCGGTCAGCGCCACGGCGAGCGGCAGGTGGCTGAAGATCCACACGGTCGGCTTCCAGGCTCTCGCCTGGTCGGCACGCCGCCGCACGACCCGTCCTTCGGCGTTCTCGAAGTAGAGCCACCACAGCGCCNNCGGCGACGACGGCGGCGATCGGCTCGCCGAGCACCAGGATGGTGAACAGGCCAAACCGCTCGGGGAGGTGGGCGACGTCGAGGGGCACCTTCGCCTGCTCGCGCCGGTTGACGTACGGGGTGGCGAAATCTACGAGCATGCCCACGCCCCACACGACGAAACGTGCCGGACTCGGCACCCAGATCGACACCAGCCAGATCAGGCCACCGAGGGAGAAGCCGCGCAGATAGCCGCCGACGAGGCTCCTCGTCACCTGCACCGAGCGATACGCTCGCCAGTACATCAGGAGCAGCACGACCCGGGCGAGCACGTAGGCGACGGCGAAGCCGGCCATCGAGTCCGCCTTGTCGCCCGAGATGCTCGCCGCCATGAGCGCGATCGACACCATCTGGGCCACGGCGAGCAGCCGCTGCCCGAGATCGTTCGTGTCATACCGGTCGGCGTAGAACGTGAACTGCGCCCAGGCGTACCACAGGGGAATGAACAGGCCGATGTAGCCGAGGCTGCCCGTCCAGCCGTGATCGGCGAGGAGCCGCTGGCCGAGCTGCGCCACCGCCACGACGAAGACGAGGTCGTAGAAGAGCTCGAGCCATGTGACTCTGTGCTCTTCGGCTTCGGTTTCGGCGGTGCGCAGCCGTGGGGGCCGCAGGCCTGTGAGGCGCATCCTCGTTCCTGGTCGTCGTGCCGGACGGGGCGAGAGCCTAACGCGCCAGCGCATCGTGTAGCGTCTCGTCGATGGCCAGACACCCTCAGCTCATGGTGCGTGGTGCGACGGGCTCGACCCCGGCATCAGGCCCGAGCCGCATTCGCTACGGGGGGCACACGACGTGTTTCACCGTCGACGCGATCCCCGACGAGCCCATCGTCGTCGATGCCGGCACCGGATTGGCGTTCTCCAGTGACCTGGTCACCGGTAGGCCCACGCACTTCCACGTCCTGCTCACCCACTTCCACCTCGACCACCTGCTGGGGCTCCAGACATTCCGACCCTTCTTCGGCGCCGAGCACCGTTTCACGTTCTACGGCTTTGCGCCAGGACGCGAGCAGCTGCGGGCCGCGATCGGCGGCGTCTTCGCCGAACCGTGGTTCCCCGTGCAACTCGACGACGTGCCGTCCCACGTCGAGTTCGTCGCGCTCAACGAGGCCCCGTTCTGGCTCGGTCCCGTGCTCGTCAACATCGCACGCCTGCACCACCCCCAGGGCGTGACCGCGTTCCGGCTCACGCACGGGCGGCGCAGCGTGGTGATCGCCACCGACCACGAGGCGGGTCAACCGGGGGTCGACGCCCGGCTGGTCGAGTTCGCCATCGGCGCCGATGTGCTGATCCACGACGCCCAGTTCACGCCCGAGGAGCACGAGACCCTGTACGACGGCTGGGGGCACAGCACCTGGAAGGATGCGGTGCGCATCGCCGCCGCCGCCGATGTCGACCAGCTGGTGCTCACGAGTCACGACCCCTTCCGCACCGACGATCAGATCGACGAGATCGTCGCCCTCGCCCGTCGCGAGTTTCGCAACGTCGAGGCGGCATACGAGGGCCTCGCCGTCCCGATGTGACCGGACGGCACGAGAGCTGGTCGATACCGTGCCCTGCCCGATGTCGGGGAGGCGTGCGCCCCCGAGTACATCAGGTCCCCGTTCCCGCTCCCGATGCGCCGGCGGGGCGGACCCGTCACGGCGTTCGTGGGGCCACGCGGCGTCGGCTGCGGCGATCGAGCGTCAGGTGCAACGCCGCCATGGTCACGGCCGCACCGACGAGCATCGGTCCGAGTGCCTCCAGTGAGGTGCGGGCCACGGCCCACCCCACCATCCACGGCAGGATCGCCGCACCGAGGCTGGCCGCAGCGAGCTGATAGCCCATCACGGCCGTGGTCCGACCCGGGCCGATGCGCTGCGGGGTCAACGTCACCAGGGTCGGGAAGACACCGGCGAGGCTCAGTCCCGCNNAAGGGCAGTCCGAGCACACCCAGGCTCGCCGGATCCCACCACAAGACGGCGCAGCCCACGATCGTGCCCGCCATGGAGACGCTGAGCACGCGATGCGCACCGAGGCGGGACGCCACCGCGCTCAAGCCCAGTCGGCCCAGCGTGAGACCTCCCCAGTACGCCGCCACCCATGCGGCTGCTGCATCGGTGCCGAGCCCCCGACCCTCGGTGAGCAGGCTGAACGACCACTGCCCCGCCGCGACCTCGACGCCGGTATACAGGAAGAACATGAGCAGGCTGAGCCCGACCACCGGATCGAACCGCAGCCGTTCGTCCGGCGCCGAGTCCCGGGCGGCGACAGGACGCCAGCGGGCTCGTGTCGCCCACAGCATCCCGAGCAGCGCCGTTTGTGCGACGGCGATGACGACGTATCCGGCGTGCCAGCCGGCGCCGCTCGCCACCGCCCTCGCCATCACGATCGGCCCGAGCGTTGCGCCGATGCCGAATCCGGCGTGCAACAGGTTCGTCGCCCCCGCCGAGAAGCGGTGGGCGGCGTACGCGTTGATCGAGCTGTCGAGGAGTCCGCCCCCGGCGCCGAGCGTGACGGCGGCGGCGACGACCGACGGCCAGCTCGACGAGAGCGCGTAGAGCACCAGCCCGGCGAGTGAGACGGTGGCCGCCACCAGCACGGTTCGCCCCATCCCCAGCCGGCGCGCCACGCGGCCCGACAGCGCGCTCGACGACATGTAGCCGAAGAGCCCGACGGCGAGGAGCACTCCGAGGTCGGAGATGGGCCGGCCCACGTCGAGGCGAAGGGTTGGCCACGCCGTGCCCAGCCCGCTCTCGGCGAGACCGAGCATCACGAACGCGGTCACGGCGATGCCCACCGTCCGCCGCAGTGCCGTGCTCGGTGCCGGTTCCGTCACCGCCGCAGGCTATCTCGCCACCCAAGGCGGGAGAGGTGAGATCGCTCACTGTGCTCGCTTCCAGATCGCTTTGCTTCNNGCCACGTTCGATGGCTCCCCCTTCGGGGGAGCTGGCGGGCCCGCAGGGCCCGTCTGAGGGGGCTTCTTCGACGCAGTCGCCTCGCATCGCACACCCCGCCGCCGCGTGTGGGGTCTTCACGATCTGGGTGACGCGGCGCAACGCCGCACACCCGGCCCCATCAAGTCCCGGCGCGAGAACGACCAGACCGCAACCGTGGATCGAGGTGTCAAGGAGGAGTGGGCCGACGCGCGCTTTCTGCCCGCCGGCTCCCTCGCTGGGGGAGCCATTCGGAGCGCACCGCGTCGCAGTAGGGTCCCGGCCATGGGAACCATCGACTTCGGGCTCGCCGGCAAGACGGCGGTCGTCACCGGGGCGAGCCGGGGCATCGGCCGTGGCCTGGCCGTACGGCTGGCGGACGCCGGGGCACACGTCGCGGTCGCGGCCCGCGATGCGGCCGCGCTGGGCGAGATGGTCGCCGAGATCGAGGGCAACGGCGGCGTCGCGTTCCCGGTGCAGATCGACGTCGCAGACGTCGCCTCGATCCGCCAAGGGTTCGACGCCGTACGCGATCACTTCGGGTCGGTGGACGTGCTCGTGAACAACGCAGGGCTCGGCGCCAACCATGCCGCCGAGGACGTGACCGAGGCCGACTGGGACGAGATGATGGCGGTCAACCTGCGCGGCCTCTTCTTCTGCTGCCAGGCGGCAGGCCGGATCATGCTCGCACAGGGCGCCGGCAGGATCGTGAACATGAGCTCGCAGGCGGGCGTTGTCGGCATCAGAGACCACGCCGTGTACTCGGCGAGCAAGGGCGGCGTCAACCTGCTGACCAAGGTGCTCGCCCTCGAGTGGTCGGCACGCGGCGTCACCGTCAACGCGGTGGCACCGACCTTCATCTACACACCCGGAACCGCGGAGCGGCTCGACCAGCCCGACTACCTGCGCGGCGTGCTGGAGCGGATTCCGATCGGCCGGGTCGGCACGATCGACGACGTCGCGGCAGCCGTGCTCTACCTCGCGTCACCTGCCGGCGGTATGGTGACTGGCCACGTGCTGCTCGTGGACGGAGGATGGACCGCGCAGTAGCCGCCCCCGGATCGTGGTCGCTCCCGTCAGAGCGCGGGTTCCGACTGCGGCTTCACGACGAGGACGTCGCAGGGGGAGAGGTGGATCGCCCGGTGGCTCGTCGAACCGAGCACCATCGACGCCAGCTCGCCGCGTCCTCTGGTGCCCACGACGAGCAGGCTGGCCCCCACATTCTTGACGTAGGCCACCAGGGCATCGGGCGGATAGCCCTCGATGTCGACGCGCTCTACGGGGACGCGGGCTCGCGCCAGGTGGCCCTCGACCGGCTCCCACACGCGCCGCCGTTCGGCGACGGCGAGCTTGTCCACATCGACCGGGAAGATGCCGTAGCCGGCGGTCACCGTCGGCGGCATGTGGAAGACGTGCACCACGTGGAGGGCGGCATCCTTGAGCTCGGCGGCCTTCAGGGCGTGCTCCAGCACCCTGACGGAGTGTTCCGTGTCGTCGATGCCAACAACGATGATCATTCGGTGCACCTCCTCGTATGTCTCGATCATCCTCGCTCGGCGCGGGCGGACGGTAGGGCCATTCGTACGCATCGCCGGGTCGAGTGTTCGTGGCCGCCTGCCAGGCGGCCCGCCGCCGGGGGACGATCCGCACTACCTCCGGCGCGCCCGGCCGTGCATCGTGGCGCCGGGGTGATCGCAATCGCCCACGCGCATCCATGACGTCACGAAGAACGACCCAGCTCCTGCTCGTCGGAGAGGTGCTCGCCCTGTCCGGCGGCGGGGTGCTCGCGCTCGCCGACCGATCCACGGCGGCCGCCGTCGTGTGGGCAGCCGGTGCGATCGCAGCTCTCGTCCCGTTGCTCGTCGACGTCGTTCGCGACCTTCGCGATCGCCAGCCCGGCGTCGACGTCGTCGCCTTGCTCGCCATAGGGGCTGCGCTCGCGCTCGGCGAGTTCCTCGCCGCGGCGATGATCGGGCTCATGCTGGCGACGGGGCGGGCCCTCGAGGAGTACGCGGGCAACCGCGCCGAGCGTGAGCTCACCGCCCTACTCGCCAGGGCGCCCAGGGTGGCGCACCGCTATCGCAATGGGGAGCTGGAAACGATCGAGGCCGACGACGTCGTGCCTGGAGACCGGCTGCTCGTCAGGCCGGGCGAAGTGCTGCCCGCCGACGGTGTCGTCGGCGAGGAGGACGCGGTCCTCGACGAGTCGACGATCACCGGGGAGGCGCGGCCGGTGGAGCGGAGCGAAGGCGATCGGGTGAGCAGCGGCACCCTGAACGTCGGTGGGCCATTCGAGATGCGCGCCCTCGCCAGGGCTGCCGACAGCACGTACGCCGGCATCGTGCGCCTCGTCGCAACGGCGCGGACGTCGAAGGCGCCGTTCGTCCGCCTGGCCGACCGCTATGCGCTCGCGTTCGTCCCGATCGCGCTCGGGCTGGCCGCAGCGGCGTGGCTCGTGTCCGGCGACCCGGTGCGGGCCCTCGCCGTCCTGGTGGTCGCCACCCCGTGCCCGCTGCTCATCGCCGCGCCCGTCGCGATCGTCGGCGGCATCTCCCGTGCCGCCCGGCGCGGCATCATCGTCAAGGGCGGCGGGGCGCTCGAGACGCTGGCGCGCGGTGAGCAACTGCTCTTCGACAAGACGGGCACCCTCACTCTGGGTGAACCCGTGCTCACGCGCGTGGTGCCGCTCGACCCCGGTGTGGATGAGGCCGACGTGCTGTGGCTCGCCGCCTCCGTCGATCAGGCGTCGTCGCACGTCTTTGCCGTGGCGCTCGTGAAGGCCGCTCGCCGTCGCGGGCTGCGGCTCGAGTACCCGAGCGACGTCGCCGAGGAACACGGCTCCGGGGTACGCGGGACCGTCGCCGGACGGCGGGTCCGGGTGGGGAGTCTGCGCTGGGTCTGCGATGGGGCGCCACCCGGCGAGGCCGTGAGCCTGCGCCGCCGCCTCTCTCGCAGCGGCGGCTCGACGGCGTGGGTCGCCGTCGACGACCGTCCGGTGGGCGCCCTGGTGCTCGAGGACCAGATCCGTCCCGACAGCCCACTCACCATCCGGCGGCTGCGGCGCGAGGGTCTGCGCCCCATCTCGATGTTGACCGGGGACCATCCGCGCGTCGCCGAGTCGGTGGGTGCCGCACTCGGCGTCGACCGGGTCCTCGCCGAGCGAAGCCCGGCCGAGAAGATCGAGGCGGTGCGTGAGGCAACGACCGAAGGCGTGACGATCATGGTCGGCGACGGCATCAACGATGCCCCGGCGCTCGCCGCGGCGGACGTCGGTGTTGCGATGGGGGCGCGCGGGGCGACCGCGTCCTCGGAGGCGGCGGACGTGGTGCTGCTCGTCGACCGTCTCGACCGGCTCACCGAGGCCCTGCGTATCGCCCGCCGTTCCCGGCGGATCGCGATCGAGGCGGTGGTGCTCGGCATGGCGTTGTCGTTCGCCGCGATGGCGGTCGCCGCCGTCGGGCTGCTACCGCCGGTCGCCGGAGCCATCGCCCAGGAGGGGATCGACGCGGTGGCGATTCTCTGGGCGCTGCGGGCGCTCCTCGGGGACGGCACCTCGCGGACGGGGCCCGGCCTGCCTGCCGAGATGGCGGTGCGGCTGCGCCACGAGCACCAGGAGCTCATCCCGATGCTCGACCGGATTCGCGTCGGCGCCGATCGTCTCGATTCGGTGGCGCCGGACGAGGTGGTTGGGGAGCTCGTGGCGCTGCGGTCGTTCTTGACCGAGGTGATCGTGCCCCACGAGCAAGAGGACGAGCACGAGGTCTACCCCGCCATCGCCGCCGAGCTCCCCGGTGCCGATCCGCTCGCCGCGCTCAGCCGGACCCACCAGGAGATCTTCCACCTCGTCCGTCTCTACGAAGCGCTCGTCGACGACTTGGCCGGCGACGTGCCCACGGATGGCGATCTGGGCGACCTGAAGCGGATCCTCTACGGGCTCCACGCCATTCTGCGGCTGCACTTCGCCCAGGAGGAGGAGCTCTACCTGTCGCTCAACGACTCGTACCTGGAGGGACCGGCGCAGGCGCCGACGAGATCGCCCGCCTGAACGTCGCCGGGCGGCCGGCCGCCGCCGGTATCATCGGCTGATGCGACCCGTCATCGGCATCACGACGCGTCCCCGGGTCGTGAAGGCGTCCGGCGGCGACATGGATGCCCACACGATCGAGCACACCTACACCGATTCCGTGTTGCGCGCCGGGGGCATTCCCGTGCTCCTCCCGCCTGTGCCCAGTCCGGACGTCGCCGCTCTCCTCGACCGCATCGACGGCCTCGTCCTCTCAGGCGGCGGCGATGTGGAGCCCGAGCGCTACGGAGGAACCCGCAACGATGCGATGTACGGCATGGACTTCGACAGGGACGAGTTCGAGATCGAGCTCGTCAGGGAGGCGGCGGCGCGCCGCTTTCCGGTGCTGGCGATCTGCCGTGGCCTCCAGGTGGTGAACGTGGCGCTCGGCGGCACGTTGATCGGGGACATCCCGACCGAGATCGGGTCGGCGGATCACACCGTGATCGGTCACCTGGTCTTCAACGGGCACCAGCACGTCACGCTCGATCCGAGCTGCCGCGTGGCTGCGATCGTCGGCGCCACCGAGCTCGAGGTGAACTCGATCCACCACCAGGCGGTCCGCGAGGTCGCCCCCGGTTTCAGCGCCGTTGCCTGGTCCGACGACGGGGTGATCGAAGCCATCGAGCACGAGGACCCGGAGTGGCCGCTCACGGCCGTGCAGTGGCATCCGGAGTATCTCGGTCACGCCGAGGACAAGGCATCGTGGGCACTGTTTCGGGTGCTCGTCGAAGACGGCGCCGCTCGGCGGGCGCGCTCCGCAACGAGGCAGTGATCGCCGGGCCGGCGAGGCCCACCGGCGGAGTGACGGGCGGCGCCGAGTCCGGGACACGATCGGGACCTGTGGGCCTATGCGCCGGCGCCTCGCCGCCGTCTGATGGAGACTGGTCCGATGCGGCAGCACGAGGAGGTAGCCGTGTCCACGTACCGAATCCTCTCGATCGACGGCGGCGGGGTCCGTGGCCTGCTGGTCGCCGTCGTACTCGAGGAGCTCGACGAGCGGGTGCCGGGATGGCGAGATGGGATCGATCTCTACGCCGGCACGTCCACCGGCGGGATCATCGCCCTCGGCCTCGCCAAGGGGATGAGTCCGACCGAGCTGCGCGAGCTCTACTACGACCGGTCGCCCGAGATCTTCGCCAGTCCGTGGCCGCCGCTGGTGCACGAGGGGCTCCAGTTCCTCACCGCGGGATACGACAACGGGCCGCTGCGGGCGGCGCTCGTCGAAGAGTTCGGCGCGATGAAGCTCCGGTCGCTCAAGACGCGGGTGCTCATCAGCGCCTTCGACCTCGACAGCGAGGACCCGGACCCCGCCAAACGTTCGTGGAAGCCGAAGTTCTTCCACAACTTCCCCGGAAAGGACAGCGACGGCGGGCGGCTGGTGGTCGACGTGGCGATGGCGACGAGCGCGGCGCCCACCTACTTCCCGACGACGGGTGGGTACATCGACGGCGGGGTCGCCGCCAACAACCCGTCGATGGCGGCGCTGGCGCAGACCCAGGACCGCAGGGCGAAACTCGACCCTCGGCCCGGTCTCGATGACATCGCGCTGCTCTCGATCGGCACCGGCTTCCTGCCCCGCCGTATCGAGGGCCCCGACCACGACTGGGGCTACCTGCGGTGGGTGGAGCCCCTGGTGAGGCTGATCTTCGACGGGCTCGGCGACGTCCCGCACTACCAGTGCGCCCAACTGCTCGGCGACCGCTACTACCGTGTGAACCACAAGTTCGCCTGGGGCGACGAGATCGAGATGGACGACTGGTCGGCTCGCGATGAGCTGGTCAGGATCGGCGAGATCGAAATGAAGCCGGAGCTCGACGCCGCTGCGGCGTGGCTGGCTACCCGGTGGTGAGCTGAAGAGGTCTTGAGGGCCGGTAGGGGCGGTCGCTGTGCGGCCGCCCTTCCGGTGTCCGGATCACCCCGACGCGGGCAACCGGGGCCGATCGACGCGCGGTCAGACGTGGAGCTTGTCGGCGGCCGGACGCTCGACGATGACTGCGAGAGACCCGACCCCGCCACGGGCAGGGGGCGGCGGCGCAGCCGTCACGACGGCCGATGTGCCCAGCGAGTCGCCGGTTCCCGGAGGAGCGGGGTCGTCGCCGCCGATCAGCGGCAGGACGTAGAGGAGCGCTGCCGCAACGAGGACGGCGGCGATGAGCACGAGCGCGGCTCGCACCACCCATCCCAACGTCCCGGGGCCCGTCTGAGCCTCCTGCGTTCTCTGCGTGCGTCGCGCTCGCGGCCGACGAGGCGGTTTGGCCTCGGATTGAATCCGCGCCTTGGGAGCCCGGGCCTTGGGTTCCTTGACCTGCTGCTCCTTCACCTCGCCCCGGGGGGTGATCACGAGGGCGGGCCGGCCCTCGGCAGCCGGGGTCACGCCGTCCTGCGGGGCCCGCTCCGGGGGCGGGGCGGCGTCGGCAGGCGACACAGGTGGGCCTTCGTGGGCATCGGCGGACGGAGGTGGTGCGGTCTGCTCCTGTGGCTGACGGCGCCGGTCGCCGGGGATCGTGGTGTCTTCGAGCACTTCGAGATCCTCGACGTCGGTGACGCGACCGATGACGCCGGCCACCTGTTCGGCGGCCAGCCTGATGAACTCCTTGACGGCCTGTGAGCTCGGTCCTTCGACCGACCACATCTCACCGTCTTCCTGAGGCGGGTTGGCGACGCATCCGGTGCGGGCCTGGATGGCTCGCAGCGTGGTGCCGTCGATGCCGATGAGCCGCTTCCCCTGTCCCGGAGGCACGATGAGCTTGCCCTTGGCGGGGAGGATGAGCCGCTGGATCTCCGAGATCGCCGAGCGCACCGCACGCCCCGATTCGCCGACAACGGTGACGATGTCGCCGTCGAGCTCGACGGAGACGACCCCAGGCCCGGCGCGCAGCTCGGCGAGGGCGTTCCCGCCGCGACCCAGGACTCGCTCAGGGGCGCCCGCCGGGAGCCATGCGACCATGCGCGGCATCTCGGCGGCGGGGCCCCTCGTCTCTTCGCCCGCATCGGCGGCCGGCGTGCTGGTCCGCGCGGGGGCGGGAAGCAGGAAACCGGGGGAGTCGGCTGCGGCGCGGATCATCAGCGCCGAGCCTCTCGGCCCAGCCATCGCCACCTCGAGGTGCAGGTTGTCCTCGTACATCCACACCACCTCGCGCTCCCACACCGAGGAGTTGGAGAGCGCAAGGAGGGCGAGGATCGCGGGGATCTGCGGCGGGGAGGGTCCGAGGCCGAACCATCCGTGGTCGACGACGAACGTGTCGAGATTGCGATCGGCGAAGCGCGTCAGCTCGGCGTTGACGCGGAGCCGGCGTCGCTGCGGGCTGCGGTCGGGACGGAGCACCACGTCGACGTCGACCCCTGGGGCCGGGTCGAAGCCCGGTCCGAGGCGGCTCACGGGGAACGAAAAACGGTGGGACATGCCGGTGGTCGTGTCGCGATGCGCCAGCTCCACCGTCACCTCGTCGCGCGCCACGTCACGATCTACGACGACTGCGGGGACGGGGAGCCGCTGATCGGTGACGGCCGCCTGGAGGTGGCGGAGGGCCACGGGGAGCAACGACACGGTGAGCCGGTTGCCGGTGGGCGGCTCGGGCACCACCCGGGCCGGCACGTGCACGCCTTCCGTGAGCCGGCCGCCGAATCCGTGATCCTCGGCGTCGAGCCCGGCCGCGGGTGAGATGAAGAAGGAGCCGAGCCCGTCTGTTCGGGACAGCTCCAGCATCGGCCCGTGGTGCTCGGCAGTCAGCCCTCGCACCACGACCTCTATGTCGTCCCACGTGCCGAGGTCGGGCTGGTCGGAGGGGTCGAGTGGCGCCCCCGGTTCCTGGGGATCGACCACGAGCACAGCGGTCCGATCGTCGATGATGCGGTAGCCGGTGATGCGGGCGCGCAGCTTCGACGAGGTGTCGATCGAGGCCGAGGCGTGGGCCGGTGCGGCGATGAGCTCGGGGAGGTCCGCGGCAGGATACGCCGGTGACGGCGTCGAGCCGTGCGGATAGGGGAAGCCCCGCCGAATGTCGACGAGGTTGACGATGATCCGCCCTGCCGCAACCGCGCCCAATGTCTCGACGTCCACGATGCTGCCGACCGGCCACATGGCCCTCACCGGCGCCAGCACGTCCGCGGCCGGAATGGGCGGCGTGTCCGGTGCGATGATGTGCTCGACACCTCCCGATTGCGGGTCGCGGCGCATGGCGATGATGGTGTCGCCGGGGGCGACCAGCGTGGCCGGACTCAGGTAGTGGGGCTCCGCCGTCAGGTAGCGGGCGCTCCGATACCGGCCGGGGCCGACCCGGATGAGCTCGGAGCTCGCAAAGGCCTGCGACAGCGCGGTTCGCACCTGGGGCGCCCGGGCCGGATCGACCGGGTGGCGCATGCCGAGCGGGCCCGCGGTCGCCAGGCCGGCGAACACGGCGGCGACGTCAGACTCGATGTGGCGGAGCACTTCGGGATCGATCCACCAGGTCGCACACCATCCGTCCGGGTCGGGGGAGCGTTGCCACTCGGAGAAGAGACGCAGCAACACGTCGATGTCGTCGTGGCAACCCGCTGCGAGCGCCCGGTGGCATCGGGCGGCGTGGACGCGCCAGGCCGCCGGCCAGGCGAGGTCGGTCTGCAGGATGCCACCGTCCGTGGCCGGCCCGACGAGCCGGTAGTCGGTGAGGATGACGAGCGCCAGGGCAGCCTCCGGAAGGCATCCCAGCTCTTGCGCACGGAGAAGCGCTGCTGCGTCCTCTCCGGGCGCGTCAGATTGGCCCGACATGGCGCGAACAATAGAAGAACTGTTGCCTGGCCCTTCGATAACCACCACTCGACTTTCGTTAGGCCTCTATAGGAGTCTACGGCTGGAGCGCCCTCCGGGGTAGGGCGCGAAACCGAAATGAGCCGACCGACCCGCACCGGGAAGTGCGGTGTCCGGCCCTCTTCGGCGTGAGGGAGCGGGCGCTCCTACCCTGCCGCCGATGTCGAGATCGTTTCCTGCGCGGGGGATCGCGAACCGGTTCGACCCGGATGGGCCGGAGCCGGCCCCATGAACGCACTGCTCGATGGAGTGCGCGTCGTCGACATGTCGCGCATCCTCGCCGGGCCCTTTGCCGCGCAAGCGCTCGCCGAGCTCGGGGCCGATGTCGTCAAGGTGGAAGGGCCGGAAGGGGATCCGGCGCGTCAGCTCGGGCCCTTTGTCGGCGATCGATCGCTCTACTTCTCGTCACTCAACACCGGCAAGCGCAGTGTCGTGCTCGACCTGGGCGTACCCGCCGGACGTACCGTGCTCGATGCGCTGCTCGATCGAGCCGACATCGTCATCGAGAACTTCCGGCCGGACGCCGCGGAGCGTCTCGGCGTCGGCGCCGGATCGCTCGCCGCCCGGCATCCCCACCTCGTCGTCGTGTCGGTGCCCGGCTATGCCACCACCAGCGCAAAGGCAGACGAGCCGGCCTACGACCTCGTCGTGCAGGCCGAGGCCGGGATCATGGCGGTCACCGGCGAGCCGGGTCGACCCCCGGTCCGCGCCGGGGTTCCCCTCGGGGATCTCGCCGCGGGGTTGTGGGCGGCCGTCGCCGCCGTGTCTGGCTACGTCGCCAGGCTGCGCAGTGGGAGCGGGCGCCGCATCGAGGTCCCGCTCTTCGACGCGACGCTGACGATGCTGTCGTACGTTGCCACGTCGGCGGCGGGGACAGGGGAGGAGCCGCCGCCGGTGGGGTCCGGTCACCACACCCAGGTGCCGTACGGGGCGTATCCGACCCGAGATGGATGGATCGCCGTCGCCGTGATCGGTGAGAAGTTCTGGCCGCCGCTGCTCGATGCGCTCGGCCTGGGCGACGAACCCGTGGCTCGGCTGGCCTCGAACGCCGTCCGCCGCACCCATCGGGAGGCGGTCGACGCCGCCGTGGCGGCTGCGCTCGGCGGATTGACCACGGCGGCCGCCAGCGCGCGGCTCGCCGCCGCAGGCGTCCCGCACGCCCCGGTGCGCAGCGTGCTCGATGCGCTGCGTTCCCCCTACGTCGTCGAGACGGGCCTCGTTGTCGATGTCGCAGCGGCGGAGGGGTCCTATCGCAGGGTGCGGGCCCCTGTCGCCGACGGGCTCACGCTCCGGCCGGCGCCGCGGCTCGGCGAGCACACTCGGGAGGTGGTGGCGGAGGTGCTCGATCCCGACGACCCGCTGCGCGCCGACTTCGTGTGACGCGCCGGAGCGGGACGCCGATCGTCGGCGCCCCGCTCCCGAAACGGGCGGTCGGTCACTCGGGGGCGGGCCGCATCCCGATGACCTCGTCCCACACCTTGCGCGAGCCCGGTGCGGTCTTCCCGTTCGTCGTGCGGTCGGTGACGGCCAGCTCGAAGCTGAAGGCGCAGAAGTCCTCACCCTGCAGCCAGTCGCCTCCTGTCGGGGTGACGCTCAGCGTAACGAACCCGTCGAGATCGGCGCCCGTGAGCTCCGACGTACCGTGGAACCGGAACGGAGTCACGTCGGCGTAGTCCCCGCCGACGGGTGCCGACGTCGCCCCGTCGATCAGGCCGACCGGGTGGTTCGAGCCGCGCACGGCGCTGAGCGACCACGCCGCCAGGAAGCCGTCCGGGTCGGTCGCCCGCAACCGGATGTCGAGGGGCGTGCCCGCCGCCGGCAGCTCGAGCAGAGCGCAGTCGCCGGGATCGGCCCCGCCGGCGACCGTGATCGACCCGATCTCGCCGGTTGCCGGGGCATCGTCGACCAGCAGCGCCACCGTGTCGGAGGTGCCCGCCACGGGATTGCCGCCTGCGTCGTAGCCGCGGATGCGAAACGACACGGTGCCGACCGGCCGCGGCAGCGTCGCCGGCAGGTAGCTCTCGACCGTGACCCTCGCCTTGAGGTGCTCCACATAGAGCGACCAGCCGGTCTCGAGTTCGATGTTGCGGTACGCCGGCACCGTCACCGCAGGAAGCAGTGCTCCGTTCACGTGAAGGCTCTCGTTGGTCGGGCCGTACGACTCGGTGGTCCACACGCTCGTGCCCTGCTGGCGGAGACCCGACGCCTGCACGTTGAGGAACGTCCACGGCTCAGAGTCGTAGCGCACCTCCATGGTGTAGTGGGTGACCGGCGTCGTCGTGCCCTCGAAGCACCCGAAGATGTCCACGGTCCCTCGCCACGCCGCGTGGCGGACGATCGGGCCGGCCTCGGTGCCCGGCAGGTTCGACACCGTGCCGTCGCTCCACAGCTTGGAGAACGGGTTGGTGACGATCGGGATGTCGCCGAGGTACTGGAGCACCCGGTCGCCGCGGCACGGCTTGGGCAGCAGCGCCGCTGCAGGGATGCACAGGTCGATGCGCCGGACGTTGGGGATGTCGTAGTACGGCGCGGTCTCGTGGCGCGCGATGCCGTCGGGCTCGTCGACGAACTGGATGATCAGGTCGGGCCGGGCGCCGATGGTGGCGTCGCCGCCGGCCGGCACGTCGTTCAGCGCCTCGTCGACGATCTGGTCGAGGGACCGGGAGAAGGCGAACACGTAGTTGCCGAACTCGTCGGTCGCCGTCACCCCGAGCGTCTCGCGGTCGCCAAACCCCGTGTACGGATCACCCGCCAGCTCGGCGTCGGTGCGGTCGTACTCGACGAAGCGCAGCAGCGCCTCGGCGATCGGCTCGACGGTGCACGTGAACGGGAAACGCAGCTTGCCGATCACGTCGAGTTCGTCCCGGGTGAACGGGGTGGTGTACTGGGGCGACAGGGCGCGACCGACGATCGCCTCCTCGGCGACCTTGAGTTCGACGTCCTTGCCCCGGCTCTTCTTGGCGAGCTCCACCGATGTGGCCCCCCTCACGGCGAGCCCTTCGGTGCTGCGGCCCCCGAGCGGGAGGACCAGCGGGGTGAACCGCTCCCGCGACGCGAGGTCGGCGACCCGCGGGCCGTACGCCCGCTCGAGGATCGGCCGGACGTCCGGGTAGGCGAGCAGGCGCTCGAGCTGGAGCGGGGTATCGATCACCACCCACGGGAACGGGAAGCACGGGTTGATGAGGCACCACCCGCTGTACGACTTGGCGGTGCCGTAGACCACCCAGTCGCTCGCCGCCAGCGGCATCGCCGCCGTGAGGATGAGGTCGTTGAAGTCGGCGTCGCCGCCGCCCCCGTCGTCGCTCTGGAGGTCGACCTTGAAGAAGCTCGCGTCGACGCGAAAATTGGCGAGCCGCATGCGAGACGGCTGCCACTCGATGGGGCCGGTCGGGTTGTTCTCGATGGTGACGCCCCACTGCTCGCCGGTGACGAGGACCGGCGGCGTGGTGGTGAGGCCGTCGTAGGTGCCGTCGGCGCCATTGCTGGAGCCGGCGATGGTGAAGCGCTGCTGCCAGGCGGCGCTCTTGGAGGCTACGGACACCGTCCAGGTGCCCTGCAGGCCGATGGTCATGGTGGGACCCCCTCTGGGTCTGACGTGCGCCGGATGGCGCGGACGGGGGATCAGATGACCGAGATCCTCTCGTGATACGCGCAGCTGAGGCGGAGGTCTCCCTCGATGTGGCGAGTGGGCCGCCGCACGAGGACCGACACCGAGTGGAGCGTCGCTCCGATCTCGCCACGCCCTCGCTCCGGCCGGAGGCTGCGGCTACTCGGTCAGCTGGATGAGGGTGAGACCCAGGTCGGGTCCGCCCAGCTTGCCGGGGGTCCTGGTCACCCAGTCGCCGATCGCATATCCCTCGATGCAGCGATCCTCACCGGAGCAGGGCCGCTGCCCGTCGATCAGAGACCTGCCTCGATATTGGCCTCCGAAGTAGAAGCCGGTGACGTACACGGCTCCGTAGCCGTAGACGTGATAGGCGGCGCCGTCGCCGGTGCCCTCGGCCTCGTCGAAGTAGGGGAGCAGTACGACCTGGCCCCTCAGGTCGTCGATGTCCTGCGGGTCGCAGCCGGTGCTCGGAGAGGAACCGGGATCCGCCGCAAACCAGTCCTCCACCTCGGTCACGGCGACGCAGCTGATCCCGTTGGTCTCCAGCCATCCGAAGCCGCCGGGCAGGTCCTGACCCGAGGGGGAGTCGTGGCAGCTCTCGCCCTGGGAGCCGTGGAAGTAGATGGTCTTCGCCCTGTCGTCCCACGGATACCCATTCTTCGGGGGGACCTCGCCGTTGAGGACCGCGTCGGCGTGGTGCAGCCAGCCTCCATCCTCGACCCAGCCGTCTTCGAAGAAGCTCTGCCACTCGCACTTCGAGAAGATGAGAGGGATGGTCGGCAGACCCCCAGGAGTACCCCACGTTGCGCCTGCTCGCGCCCCTACGGTCGTGCGGTCGAAGCCGACGACGCCGGCAAAGACCATCTCGACGAACTCGCTTCCGTCGACGTCCTCGGACCCCGTGACCACGGTGACGGTCTGCGCATCCACGTCGAGGTCCACGGATTGGATGCGGGCTGCGCCGTCCCTCGCGTTGAGGTCGGCGTAGAGATCCGCCTCGGCTTGCGGGTCGTACCACGGGTCGCACTCTCCCTGGGCGCAGTCGGTGGCGATGGCCACGACGGCCGCGTCTGCGCCCAGCTGGAGCTCCTCGCGCTCCATGTAGAGCCGGCCGAAGTCGAACGCGAACGCGGTCAACCCCAGCAACGCGACCATGCTGATGGCGACGAAGACGGTGGTCGCGCCTCGCTCAGGAAGACGATGCGACCGAGCACCCGGCCGCATGCCGCGGGGGAGCGGCATGGTTCTCTCCTTTGTTGCCCTACCTTCGGAGAGAATTCTTCGCACATATCCTTCCGGATCGCATCCTCAAAATTGATGATCGAGGCTCGGCCTTTCTTCCATGACCGTGGCGCTGCGGCGAGCCGCTGCGAGATTCCGAAGCGTCTCGGAGATCAACCGATGAGGCCGAAGCCCGACACACCCATGTCGGGTCCACCCGGTCCTCCCGCCGGTGGTGCCGACCAATTGCCGATGAAGTAGCCCTGGATGCAGCGGTCACTGCCGCCGCACGGGAGCTTGCCGTCGATGAGCGAGTTGCTCTTGAACTGTCCGGCGAAGTTGTATCCGGTGACGTAGAGCGCGCCGTAGCCGAGCACCCGGTACTCGCCGTTGTTGCCCGACGAACGCGTCTCGTCGAAGTATGGGATGAGTTGGACGGTGCCAACCCAGTCGTTGAGGTCCAGCGAGCTGCACCCGGTCGATGGAGAGGCGCCGGGGTCTGCGGTCACCCAGTCCCCGATCATCGTGGCCGACGAGCAGCCGCTGCCGGAGTCGAGGAAGCCGAAGCCTCCGGGGATGTCCTGCCCGGACGAGTTCGAGTGGCAGGTCTCTACCTCGTTGCCGTGGAAGTAGAGGGTCGCGTATCCGTCTGCATATGGATAGTCGCCCGTGAATGGGATGTCCGCCACGTCGTGGAGGAGGCCGTCCGGCACCGTGCCCGATGCGCCGTAGTTCTGCCACTCGCACTCGGAGAAGATGAGCGGGAGGGTGGTACCGGCGCCGGGAGGACCCCAGGCGGCGATGGCCTGCGCCCCGATCGAGACGTCGTCGAAGCCGACGACCGGCGAGAACACCATCTGGAACTCGCGGTTGCCCTCGACATCTTCGGTACCGGCGAGGACGGTGACCGTGCGGTTCGTGAGGTCGATGTCGACGTCCCTCACCCAGCCGCTGCCGTCCGATGCGTTCCCGTCGACGTAGGTTTCGGCCTCTGCGGTGCCGTCGTAGCCTGGTGTACACCGGCCGGCCAGGCAGTCCTGGGCGATGGCGAGCGCGGCGGCGTCGGCGCCAACCTGGAGCTCTTCTCGCTCGATGTACATGCGGCCGAAGTCGAACGCAAACGCCGTCATGGCGAGCAGTCCGATGATGCTGACGGCGACGAAGACGGCGGCGGCGCCTGTTTCGCGATCACGGCCCAGGTGATCGCTCCGCCGCACAGCCTTGAGCTGCGGCATGATTTCCCCCTGTATTCCCCTACCTACGTACAGTCATCTCACGATCGGCGCCCGAAGTCCATCATCAATTCTGATGATTGGCCCTCAAATCGATGAGATGAGTCCCGGGACCCATGCCGGCGGGCATGTGCGTACCGCCTTTGCCGACGGCGTCGATGGGTAGGGTTCGGGGCATGAACCAGTTCGTCACCGAGGCCGATGTCGTTGCGTTCCAGCGCGACGGCGCAGTGTGCATCAGGGGAATCGCGTCCGCGGATGAGCTCGCAGAGGTCGCCGCGGCGATCGAAGAGGTGCTCGCCACTCCCAGCGAGTTCGGGATGGTGGCGAGCCGCCCCGACGACGGTCTGTTCTTCGAGGACTTCTGCAACTGGCAGCGCATCGCCGGTATCGACCGGTTCGTTCGAGGATCGCGTGCCCCGGCGGTGGCCGGCGAACTCACGCGCTCGTCCACCATCCGGCTCTACCACGACCACGTGTTGGTCAAGGAGGCACGGACGAGCCAGCGGACGCCCTGGCACCAGGACCAGCCCTACTACAACGTCGAGGGGATGCAGAACGCCAGCATGTGGCTTCCCGTCGATCCCGTCGATCGCGAGTCGACGCTCGAGTTCGTCGCCGGCTCCCACCTCGGCCCGTGGCTGATGCCCCGCACCTTCTTGGACGGACAGGCCAAGTGGTTCCCGGAGGGCACGCTCGAGGAGCTGCCCGACATCGACGGCCACCGGGACGGCTACCACATCGTCGCCTGGGAGCTCGAGCCCGGCGACGCCGTCTTCTTCCACATGCTGACGCTCCATGCGGCCGGCGGCGTGTCGCGCGACGTTCGGCGGCGAGTACTGTCGGTGCGCTTCCTCGGTGACGACATGGTCCATGCGCCGCGGCGTTGGCGCACGTCGCCGCCCTTCCCCGGCCTCGAGTCGGAGCTGGCGTCGGGCGCCCCGCTCGATCATCCGTTGTTCCCCGTCCTGTGGCGGGCCGGGACCAGGTGAGGAGTGCAGATGGCGGCACGCACCTACCTCTTCGTTCCCGGGGATCGAGCCGACATGCTCGGCAAGGCAGCGGGGCGGGGGACCGATGCAATCATCGCGGACCTCGAGGATGCCGTCGCCCCGGCGGGGCGGGAGGCGGCGCGGGCGATGGTGGCGGCGTGGCTGGCCGCAACGGCCGGCGCGCCTGTGGAGCGCTGGGTGCGGGTCAATCCCGGTGACGCCCAGCGGGCTGACGTTGCGATGCTCGGTGACCTGCCCGTCGACGGGGTGATGCTGCCCAAGGTCCGGTCGCTCGACGACGTGCTTCGCCTGGCCGATGCCCTCGATGCAGTGGGCAGGAGGCACGTGAAGATCCTGCCGATCATCGAGACGGCGCACGCGGTCCTCTCCCTGCCGGCGATCGCCCACGGGCCTCGGGTGCACCAGCTGATGATCGGCGAGCAGGACCTCGGCGCCGAGTTGGGTGTGGCGCCGACCGCCGATGCGTGGCTGCCCATCAGACTCCAGATCGTCGTGGCGTCGGCGGCGGCCGAGATCCACCCGCCGCTCGGACCGGTGGATGCCGACTTCCGCGACCTCGATCGCCTGCGCCGGGAGACGCGAGCACTCTATGAGATCGGGTTCCGCAGCCGCCCGGCGATCCACCCGGCTCAGATCGCCGTGTACGACGAGGCGCTGCGGCCCACGCCGGACGAGGTGGCATGGGCGGAGCATGTCGTTGCGACGTACGAGGCGACGGTGGCCGGCGGCCGCGGCGCCGCCATCGATCGTGAAGGCCGCATGATCGACGAGGCCGTCGTCAAGCTGGCGCGCGCCACGCTGGCGGCCCGGCCGCCGGAGTGACAGGGCCTGTGAGGGGCTACGCACCGCAGCCGGGTTGATTCGGGTTGATGGCTCCCCCACCGGGGGAGCTGGCGAGCCCGCAGGGCTCGACTGAGGGGGTCTCTTCACGCGCGCAGGGTGGGCGCGACCGACGGCTCGATCCTGATGGGATCATCCGGAGGCTTCAGGCGTTGCGGGCGGCGAAGGCGCCCGGGAGGGCATCCATCGCCTTGCGCGAAGCCTCATCCAAAGCCTTGTCGATGCCCCCGCTGAACAGTCGCTTGAGCCCGGTGACCTTGGCACGATGACCCATCGTGACTCTCGTGCCGCCCTCGACCGGCTCGAGCTCGAAGCCGATGGCGACGTTCACGCCACCCACCTCCCCGCGCACCCGATGCCGGCGCGGCGGATCGTGCTCGGCGACCTCGAAGTGGTCGGTGCTCTGCTTCGAGCCCTGGCGGCGCACCTGCTCGAGCGTCGCCCCCTCCCGCAGCGGCGGATCGACGAGCTTGCTCGACACGATTGCGGGATTCCACTCGGGCAAACGGCTCTGGTCCGTGATGAAGGCGAACACGTCGTCGGGCGTGCCCGCAACGGTGCAGCTGTGACGTTCGGCCATCGGGCGTATCTCCTGTCTTGCGGTCCCGTCCACAGCGTACGACCTCCTGCCCTCCGGCGTCGCCGCAGACCTCCGTGCCTCCTTCACGAGTTCTCCACATTCCCCGTCGATCGTGTGCGCTGTCGGTTCCCATCCGAGAGGAGAGACGAAGTGTTCCGGTTCATGGTGGCGGTCCTGGCGGTCGTCGGCGTGGTCGCCCTCATATCGGGCGGCGTCAACGCTCCGGCCGTCGGTTTCGGTCTGTTGCTGATCCCGCTGCTCATCTTCGCCAAGATCGCCTTCTTCATGCTCTTGTTCGGCGCGTTCGGTCGGGCCTTCTGGTACCGGTCACGCCGGGCCGGCGGGGATGCCCCGCCCGAGTGGGGCTGGGGTCGGCGGCCCGCCGCTCCCCGCCCCGCGCCCGAACGCAAGTCCCCAGAGCAATCCTTCGAGGAGTGGCACCGGATGGCGCACGCCAGAGAGGAGGTCGACAGCTGGGCGCCGCCGCTTCCCGACGACGACAATGCCTGACGTGAAGCAGGTGCTGGTCGTCGAGGACGAGCTCAAGATCGCCCGCCTGGTGCGTGACTACTTGCACCAGGCGGGCTTCGGCGTGCTCGAGGCGGCGACCGGGCCTGCCGCCGTGTCGGTGGCGCGCGCCGAGAAGCCGGACATGATCGTGCTCGACCTCGGACTGCCCGGCATGGACGGGCTCGACGTGATTCGCGAGCTGCGGCAATCCTCGGCGGTGCCGATCATCATCCTCACCGCCCGCACCGAGGAGAGCGACCGCATCGTCGGGCTCGAGCTGGGCGCCGACGACTACATGGTGAAGCCATTCAGCCCTCGGGAGCTGGTGGCGCGCATGCGGGCGGTGCTCCGTCGGGCCGACGCCACCATCGGAGGGGGCGAGGTCGTGCGGGCAGGCCCGGTCACCATCGACATCCCGAAGCGGCGGGTGACCGTCGACGGCGCCGAGGTCGACCTCACGGCCACCGAGTTCGAGCTGCTGCTCACGCTGGCTCGTCGGCCCGGCCGCATCTACACGAGGGCGCAACTGCTCGATGCGGTGCACGGCGTGTCCTTCGAGTCCTATGAGCGATCGGTGGACGCCCACATCAAGAACCTCCGCCGCAAGATCGAGCCCGAGCCGAGGCGGCCGAGCCTCGTGCTCACGGAGTACGGCGTCGGGTACAAGTTCGCCGATGCGTAGGCACGGCTGGTCCGCCGACTGGCAACCGCCCGAGGGGTGGAAGCCGCCCACCGAGTGGGGCCCGGGGGCGAGGGCATGGCAGGGATTCGGGCGGAAGATCTTCCTTGGCCTCGTGCTTGCGTTTGCGTTCGGCGTGCTGGTCCTGGTGACGGTCGGTGCGCTGCTGACCATGCTCATGCGGATCGTCTTCTCCGGGTGGCCCGCGATCGTCATCGTGCCGGTGCTCGTCCTCGCCGGGGTTGCCCTGGTGGTGCGGTCGGCCCGACGCACGTGGCGTCCGGTGGGTGATCTCGTGAGGGCTGCCGGTTCGCTCGCCGACGGCGACTACTCGGCGCGGGTCCGAGAGACCGGTCCGGCGTCAGTGCGGCCGGTGGCGCGGTCGTTCAACGAGATGGCGCGACGGCTGGAGACGGCGGACGAGCAGCGCCGCCGCCTGCTCGCCGATCTCGGTCATGAGCTGCGCACCCCGCTCACGGTGGTGCGGGGTGAGATCGAGTCGATGCTGGACGGGGTGCACCGGCCCGACCCCGAGCACCTCGAGCTGCTCCTCAACGAAGTGGCGACGATGGAGCGGCTCCTCGAGGATCTGCGCACCTTGAGCCTCGCCGAGGCGGGGGCGCTGAGCCTCGAGCGAGAGCCGACCGATCTCGCCGATCTGGTCTCTGATGTCGCCGACGGGTACCGGCGCACCGCGTCCGACGCCGGGGTGGCGATCGCGGTCGATGCGGCCGATGGGCTTCCGGAGGTGTTCGTCGATCCGGTGCGGGTCCGGGAAGTGGTCACCAACCTGGTGGTGAATGCCCTGCGAGCGATGCCGAACGGAGGCGGATTGATGCTCGCCGTCCGCGAGGGGGCCGGGGAACAGGTCGTGACGGTGACCGACACCGGCGTCGGGATCGACCCTGAGGAGACCCCCGACGTGTTCGAGCGATTTCGCAAGGGCTCGACGTCCTCGGGTTCCGGGCTGGGGCTGACGATCAGCCGTGACCTGGTGCGCGCCCACGGCGGCACCATCTCGCTCGCCAGCACACCGGGCCGGGGTACGACGGTCGAGGTGCGGCTGCCGACCGGTTGACAAACGGGTCGGCCGGCCGACGGGTGCGGTGCTCGGCCGGCGATTCCTGCGACGCCGCCGTCAGATGCAAATCGATGTTCGGTCGTTACACTCGCTCTGCTCCCGAAGAAGGCCAGATGACCAACCGGCTGCTCCCCAAACTCGCTGTCCCGCGTCCCACCCGGCACGAGGCGGTCCGGCTCGTGACGGATTTCGCCCTCTTGACGGTCGGGGCGGTGCTGATGATCTACGCCTTCCGGACCTTCATGCTGCCGTACGGCATCGCGGGCGGCGGGGTCGGCGGGCTCGCGCTGGTGGCCAACGACTGGCTGGGGCTTGCGCCTGGACTGACCATGCTGGTCCTCAACCTCCCGATCCTGGTGCTCGGCTATCGCGCACTGGGCGGCACTCGATTCCTCGTCCGTACCGCCTACGTCGTCGTGCTCTACAACCTCGGCGTCGACACGCTCGGTCACGTCTTTCCCGAGGGCCTCTCCGACGACCTGCTCCTGATGGCGCTCTTCGGCGGGGTGGTCTCCGGGATAGGTGCCGGTCTCGTGTACCGGGCGGCTGGCACCCCAGCGGGCACTGGGGTCATCAGCCGGATCGTGCAGCTGCGGACCGGGCTCCCCGTCAGCCAGATCTACCTGGTGCTGGACGGCAGCGTCATCGCCCTGCAGGGACTCACGTTCGGGTGGGAGGCGGCGCTGTACTCGGTCGTCCTGCTGTTCGTGAACGGCCTCGCCGTCGACTACGTGCTCGAGGGCCCAAGCGTCGTGCGCACGCTGACCGTGGTGACCAATCAGCCCGACGTCGTCTCCGCCGTGGTGTTCGACACGATGCGGGTCGGTGTGACCGAGTGGTCGGCGACCGGTATGTACACGGACGAGCAGCGCCACATCCTCTTCTGCACGGTGTCCCGCGCTGAGGCGCCCCGGCTCGTCGAAGCGATCCAGGACGCCGACCCAGGGGCGTTCACCGTGATCGGCCACGCCCACCAACGCCGCGGCGGTCTGGTGCGGTAGGGCGCGCCGTTTCAGCATTGCATACGGCGGTGACACGATCGGGTCGAGCCGGCACCGCAGACGCGGGAGTCGCCGGCTCCCCCTGGCCGGGAGCCGGCGACTCAGTGGCCTGCTGTCAACCCTACGCGCTAGCTGCAGCCTTTGCTGTCTCCGCAGTTGAGGCAGCGGTAGCAGCTGCCGTTCCTCACGGTGATGTGGCCGCAGGTGTCGCACAGCGGGGCGTCACCCATCTTGTCGGCGAGCACCGCCTGGATGCCTGCCGTCTGGGCGTCGACGACCCCCACCGCCCCGGCTTGCGCCGGGGCACCTCCCCCTGAGGGGGAGGCATCAGACCTGGCCCCGTTGCCGTTCGCCGTCGCCACCCTGCCGGCCGGCGCTGCCATGGCGCCGGGGCCGGGGGAGAGGCGGGTGGCGGGAACGGCGGACCCTCCCCTGCTCGAGGTAGGGGTCGAGGCAGGGGAGGGTGAAGCCGAGCCGCCGAGCCTGGCCGAGTTGTCGTCGTCTGCGTCCACGAATTCCGCCGCGGCGATCTGGGCGTCGATGTCCCGCTCCTTGGCGGCTTCCTCGAGATCGAGCTGCACGCCGGCGTCGAGGGCGATGCCCTTCTTCGGCTCCGGCAGCTCGTGGCTGCGGTCGGGCGGCACCTGGGCGAGTTCGTCCCGCTTCAGGTACTCGACGCCGAGCGCCCGGAACACGTAGTCGACGATGGAGTTCGACATCTTGATGTTCGGGTGTCCCTCGACCATGCCCCTCGGCTCGAAGGTCTGGAACGTGAACGTGTCGACGAACTCCTCGAGGGGCACGCCGTACTGGAGGCCCTTGGAGACGGCGATGGCGAAGCACGACAGGATGCCGCGCAGCGTCGCCCCCTCCTTGGCGAGGTCGATGAACACCTCGCCAAGCGTGCCGTCGTCGTACTCGCCGGTACGGAGGAACACCTTGTGGCCGCCGACCCGAGCCTCCTGCGTGTAGCCGCCGCGGCGGGCGGGCAGCAGGAAGCGGGGGCGGGGCAGATCGTCGTACGCCTCGGACGGCGAGATGCCGGGGCGGAACATGCCGGCGTGGATGGTGGTGTGGCCCATCGTGACGAGCTCGCGCTCGTCGTCGAGCGCCTCCTCCAGCCCCTCGGACTCCTCCTCGGAGACCCCGTCGTCGGACTTCGCCGACAGCGGCTGGCTCGCCTTGGAGCCATCCCGGTACAGCGCCATCGCCTTGAGCCCCAGCTCCCACGAGAGCATGTAGGACTCCTCGATGTCCTCCACCGTCACCTCGTTGGGCATGTTGATCGTCTTCGAGATCGCCCCCGAGATGAACGGCTGGGCCGCCGCCATCATCTTGATGTGGCCGACGTGGTGGATGAATCGGGTGCCGTACCGGCCGTTCCTGTTGGCGGTGTCGAACACGGCGAGATGCTCGTCACGCAGGTGCGGCGCACCCTCGATGGTCTGCCGGCCGCAGATGTAGTCGTTGGCCTCGCGGATGTCCGCATCGGAGAAGCCGAGTGCCTTCAGCATGTTGAACTTCGGGTCGGTGTACTGCTCCGGCGTGAAGCCGAGCCGCTGCATCGTCTCTTCGCCCAGCGTCCACTGGTTGAAGGCGAAGCCGAGCTCGAACACGCCGGGGAGCAGCGCCTCGACCTTGTCGATGTCGTCGGCGGTGAAGCCCTTGGCGATGAGCGTCGCCGTGTTGACGTGCGGCGCCCGGTGCAGGCTCATCGTGCCCACGACGTACTGGATGATCCGCTCGATCTGCTGCTGGTTGTACCCGAGCCGCTGCAGCGCCGGGGCGATGGATTGGTTGGCGATCTTGAAGTAGCCGCCGCCGGCCAGCTTCTTGAACTTCACGAGGGCGAAGTCCGGCTCGACACCCGTGGTGTCGCAGTCCATGAGCAGCCCGATGGTGCCGGTGGGTGCCAGCACCGTCGCCTGGGCGTTGCGGTAGCCGTGCTGTTCGCCGAGCTGCACCGCCTGGTCCCACGCCCGGTGCGCCTCGGCCAGCATGTCGTCGGGGCACAGGCTCTGGTCGATGCCGACCACGTGATGGCCGATACCGTCGTACATCGACTGGTCGACGCCGTACGCCGCCTTGCGGTGGTTGCGCATCACCCGCAGCATCCGATCGCGGTTCTCGGCGAACTTCGGGAATTGGCCGACGGCCTCTGCCATCTCCGCCGACGTGGCGTAGGCGTAGCCGGTGAGCACGGCGGTGAGCGCCCCAGCGATCGCCCGGCCCTCGTCGGAGTCGTAGGCGATGCCCGCCCGCATCAGCAACGAGCCGAGGTTGGCGTAGCCGAGCCCGAGCGTGCGGTAGTCGTAGCTGCCCTGGGCGATCTCCTTCGAGGGGAAGTGCGCCATGGTCACCGAGATCTCGAGCACGATGGTCCACAGGCGGATGGCGTGCCGGTATGCATCGAGGTCGAACGTGCCGTCGGCCTTCTCGAACTGCACCAGGTTGAGGCTCGCCAGGTTGCATGCCGTGTCGTCGAGGAACATGTACTCCGAGCACGGGTTGCTCGCCCGGATCTCGCCGCCGGCCGGGCAGGTGTGCCACTCGTTGATCGTGCTGTGGTACTGAAGCCCGGGGTCGGCGCACTGCCAGGCGGCGTCGGCGATCTGGCGCCACAGGTCGCGGGCCTTCACCGTCTTCATCGGCCGGCCGTCGGTGCGAGCCGTCAGGTTCCAGTCGCCGTTGGCGATCACGGCCCGCACGAAGTCGTTGGACAGCCGCACCGAGTTGTTCGAGTTCTGGCCGGACACGGTGGCGTACGCCTCGCCGTTGAAGTCGGCGTCGTAGCCGTGAGCCACCAGGGCCCGCACCTTGTCTTCCTCGCGCGCCTTCCAGTTGATGAAGGCCTCGATGTCGGGATGGTCGACGTCGACGATCACCATCTTGGCGGCGCGCCGGGTGGTGCCGCCCGACTTGATGGCGCCTGCGGCGCGGTCGCCCACTTTGAGGAAGCTCATGAGACCGGACGACTTGCCGCCGCCCGACAGCGGCTCGCCCTCGGCCCGGATGTGCGAGAAGTTGGCGCCGCTGCCCGCACCCATCTTGAAGAGGCGCGCCTCACGAACCCACAGGTCCATGATGCCGCCCGGATTGACGAGGTCGTCGTCGATGCTGTTGATGAAGCAGGCGTGCGGGGCCGGTCGGGTGTAGGCGTCGGGGGAGGGGACGGCTTCCTCCGTCTCCGGGTCGACGTACCAGAAGCCCTGCGGCGTGCCGGTGATGCCGTACATGTGGTTGAGGCCCGTGTTGAACCACTGCGGCGAGTTCGGGGCCGCCATCTGGTGGAGGAGCATGTACGCGAGCTCGTCCTCGAAGGCCTGGGCGTCGCCGGCCGACGCGAAGTAGTCGTTGGTCTCGCCCCACCACCGCCACGTTGCGGCGAGGCGCTTGATGACCTGGCGGGCCGAAGTCTCCGACCCGGTGACGTGGTTGCCGTCGTCGTCGAGCACCGGGTTGCCGGCCCCGTCGTACTGGGGCACGCCGGCCTTGCGGAAGTACTTCGACACCATGATGTCGGCGGCCACCTGGGACCACTGCGCCGGCACCTCGGCGGCCTTCATCTCGAAGACGACCGACCCATCGGGGTTGGTGATGCGGCTGTCGCGGCGGGTCCACTCGACGGTCTCGTAGGGGTCCTGGCCCTCCGTCGTGAAACGACGCTCGATGCGCAGACCATTGGTCATGCTCTCTCCCTCCAGAGTTGCGACGCTCAGCCCCGAGCGCCCTCGTTATCCACAAAGATGTCCACACCTACAACATCTTGGGGTGGGGAAGTGGGTTTGGCCCTAGATGTTGCGCAAGGAACCTGAGTGTAGTTACAGCGCTGTAACTACGTCAAGGGTATTCCTCGCGCGTCGTTCCGGCGTGTTGTCACCGGGGAAGTGACCCGTTTCTAACGCCTGGCCCCCGTGCGCTTCAAACCGAGCGCGTGGATTTGTTTCGCGGGTGGTGGTCGGATTTCGCGAGAGTCCGTAGCCCGTAGCCCGTAGCCCGTGGGCCGTGGGCCGGGGGCCGGGGGCCGGGCCGCAGGCTCTCGACGGAGGGGGCACGCCGCACGAATACGGCAGCATCGGTACGGTGCGAGGCAGCGCGGGACGAGAGGAGCGACGCCAGTATGCGGATCGAGAACCTGTCCAACCATGCCGGGGAGATCCTTCAGGGGTCGGAGGATCAAGTGCGCCGGGCGCTCCACGACCTGAGCCAGGCCCAGAGCCGACACGCAGAGGCACAGGCGGAGCTCGAGGCTGCTCGCAAGCACAAGCCGTGGTGGAAGCGGATGCTCGCGATCCCCTCCCCGGAGGAGAAAGAGGCTCGTGGCCTTCTCGAGGCGGCGAAACAGCAGCACCTCTATGCCGACGCAGTGCGGCGTCAATCCGGCCATCGAGTCCAGCAGCGCGCGGCCGGCGTCCAGGGCGAGCAGGAACTCGCATCGTGGCTGTCCGCGGAGCTTCCCGATGACTGGTCCGGGTTCGGCGGATACCAGAACCGAAAAGGCGAGGCCGATCTCGTGCTGGTCGGTCCGCCGGGGGTCTGGGTGATCGAGGTCAAGAATCGGAATGTGCGGCTCCGTGTCGACGGCGACCGGTGGCTGTACGACAAGTTGGACAAGTGGGCAACGTCGTCGAGCCGCTACGCCCGGCAACCGACAACGCGCAACGCAGCTGGGGTCGCCAGGCCGGCGACGTTGGCGACTCTCTCGTGTGGTGGCTGGAGCGCAACCACCACACGGTGCCGGTACGGACTGCGGTCATGCTGGTGCACCCGCGCGCGTCCATCAGCAGCGTTCGGGATGCGGGCGTCGATCTCGTCAGCGCCGATCCCCACGAGCTGCTCCGGGCGATGACCAGCGCCCCGTCGGTCATCGGCCCAGACGAGCGTGCCGCAATCGTCGCACTGATTCGGCGCGATCACGTCCATCACAAGGAGCGCCGACAGCAAAGGAGCTGAGGGAGCTCGCGTGTTCGGTGGGGACGGCTCGCCCGGTGTTGGGCGTTGTTCCGGAGCCCCCTCCGTCCCGAGCCTGGTGGCTCGGGCCACCTCCGCCGGTGGGGGAGGCATTCGGAACGTGCTGCGGGTGGCAGCCGCTGGACTGTTCGGGTCGGGCGGTGGGGTCTGAAGCGGCCTAGCCTCCCCGGGTGAACGACAGTGCCCGGTCCGTGCAGCGGACCTATCTCCTGCTGACGCTCTTGTCGACCTTGGCGGCGTCCTTCATCTGGGGCATCAACACGCTGTTCCTCCTCGACGCCGGGCTCAACAACACCGAGGCCTTCGCCGCCAACGCCTTCTTCACCTTCGGTCAGGTGGTATTCGAGGTGCCCACCGGCGTCGTCGCGGACACGTGGGGGCGGCGCGTCTCGTATCTCCTCGGGGCCGGGACGCTGCTGGTGTCGACCCTGCTCTACCTGCTCATGTGGCAGCTCCAGGCGCCGCTGTGGGGGTGGGCGCTCGCATCGATCGCCATCGGGCTAGGGTTCACCTTCTTCTCGGGCGCCGTCGAGGCGTGGCTCGTCGACGCCCTCACCTTCCACCAGTTCGACGGCAGTCTCGAGTCGGTGTTCGCCAAGGGTCAGATCGTCACCGGAGCGGCGATGCTCGTCGGGTCGGTGGCAGGCGGCTTCATCGCCCAGGCCACGAACCTCGGAGTGCCGTACGTCGTGCGGGCGGTCGTCCTCGTTGCCACGCTCGTCGCCGCGGCGCTGCTGATGCGGGATCTCGGTTTCAGTCCTGAACGCGCCGGCGGGCCGGTCGCCGAGATCCGCCGGGTCATGCGCGCCTCGATCGACGCCGGCTGGCGGCAACGGCCGATTCGTTGGCTGATGCTCGCGTCGCCCTTCACGATGGGGGTGGGGTTCTACGCCTTCTACGCCATGCAGCCCTACCTCCTCGAGCTGTACGGCAACGAGCAAGCCTTCGGTATTGCCGGGATCGCCGCCGCCATCGTCGCCGGCGCCCAGATCGTCGGCGGGTTGATCGTCCCTTGGGTGCGCAGACTGTTCCGCCTCCGCACCAGCGCGCTCCTCCTCGCATCGGTGGCGAGCACGGGAGCGCTGCTGGCCATCGGCCTGGTGTCGAGCTTCTGGCCTGCCATCATCCTCCTCGTCGTCTGGGCGATGATGTTCTCCGCAGTGGTGCCGATCCGTCAGGCGTTCCTCAACGGGCTCATCCCATCGGAGCAGCGCGCCACCGTACTGTCGTTCGACGCCCTCATGGGGTCGTCGGGTGGCGTGGTGGCGCAGCCTTTGCTCGGCCGCGTCGCCGACATCTGGAGCTACTCCGCNNCGCGCAGCGTCCGCTGCCAGGACCGGCGCGCGATCACTCCATGCCATGCACACATTGCTCATGTGAATGACATGTGATGACCACGCGATCTGCGTGGCGCTCTGCAGAGCGTTCGTCTGTGATCCGATCGGCCCATTCGGATCTGTGCATGTCCGCTCGGTGACAGAAACCGTGGGTGACGGGTGTATCACCACCGGAGCCCGAACGGGGGATGGGGCTCGTGGACCGACGGCGATTGCGAGAAAGCTCGGTGAGACGGAACGAGAGCCGGTGCCGCACCCATCTCGCAGGCGCCCGGCGAGTCGCTTCAGCGTGTGGTGCTCCTGCCGACAGGGCGACCGGGTGGATCTGCGTCTGTGTGGCGCCGGTCGCCGGGGAATACACGGGCGCAGGGCACATCACATGACGCAAGGGACACCTCACATTCAGCGGCCGCCGCGTTGCGGCGCGCCCTGCATTGGAACGTTCCGAGGAGCACAGATTGGTGTGGGCAGACTTGGAGCTGCCCGTGGTTGACCGCAAGCTCCTCCGGCTCGCCCTTTCGGTCTTCCTGATCGCGGCGACGACGTTCCTCCAGCCCGTGGCCGCCGTTGCCGGCGAGATCCCCGACACGTCCACGGACACCACCATCCCGGTCGGCTCGTACATCATCGACATGGGTGTCCAGCCGCAGACCAAGGAGAACGCCCTCAAGCCGTACGGTCTCGTCTACGAGCTGATGATCGTGCATCGCATCCCCGTGATGTGGGTGATCAACGACGCGAAGGTGAAGGACGGCGTCGACTTCTCGTACAACGGGAAGGACTACAAAGGCGGCGCCTTCATCGTGTCTGCAGCCTTCGCCGCAGACGCCGCCCCCGTGATCGCGGCGTGGAAGGCGGCGCATCCGACGATGGTCGTCGACGGGCCGACCACCGCCGAGTTCCAGGCGCCGGTCTTCGAGACGCTCACCAACTGGCCCAACGCGATCCTCGACGCACAGAATGGGAGCATCGCCCAGGGCTACTTCGTCAACGCCGGCATCCCCCAGACGGCGACCGCGCCGGACGGCTCCACCAAGATCGCCTACCAGTTCAAGACTCCCGACCAGCTCACCACCTGCGACGACATCTACGTCATGCCGCATGCCGACCCCGAGTGGGACACTCACTCCAGCCTCGTCGCCTTCAACGAGAGCGGCGGCTTCATCTGGGCGGCGTGTCATGCAGTGACCGTGCTGGAAAACGTCGCCGATCCGTCCGACCCCAATCCGGATCCCGAGATGAACTTCCTCTCCACGGCAGGGCTCCTCGACTTCGACGACCACAAGGACGGCAGCCCGCCGTACACCTATGCCACGGCGCAAGGTGGCGATCCGATCCTCCAGTTCCTGGGCGCGATCGACAACGCCACGACGAACGGCTCCGAGCAGATCTTCCTGCCGGGCGCCACGTCGGCGTGGCGCCCGACGAGCAAGGTCCTCGTGTGGGACCCGGACCAGGAGGACCTCATCAGCCAGGGCGGAGTGTCGCCGGGCGAGGCGGCGGTGCTCGTCTACGGTCGCGGCTTCGGCGATCCCAACAACGGTCTCGTCATGTACGAGGGCGGCCACAGCCACAACAAGGGCAGCGCCGACGACGTCGCCGCCCAGCGGGCGTTCTTCAACCTCCAGCTCACCACAGGCATCGACCGGGGCATCACCGTCGACGTCACCATCCCCGCCTCAGTCGCCAACGGCGACACCGTGCCGGTCAGTGCAGAGGTGAGCGGCGGCCACCCGGCCTACGAGTGGCAGTGGGCGTCCACCTGCGGCGGCAGCTTCGCCCAACCGACCGGCGCGATGAACGACCCCGGCACGGTGTCGACGACCTTCACCGCACCGAGCGGCGCCTCCGAGTGTGTGGTCCGGCTCATCGTTGACGACACGTGCTCCCGCTTCGCCTTCGACGCCGAGGGCTTCGAGGTGGCGGAGCTGGCCGATCTGTCGCTGACGAAGGACGACGGCCTCACCGCCATTGGCGCCGGCTCCGACATCGTGCACACCCTCACCGTCACGAACGCCGGCCCCGGCGTCGCCACCGGCACGCTGACCATCGACGAGTTGCCGGCCGGCGCCACCTTCCTCTCGGCGGCTCCGAGCCAGGGGAGCTGCACCTTCGACGGGACCGACGTCAACTGCGCACTCGGCGACATCCCCGTCGGCGGGACGGCCACCGTCGACATCACGAGCCACATCGCCGCGTCGTACACGGGCACGATGACGAACACGGCTTCGGCGTCATCCGACCAAGCCGACCCCGACCCGTCGAACAACTCGGCCTCCGACAGCACAGAGGTGGGCGTCAATGGGCTGCGCATCGACGTGGTGCCAACCCCATCGGTCATCGACGTCACCCAGACGCCCGTCGACGTCACGTACACGTACACCGTGACCAACGTCGGACCCAACGTGCTGACGAGCGTCGCGGTGAGCGACGACGTGGGCGCCGGCGTCACCCCGATCGAGAGTTCGCCGGGCGTCAACGTCGGTGACACCGACGGTGACGGCGCCCTCGACCCTGGGGAGGAGTGGCTGTTCGAGTGCACGACCCCGATCAGCGTCGACACCGACAACGTGGCGACGGCGACGGCGACGGATCCGGTCATCGGTCCGGTGGCGGCGACCGACACGGGCCACGTCGAGGTGATCGCCCCCGACCTCGACTTCACCAAGGCGCCAGACGGAGGCCAGCACCCGGACGGTGGTGACGTCGTCTTCGAGATCACCGTCACCAACTCCGGCGACGTCCCGCTGTTTGCCGTGAAGGTCAGCGACGCCCAGGCACTCGGTTGCGAGCGCCACCTCGGCAACATGGCTCCGGGCGCCTCGATCACCTACTCCTGCTCGATCAGCCCCGCACCCGCCTCCGGGACGAACGGCGTCAACACGGCCGTGGTCACCGCTCTGGACGAGGGCGGGGCGACGCTCACCCGCAGCGACGCCGCCGCCTATACCGTGATCGATCGAGCCTTGGGCATCACCAAGGTTCCCGTCGATTGCGCCACCGAGGCGCCGCTCACGAACGTCGAGGCCTACCCCGGGGACACCGTGTGCTACCGCATCGTCGTCCAGAACACGGGGTCCACTGCACAGACCGACGTCACCCTCAGCGACGTGCTCCCCGACGGGCTCAGCCCCGTCTCCGCTGAGGTCACCGCGCCGGTCGAGCTGATCTCCGACGACTTCGACGAGGACCTCACCAACAAGGACTTCTACACCTCGGGTCTCACCGAGTACAACGACGACGACAAGGCCGACGCCGGGCAGGTCAAGATCACGGATCACACCGTCGGCGCTTGTGATCAGGTCACCGAGGATTGCGCCCTCAAGCTCGACAAGGACGGGCGCGGAGTCCAGTGGCAGACGAATCTCGCCACCGTTGCCACCGTCGACATCGCCTTCGAGTGGAACATCCACAAGAACGACTCGGTCGCCGACTCGTGGTCGGTGGCGTGCTGGACCGGCTCCGCCTGGACGGCGCTCCAGACCTACGCGATCCCCAACATGGCGACGATGCCGACGGTGCCCGGGCCTGTGAACTCCGTTTCTCTGAGCCTCGCCCTGCCTGCCGGCTGCCAGATCGCCGGCGGGGCCGTGGGCTTCATCACGGCCGCCACCAACAGAGGCAATCACGAGGTCATCCTCGATGACCTCGCCATCACCCTTCGCAGCGGCTCCGGCAGCACAGTGGCCTCGCTGTCCGATTCCTTCGAGAACTGGAACCAGGACCCGTGGAACTCGGGCTGGCTCGAGTACGGGGACGACGGCAAGAAGACGGGATCGGCCGTGCGGTCACGGACCCCCGGCGACTTCGGCGACTGCGACACCCCCGGCGACTGCGCCGTCGGTATCGACGACAACTCGCGAGGCATCTACTGGCCGGCCGACTACTCGGCGCAGAATCAGTGCTCGATCGGCTTCGACTGGCGCGCCTACACGACGGACGGTGACGGCAACGAGACGATCAGCGTCGGCGGCATCAACTCCTCCGGCACGTGGGTGCAGGTGGCGGCGATCCCGTTTTCGACCGTCACCGGCTTCGTCTCCCATTCGGTGACCGTCGACAGGGCCACCTACCCGTCGCTGTTTCACGCCGCTGGTGGACTCGGCGCCATCTCCGGCTCACTCCTCGACGGCGCCGACAGGATCCTGCTCGACAACATGGCGGTGTCCTGCACCGACTCCTACAGCTTGGGGGCCGGGGCTTTCCCCACCCTCATCACCGCAGGCGACGCGGTAGAGCTGGCACCGGGCGGCTCGATGGAGGTGCTGGTCACCGTCACCGTCGACACGCCCTCCGACCCGGTCGCCGAGGCCTATCCACGTCAGCTCGTGAACGTCGCCTCCACGACGAGCACCGAGCAGTCGACACCGAGCCGCGCCACGGCGACCGTGCAGAGGGTCGTGGCGGCCATCGCCCTGCTCAAGACGGCGGGAACCACGATGATCAGCCCCGGGGATTCCGTCACCTACACCTTTGCGGTCGCGAATCCTGGCAACGAGCCACTTGAGAACGTGGCGGTCACCGACTCCGGCATCGCCGGCTGCTCGCCTGCGTACGTCTCCGGTGATACCGACTCCGACGGGATGCTCGACGTCACCGAGACCTGGACCTACACCTGTAGCGCCGTCGTCCCCACGTCGGGTCCGACGTTCGTCAATACCGCCACCGCCTCGGGCGATCCGACGACCGCAGGCTCAGGCGAAGCGACGGTGGTGAGCGACACCGACCAGGCAACGGTCGAGGTCGTCTTCTCCGGCATCGCCGTGACGAAGAGTGCGAGCCGGGTGTACGCCCGCCCGGGGAGCTCGGTGACCTACACGTACGACGTCTCTCTCGAGCCGGGGACCAACGAGCCCCTGACCGGTGTCTTCGTGACCGACGACAAGTGCGCCCCGGTCACAGGTCCCGTCTCCGGTGACGACGGCGACCAGGTGCTCGAGGACGGGGAGACCTGGCAGTTCGCGTGCGCCACGACGCTCGCCGCAACGACCACGAACACGGCCACTGCCACCGGCACCGACCGGACCGGCGTGGACGTCACCGCCACCGACGACGCCACCGTAACGGTCATCAACCCCGGCATCGGCCTGGTCAAGACGGCGTCGCCGGAGACGCTCGCGATCAGCGGCACGGTGGACTATTCGATCACCGTCACCAATACCGGTGACGACCCGTTGTCCTCGNNTCGCGGTGAGCGACACCCAGTGCTCGCCGTTGGCGGGACCGACTGGTGACAATGGCAACGGCGTGCTCGACCCGGCAGAGTCGTGGGGGTACACCTGCTCCCGAACGATCTCGGCCGACACCACCAACGTCGCCACGGTCTCTGCCATCGACTCCCTCGGCAAGACGTGGACTGCCTCCGACGACGCGTTCGTGGACGTCAACTATCCGGGTATCAGCCTCTCCAAGACCGCCGACTCCTCCGTTGTCGCTCCCGGCGACACCGTCACCTACACCTACTCGGCCTACAACGACGGCGACACGCCCTTCGACACCGTGACGGTGACGGACGACAAGTGCGCCCCGGTGACCGGTCCCGCCGGCGACGACGGTAACGGCACCCTCGACGTCGGCGAGGCGTGGCTCTACACCTGCACGGCGACGCTGGCGGCGACCACCACCAACACCGGAACGGTGACCGCCACCTCGGTGAACGGCACGATCGTCGTCACCGACACCGCCCGGGTCCGCATCGTCGACCCGGTGCTGACCCTCACCAAGTCGGCGTCGGCAGCCCTGGTGTCCTATGGCGACCCGGTCGACTACACCTTCGAGGTCACCAACGCCACGGCATGCGCCGGTGACACGACCTGTGAGGTCGACCATGAGCTCACCACCGTCGCTGTCACCGACGACCACTGCTCGACGGCCCCGGCCTACGTGAGCGGCGACACGGGCGCCGACGGTGTGATGGAGGTCGGCGAGACCTGGACCTTCGCCTGTACCGAGCCGGTGTACCTTCCGACGACCAACACGGCATCTGCGACGGCGATCGACGTACTCGACAACACCGTCACCTCGCCCGACGCCACCGCCTTCGTCGATGTCGACAACGTGCCTCCGACGGCCATCGACGACGCGGCAACCACCGACGAGGACACCCCGGTCACCGTCGACGTGGTCGCGAACGACACCGACTACGACGGCTCGCCCGATCCGACCTCGGTGACGGTGACGAGTGGTCCCGCCAACGGCTCCACGTCCGTCGACCCCGTGACCGGTGAGATCACCTACACCCCGGATCCCGAGTTCAGCGGCACGGACACGTTCAGCTACGAGGTGTGTGACGACGGTACGCCGACACTGTGTGACACCGCCGAGGTCACGATCACGGTGAACCCGGTCAACGATCCGCCGACCGCAGCCGACGACTCGGGAACGACGCCGGAGGAGACGCCGGTCACGGTCGATGTGGTGGCGAACGACACCGACATCGACGGCACGGTCGATCCGACGTCGGCGGTCGTGGTGACCGCCCCGACCAATGGCTCCACGTCGGTCGACCCGGTGACGGGTGAGATCACGTACACCCCGGACACCGACTTCACCGGCACGGACACGTTCGCCTACCAGGTGTGCGACGACGGCACCCCGGCCCTCTGTGTCACGGCGACGGTGACCATCGACGT
>DKBA01000005.1 GCA_002450985.1 Acidimicrobiia bacterium UBA6912
GCTCGAGACGGCGACATCCCCGTCATCGTCTCGCCCCTCAATTCCTACGTCGAGGGTCACGTGTGCGAATCGACCGGCGCCGACGGCCCCGAGGTTGCCGCACAGCTCGCCGACTTCGCCGCCGACGCCCTCGACGCGGTGCGTGGCCCCGACACCGGACCGCTCGCCCCGGAGGAACTCCGGCGAGACGGATGTCATCTCAATGATGCCGGTCTCGAGCTCGTGGGCGACCAGCTCGTGGCCTTCTTCGACCCGATGTGACTCGACCACGTCACGGCGCACGCAGGCCCAGCGCCGTGGCCAGCACGACACCGAGACCCAGGACCACTTGCTGGGCGCCGATGACCGGTACCCCGGGAACGGGCCGGCGCGCCGCCACGGCGTGGAACATGGCGAGCACGGCGATGGCGACAAACCCGGCGACGGGCACGACGCCCGCGACGAGACCGGCGCCGACGAGGACGACGGAGCCGATCTGCCAGGCATCGTCGGACGCGCCACGCTCGCCACCGCCTTTGGCCCGGCGCAACTGGAGCCGTACGAATGGGATCGCCGCGACCGCGCGGGCGGCGATCACGCACCACGCCCCCGCGGCGTCACCCGCCTCGCCCCCTCCGGCCAGGATGATGGCGGCGGCGACCGCCCCGATGCCGATGGTGCCGGCGAGCTCCGGGACGAGGCGGCGGCTGCGACTGCGGACGTCGTACCAGAGCTCGACGGCGACGAGCGGTGTGGCGATGGCGAGCGGCAACCAGAAGGCGGCGTGCGCCGTGGCGATCGCCGTCGCCAGCAGCGCGACGAGGACTGCGATCTCCACGGCTGCCACCCGCTCGGCGAGCACGGTGCGCGCCAGCCGGCGGCGGCGCCACCAATCGACGAGCGCCAGCTTGACGGGTGTCCTGGCCACGAAGGCGACGAGAGCGGCGGCGCCGAGCGCCACTCCCGCCGCCGAAGGAGCGACGAGCAGACCGAGAATCGCCGGCTCGAGCGTGAGGCTCCAGCCGCCGTGCTCGCTCGGCAGGGCCACGGCAACGAGGGGGCGGCGAGCCGTCGTCACTGCCCCCTCGCAGCGAGAGCTCTGACCCGAACCCCGTCACCGGTAACCGCAGTCGGCCTGCGACCCGAGACCACCGCAGCCACCGTGGCGAGGAGAAACACGACGACGGCAGCGGCATTGCCCACCCCGCCCCACCGGCGAATCGCCACCGACTCGGCGAGATCACCGGCCAGGCGGACGATCATCGACACGTGAAGCAGTCCGAGATGGACGACGAACCACCGCCGGTACGGCACGCTCAGCCCCATCACTGCGGGGGCGACCAAGTGCACGTGGCCGAACACCATGGACAGCACGAACCCGACGAACACGGCGTGCAGCGCTGCGTCGTAGGCGAAGCCGGCAACCAGCTCACCGCTGGCGACCCACAGGAGGCCGCCGACGCCCAGCCACACATACCCGGCGAGCAAACACACCGCGATGAAACGCGTGACCCCGGCGCTGCGCACCGTCCGCCGCGCCACGTCGAACGTGGTCAGCCAAGCGGCCAGCGAGACCAGCCCGAGCCCGAACAGGTGGGCACCGGCGCGGGGCGCGGCGAGACCGAGGACGAGCCCGGCGGCGAACACGCCGGCCGCTGCGGCGAATACCGGCTGCTTCACCGTCGACGGCGGTGCCATTCGCGACAGCTCGAGCCGCTCCCCCACGATCGTGAGCACGAGGAACGCGGCGAGCCACGGTGCCTGCCTGTGGAGCGGAGCGTCGACCAGGTCGGCCACGGCGGCCGCCAGCCACGCGCCCGCTCCGATGGCCATCACTGCGGTGAACAGGGCCGGCTGGCGCCGCCACACCAGCAGCGATCCGGACAGCAAGATCGCAGCTCCAGCGAGCGATGCGGCAGGTAGCGGAGCTGCAGCGCCGAGCACGGCGAGCGGCGGGGCGAGAAAGGCCCACCGGCGGTCGAGGGCGACGGCTCGCTCCAGGGAGATGAGCGCCCCGAAGAAGCCGACCACCATCATCACGCCGTGCTCGGCCGGCGAGGCCGGGCCCCTACTCGGCAGGGGGACACCGATGCGGACGAGCCCGCCCCACAGCCCGGCAATCATCGCGGCGGCCGCAGCACCGAGCAACGCGATGCGGACCGGTCGGGTCATCGCCAGCCGAGCCGCCGCTTCCCCCGCTCGCTCAGCATCTCCGGCGACCACGGCGGCTCGAAGCACAGTGTCACGTCTGCCGCCTCGACACCCGGCATGGCGAGCACCGCCGCCGCAGCATCCTCGGCGAGCTGCCGAGAGAACGGGCACGCCGGAGTGGTGACGCCGAGTTCGACATGGGCACGTCCGCCCTCGACCTCCACGCCGTAGACGAGGCCGAGGTCGACGATGTCGATGCCCAGCTCTGGGTCGATCACCCGCTCCAGCGCCGCCGCCACCCGCGCAGCGGTGAGGTCCGTGACGGCGGTCACGGCACCCGCTCCAGCGTGCGATCGGCTGCGGGGTGGTACACCGCCGGCTCGGGCCGGTTGCGAATCACCTTCTGCCAGGGCCGGGTGAGGTACCCGAGCGGCACCGTGATGATGTGCACGAGCCGGGTGAAGGGAAACACCGCCAGGAAGGCGAAGAACGCCAGAACGTGCGTCTTGAGCACGATCGGCAGCGCCTCGACCAGCTCGGGCCGAGGCGACAGCGTGATGAGCGACCGCACGTACGGCACGAAGACCGCCGTGCCCCAGAACGATCCCCAGCGGTAGCCGAGGGCGATCCACAACCCCGTGACCACCTGCACGAGGATGAGGACGAGCACGACGATGTCCATCGGCGTCGTGACCGCCTGCACCCGGCGCACCATGAAGCGACGGGCCAGCAGCACGACGACCCCGAACAGCGCCCACAGCCCGAGGGCGAACCCGGTCGCCTCGAGCAGGTAGAGGCGCACCGGCGCCCCGTTCCACAGCTCGAAGCCGCTCGGGACGAGCAGGGCGAGCAGGTGGCCGACCAGGATCACGGTGATGCCCCAATGGAACGACACCGATCCCCAGAACAGTCGCCGGTTCTCCAGGAGCTGCGACGACAGCGCCGACACCGTGAAGGGATGGCGCCGCCAGCGCAGGATGCTCACCACGACCGCGATGACGAAGGCGGCGTAGGGGAAGGCGACGAACAGCATCTCGTTCCCGTTCATGAGCGGGCTCCCGTGGGTGTGGCGAGGGCGGCATCCACCACCGCCGCCGCCGCGGCGAGCAGGTGGCGGTAGGGGTTGGCCGGCTCCCGCTTCTTCAGGTCCTTGCGCATCTCGGCGACGGCGCCGGGCAGAGCATCGACGAGGTCGGGCAGCAGATCGGTCGCGACATCGAGGTAGCGGAGGATCGGCTCGATGTGGTCGGGCAGCTCACCGTGCTGGTCGACGCCGGCCGCCGTCTGCGCCGCCTTCATCTCCGCCATGAAGGCTCCCCTGCGGTAGCTCTCCCCCCAGGCCACGTGCCCGACGTACGGCACGAACAGGGGGGACAGGTCGAGCGTCCGGGTGTGGAGCTCCTCCCACTCGCTCGACGGCAACGAGACGACCTCGGCGGCGAAACGCCCCATGGCGGTACGGGCCGCCCCTGCGGGCATCGCATCGACCGCATCGCGCAAGGCATCGGCATGGCCGGGGAACGGATAGCGGAACCCGAGGGCGACGGTGGAAGCGACCGAGGCGGTCATGCGCCCCTCCTCGGTGGCGTGACGTAGCCGACGCCGGCAGCACCCTTGTGACGCAGCGGGTCGTTGACGGCTTCGATCGACATCTCCCGGTGATAGGGCGGCATCACGAACCGTTCCTCGACCGTCGGGAGCGTGGTGAGCCGGTAGATGTCCTCCGCCTCCTGTGGGGTGGTGCCCGCCGAGGCGAGGAGCGCGACGGTGGCGTCGTCGACCACGCCGTCGACGCTCTGGCGCCGCTTGTAGATGCGCACCGCCAGCATCTTGCGCAGGACGGCACGGATGACGTCCTCGTCTCCGGCCGAGAACAGATTGGCGAGGTAGCGGATGGGCAGCCTCGCCTTGTCGAGCTCGTCGAACAGCTCGAAGTCGACGCGCTCGGCCGGCAGGTCGAGCTTGGTGAGGTTGCGCTCGATGGTCGCTACCACCGGCGACAGCGGCGGGATGTAGAACATCATCGCCACCGTGCGGTACTCGGGGTGGAGCGGCAGGGCCAGCCCCCACTCCTTGACGAACCTCCACGCAGGCGACCGGCGGGCGGCGGCGATCCAGCCGTCGTCGATGCCCGCGGCGTTCGCCGCCGTCACCACCCGCTCGTCCCACGGGTCGAGGATGGCGTCGAGTTGCGCCCGGAGCAGCTCGGTCTCCGGCGCCCCGGCGGCGGCGGTGATGAGGTCCTGGTCGTACAGGAGCACGCCCATGTAGCGGATCCGGCCCACGCAGGAGTGGGCGCAGGCGGGCGCCTGGCCGGTCTCCATCCGCGGGAAGCACAGGATGCACTTCTCCGACTTGCCGGTGGACCAGTTGTAGTACACCTTCTTGTAGGGACATGCGGCGACGCACATCCGCCACGCCCGGCACTTGTTCTCGTTGACGAGCACGATGCCGTCCTCGGCCCGCTTGTAGATGGCGCCAGACGGGCACGCCGCCACGCAGGCCGGGTTGAGGCAGTGGTTGCAGATGCGGGGCAGGTAGTTGAAAACCACCCGCTCGATCTCCTCGAGCTGGGACCGCACGTCGGGGTCGATGCCGTCGAGGCTGGGGTCGTTGCGGGCGTACACCTGTGAGCCGCCGAGATCGTCGTCCCAGTTGGGGCCGCCGGCGATCTCCATCTCGTCTCCGGTGACCATCGAGATGGGGCGGGCGGTGGGCTGCTGCTCCCCGGCCGGCGCCGAGAACAGGTCTCCGTACCGGAACGTGAACGGCTCGTAGTAGTCGTCGAGCTGCGGCAGCGCCGGGTTGAAGAACAAGCGGGCGATGCCGGTCGGCTTGTTCTGCAGGGTCAGGTGCAGGCGGCCCTTGTCGTCGCGGCGCCAGCCGCCCTTGTAGTGGTCCTGGTCCTCCCACCCGGTGGGGTAGCCGGTGCCGGGACGGGTCTCGACGTTGTTCCACCACATGTACTCGGCACCGGCACGGTCGGTCCACAGGTTCTTGCAGGCGACCGAGCAGGTGTGGCACCCGATGCACTTGTCGAGGTGGAAGAGCATGCTCATCTGGGCGCGGACTCTCATGCCGTTCCTCCTCACCACTCGGGCCGGTCGACCCGGCGGACGTAGACGAAGGTGTCGCGGTTGACTCCGGTGGGCCCCCAGTAGTTGAAGAAGTACGAGAACTGGGCGTAGCCGCCCGTCATCAGCACCGGCTTGAGCCGGGCTCGGGTCAGCGAGTTGTTCATGCCCGCCCGCTTCTTGCGCCGAGGCGAGATCGGGATGCCGATGGTCCGCTCGGTGGCGTGGTACACGAACACGGTGTTGCGGGGGATCCGCGAGGACGTGACGCAGCGCTGCACGAAGACGCCGTTGTCGTTGTACAGCTCCACCCAGTCGTTGTCGGCGATGCCGAGGTCGGCGGCGTCCTTGTCGTTCATCCACACCGGGTAGCCGCCGCGCGACAGCGTCATCATGCGGTGGTTGTCCGAGTACGTGGAGTGGATCGACCATTTGCCGTGGGGGGTGATGTAGCTGAACATCCGCCCGCCCTGCCCCTCGGCGAGGCTCTGCTCGGTCTCCGAGAGCATGCTGTGGTCGGGTCGAGGCTTGTACACAGGGAGGTGCTCGCCCCACTCCCGGTAGCGCTCGTGGTCGAGGTAGAAGTGCTGGCGTCCGGTGAGGGTACGCCACGGCACCAGGTGCTCGACGTTGAACGTGAACGGGCTGTAGGCCCGCCCCTTGGCCACCAACCCCGACCAGGTCGGCGTGGTGAGCACCCTGCGCGGCTGGGCGACGATGTCGGAGAAGTCCCAGCGGACGTCGCGCTGGCCGTCGCCGAGGTGGCGCAGCATGCGACCGGTCTTCGCCTCCTCGGCCTCGAAGGCCCGGTAGGCGAGCTCGCCGTTCGAGGCCGGATCGAGGGCGAGGATCACCTCGCAGACCTCCCGGTCCCGCACCAGCGACGGCAAGGCGTCGCCGTTGGCACCGGGCGCGCCGAGGAAGGGCTGGCGCCTCGCCAGCTCGTCGTAGTAGTCCTCGACGGGGATCTTGAGGCCATGGGCGGCGACCCCGTTGGCCCTGGTGCCGCGACCGAGGCTCGCCATCTGCTCGTGGAGATGGGCGTAATCCCGCGTGACGATGCGGAACTTGGGCATGGTCTTCCCGGGGATCGGCTCCACCTCGCCGTTCCGCCAGTCGGCGACCACGGGCTGGGAGATCTCATCCGGGGTGTCGTGGGTGAGCGGGATCATCACCACGTCCTCGACCGTGTCGGGAAGGTGTCCCGCCGCCAGCCGGGACACCCGCTCGGCGATGGCCGAGAAGATCTGCCAGTCGGACCTCGACTCCCACGCCGGGGCCACCGCCGCCTGCATCGGGTTGATGAAGGAGTGGCAGTCGGTGGTGTTGAGGTCGTCCTTCTCGTACCACGTGGCGGCCGGCAGCACGATGTCCGAGTACAGCGCCGACGTGTCCATGCGGAAGTTGAGGTCGACGACGAGGTCCATCTTGCCGATGGGCGCATCCGGCCGGACGGTGACCTCGGCGACTCCGTGGTCGTCGGGCTCGGCGGCGATGGCCGTCGAGTGGGTGCCCAGGTAGTGACGCATGAAGAACTCGTGACCCTTGGCGGACGTGCCGATGGCGTTGCCACGCCAGATGAACCAGGTGCGTGGCCAGTTGGATGGTGCGTCGGGATCGTCGACGGCGAATCCGAGCTTCCCCTCGGCCAGCTCGGCCACGACGGCGCGGACCACCTCCTCGTCGGTCGCCGCCCCGGTGCGGCGCAGCCTCCTCACCAGCTCGAGCGGATTGGCGTCGAACTGGGGGAAGAACGGCAGCCAGCCCATACGGACGGCGCGGGCCTGATGGTCGATCGTGTGGTCGACATGGCCGTTGCCCTCGGGCAACGTGTCGTAGTCCCGGTAGCCCCGCTCGTAGCGCCACTGATCGGAGTGGACGTAGTGGAACGAGGGGGTGTTCTGGTGACGGGGGGCCATGCCCCAGTCGAGCCCGAAGGCGACCGACGACCAGGACGCCTGGTTGACCACCTTCTCCTGGCCGACGTAGTGGCCGAGCCCGCCGCCGTTGACCCCCACCGAGCCGGTGAGCATCAGCGCCGTGATCGCCGAGCGATAGAGCAGGTTGTTGTGGTACCAGTGATTGGCGCCGGCGCCGATGATGACGAGGTTCTTGCCCTTCGTCAGCTCGCCGTTGCGGGCCCATTCCCTGGCGAACTTCACGACCGTGTCGCGGTGGATGCCGGTGTACTTCTCCTGCCACGCCGGGGTGTAGGGCACGTCCTCGTCGTCGTAGTCCTGCGCGTCGTAGCCGGCGAGGCCGCGGTGGACCCCGAAGCGAGCCATGAGCAGGTCGAAGACTGTGGTGACGGTGACCGTGCCGATCACGGTGGCGAGGCGGCGCACCGGCACGCCCCGCCGCACCGGTGCGACCCCGCCAAAGTCGTCGAACGCCACGTCGACGACGCCGTCGTGACGGTCGATCAAGCTGAGGCGCGGGGCGATCTTGCCGCCCTTCACCTTGTCCGCCATCTCGAGGTTCCAGTGGCCCTTCTCGGCCTCGGCCCAGCGGTACCCGATGGTGCCGTTGGGCATTCGCGGCTCGTCCTCCTCGTCGTCCCAGACGAGGAGCTTCCAATCGCCGTGCTCGACGTCCTCGTAGCCGGCAAGACGGTTGGCCCGCAGACACCGGCCCGGCTGCCCGTGCTCGTCGATCTCCACGAGGAAGGGGAGGTCGGTGTAGTGCTTCACGTACTCGTCGAAGTACGGCGTCGTGCGGTCCCGGTACCACTCGGTGAGGATCACGTGATCGACGGCCAGCCAGAAGGCGGCGTCCTGGCCGGCGTTGGCGGGGATCCACCAGTCGGCGTACTTCGCCACCATGGAGAAGTCGGGGCTGAACACGGCCAGCTTGGCCCCGGCGTGTCGCACCTCGGACAGGAAGTGCGTGTCGGGCGTGCGGGTCATGTTGACGTTGGAGCCGACGACGGCGATGAAGCGGCTGTTGTACCAGTCGGCCGCCTCGTGGACGTCGGTTTGCTCCCCCCAGATCTCCGGCGATGCGGGAGGAAGGTCGCAGTACCAGTCGTAGAAGCTCATCACGACGCCGCCGAGCAGCGACAGGAACCGGCTGCCTGCGGCGTAGCTGATCTGGGACATGGCCGGGATCGGCGAGAAACCTGCCACCCGGTCCGGCCCGTAGGTCTTGGTCGTGTAGACCGTCGATGCCGCGGCGATCTCGAGCGCCTCGTCCCACGAGATGCGACGGAAACCGCCCTTGCCCCTCGCCTGCTGGTAGCGGGCCCGCCAGCCCGGTTCGGTCTGGATGATCTCCCAGGCGGTGACCGGGTCGCCGAGCGCCCGCTTCTTGGCGTCGCGCCACATGTCGATCAGCTCGCCCCTGCCGTACGGGTACTTCACCCGGATCGGGCTGTACAGGTACCACGAGAAGGAAGCGCCGCGCTGGCAGCCGCGAGGCTCGTACGGAGGGAGTCCCTCCTCGAGCTCGGGGTAGTCGGTGGCCTGCATCTCCCAGGTGACGATGCCGTCCTTGACGAACACCTCCCACGAGCAGCTTCCGGTGCAGTTGACGCCGTGCGTCGTGCGGACCCGCTTGTCGTGCTGGAAGCGGTTGCGATAGAACTCCTCCCACTGGCGGGCGGCCGGGTCGACCGTCTCTTGGATCCAGTTGTCGTTCATACCCTGCTCCTCAGTCGATCCGAATAGGCGGGACGCGGGCCCGCGATGACGAACGCCATGAAGGCCAGCAGGAGGCCGAGGCCGAGCACGCCGCCGGCCAGCATCCAGTCGAATCCACCCGATGCGGTGGCGCCGCCCACCTCTGTCTGGGCCGCGGCCAGGAAGGCGATCAGGTCGGCGATCTCGGTCTCGGTGAGCGGCTTTTCGATGAAGATCGGCTGCATCGTCGGTGACGGCGGGTTGGCGAGCCATCCGGCGAGGCCCACCTCTCCACCGAGCCGGGAGAAGGCGTCGGTGAGGTCGGGCCCGAGCCCAGCGCCCGACTGCGAGTAGGCGCCGGCCTGGTGGCACGAGAAGCACGCCGGTCCACCGTTCTCGAGACGAGCGGACCCGGAGAAGAGCGCCTCGCCGTGGGCGGCGTCACCGGCGACGGGCCCCGCCGGGACCGTGGTCGTCGTGCTCCCGCCGNNCCGCCGAGCGACTGGAGGTAGGCGATGACGGCGTCGATCTGGGCGGAGTCGAGCGCCGTCACCGGCGGCATCACCCCGTCGTAGGTCTCCCCCAGCACGGTGATCGGACCACTCAGACCATTGACGATCACGTGGCGCACGTACTCCGCATCGGCGACGTTGGGGTTGCCGGCCAGCGGTGGAAAGGCGCCGGGGAGACCCGCACCGCCGGGCTGGTGGCATGCGGCGCAGTTCTGGTCGTAGAGGGACCGTCCCTCATCCTCACTCTGACCGGCCGCGGGGCCGGCGCCGAGGGCGACAAGCAGCACTACGAGGACCGCGACGACCACACGCTCGATCATCATGCAACCTCCTTCGCCGGCAGCACCGCCGTCAGCGGGATGGCAGCCAGCTCGTCGAGGAGCGCGCCCCTCGCCATGAGCCAGGCGTCGTGGAGGGCGCAGTTCTTGTCCGTCGGACACGGACCACCCCGCAGAACACAGGTCCCATTCACGGTCGGACCCTCGATCGCTTCGATCACGTCGAGCATCGAGATCTCGTCGAGATCGGTCGAGAGCTCGTACCCACCCGTCGGACCAGGGTCCGACCGCACCCAGCCGTTGCGAACGAGGGGCGCCATCACCTGCGACACGAACGCAGGCGTGGTGCCGATACGGGCGGCGAGATCCGAGCCCTTGGTGCGATCCGTCGACCGGAGCACGCCGAGTGCTCGAACCGCCAGATCGGACTTCCGAGTGATCTCGAGCCTCATTGCCGGCACCCCTTTGCGTCGCACATCAACACGGCTTCTCCGCTCCCTTCCGAGCGTAGAACCACCAGTTGACGGCCAGGTTGACCGTGTAGAAGGCGGCGACCCCGATGAAGAACCCCGTGGGGCGCCCGGTGGCGCCGATCACGGCACCGATGAGTGACGAGAACACGAACGGCCCGTAGGCGGCGATGGCCGCCGTCCATCCGAGCACGCCCGACGCCTGTCGCGGCGGGAAGATCATCGGCATCTGCTTGTACGTCGAGGCGTTGCCGATCCCCGAGAAGAGGAACAGCCCGAGCATGAACACCACGAACCACGGGAACTGATCGAGCGAGCTCGGATCGAGGAAGAACAGCACTCCGATCGCAGAGCCGAGCAAGCCGATGCCGGCCACCTGGGTGACCTTGGCGCCGCCGACGCGGTCTGAGATCGGTCCCGCTACCACGCGCGCCGCCGACCCGACGAGCGGACCCAGGAAGGCATAGGTCAACGGGTCCGGGGCCCCGTCGAATCCGCCGTACACCTCGCGGATCAGGAGGGGGAAGGCGGCCGAGAAGCCGGCGAACGAGCCGAAGGTCATGACGTACAGGGACGTCATCAGCCACGTGTGCTTGTTGCGGAAGATGTCCATCTGCTCGCGCACGTTTGCCCGCACCGGGACGCTGCGCAGCATGAACCACGCCAGCACCGAGAGAACGGCAACGAGTGGGATCCAGACGAACGCAGCGTTCTGTAGCCAGATGTCCTTGGTGACGTCGTCCTTCGAGAAGGTCTGCGGCCCGCCGACCACGGCGCCAAACGCGGCGAAACCGATGATCCACGGAGTGACGAACTGAACCAGGCTCACCCCGAAGTTGCCGATCCCCGCCTGAAGGCCGAGCGCCGTTCCCTGGAGGCGCTTGGGGAAGAAGAGGCTCGTGCTCGGCATGAANNGACGTCGACAGGTCGAAACCGACGTTGGGGAGCCGAACGACGAGGGCACTGACGAGGAACCACACCGCAAACGCCATCGTGAGATTGGCGGTCGTCACCCACAGGGTGCGCCATGCGATGCGTTTGCCGGTGGTCTCCCAGAACGTCTCGTCCTCGGGTGCCCACTCTGCGAGCCAGTCTCCCCCGGCCTTCCTCGTGGGCGCCGTCATGCCGGTGCCTCCGCCTGTGCGAGCTGGTCTGCGGTGTACATCTCATCGGCGAACGCCCCCTCCGGCTCCCGCAGGAACGCCAGCACGTAGAGGCACGACACGAATGCGCCCCCGGCGAGGATGTAGAAGAAGGTGGAGGCATCGACGAACGAGAAGACCACCAGGTAGACGACGGCTCCCACGTTGCCGAAGGCGCCGGCCATGCCTGCGATCTGACCGGTCATGCGCTTGTTGATGAGCGGGATGACCGCAAAGGTCGCGCCCTCGGCGCCTTGCACGAACACCGAGCACGCCACGGTGATCGCAACGGCAGCCCAGATCGGCCACGCCGCGTCGATGAACCCCATGCCGGCGAAGCCGAAGGCGATGCCGAGCATGTAGCCGAGCATCACCAGCTTGCGATTGCGAAGAGAGTCGGAGATGAGCCCACCGAGCGGGCGAGCGAACAGGTTGACCACGGCGAACGACGAGGCGATGAGCCCGGCCGCCTCGGGACCGAGCGTGAAGGTCTCCTCGAAGAACGCCGGGAGCATCGAGACCACCGCCAGCTCCGCACCGAAGTTGGCGACGTACGTGGTGTTGAGCGCCGCGACGCTGGAGAAGGGATAGCGCTCCTCCTCGGGCACCCCCGCCCTGAGGTGGGGAAGGTTCACCTGGAGCGACTTCGCCACGTGCGCCGCGTAGAACACGAGGAGCACTGCGTAGATCACCCACAGCGTGGTTCCCGAGATCAGGGGGGAGCCGTCGATGTCGATACGATTGATCCGCCACGCAAGCAGGCCGAGCGCACCGAATATCGGGAACGACCACAGCAGATACTGGACGAGGTCACCGTGCGTGGAGACGAGCATCGGCTGCGTCTTCTTCACACCCACGAAGGGCACGCCCTCGGGTGTGTCGCGAACGAGGAAGTAGTACATGACGCCGTACACGAGTGCGACGACGCCGTTGACGAAGAGCGCCCAGCGCCACCCGTCCTGGATGCCCAACCAGCCCTCGAAGAACGTGATGGCGATCCACGGCAGCGTGATCGCCGCCCACGCACTTCCGAAGTTGCCCCAGCCTGCGTAGAAGCCTTCGGCCCGTCCGATGATCTTCGGTGGGAACCACTGCGCCACCATGCGAATCCCGATGACGAAGCTCGCCCCGACGGTGCTGAGGACGAGTCTCGACACGAACAGTTGGGCGATGCTGTCTCCGAAGGCGAACACGAAGGTCGGGATCGCCATGGTGACCAGCAGGCCGGAGAACACGAGGCGCGGTCCGTACTTGTCGATCAACGCCCCGACCAGGATGCGGGCGGGAATGGTGAGAGCGACGTTCACGATCGCCAGCACCTTGATGTGCTCTTCGGTCAACCACCCGACGTCCCGCAGCATCGTCGTCGCGAGCGGCGCCATGTTGAACCAGATGTAGAAGGAGATGAAGAAAGCGATCCACGTGTAGTGGAGTACCTTGATGCGCTCTTGGCTGAAATCGACGAGCTCGGGTCGCCTCACATCTCCTCCCTAGACGTCAAGCCGCAGAGTCATTGAGTCAACGACTCAGGAATAGGGGCGAAGGTCCCGCAAGGTCCCGATCATGAGCGTTTCGGTCCAGTGCGAACGAAACGAGACGACCTCTTGGAGCGCCCCACACCAGGGCCGGTAGCCTGCGNNTCGGGTGGGGCACCGGGCGGCTGCTGGGCCGGACCCCGACCGTCACTGCGGCACTCGTGCTGATCGCCGTCTACGGCAACGTCGGCAACTTCGGGCTCCCGATCGTGGCCTTCGAGTTCGGAGAGCAGGCCCTCGACCTCGCCGGCGTCGCCTTCCTGACGGTCAACGTGTCGGCGTTCCTCATCGGGGTCACGGCGGCGACGTGGCGTACCTCACATCCTGCGAAGGCGGTGTGGACGGCGGTCAGCACCCCCGCAGTCGCCGTCGTTCCCCTGGCCGTCGTCGTCAACGTCACCAACGCCGACCTCCCGCTGTTCCTGGACAGGGCGGTCGGCCTCCTCGCCGATGCGATGATCCCCGTGATGCTGCTCACCCTCGGTGTGCAGCTGGCCCGCATGAAGCGCCCGACGATCGGCGCCGACGTGCTCGTGGGCAGCGGCCTTCGCCTGATCGCCGCCCCCACCCTCGCCGCAGCGGCGACGGTGCTGGTGGGACTCGAGGGGGACGCTGCCGGCGTCAC
>DKBA01000277.1 GCA_002450985.1 Acidimicrobiia bacterium UBA6912
CACTTGAGGAACTCGTAGCGCTCCCGATTGCGCTCGAACTCGCGCTCGGAGTTGATCTGGAGCGCCATCCCACTGTTGAAGGCGTCGACCTGCACCGAGTGGTCGATCACGAGGTCGCTGGGCACGAGCGGGTTGACCTTCTGCGCCGCAGCCGGGTCGCCCGTCATGCGCACCACCGCCGAGCGCATGGCGGCGAGGTCGACCACCGCAGGGACGCCGGTGAAGTCTTGGAGGACCACCCGTCCAGGGGTGAAGGCGATCTCGGTCTCCTCGACCTTGGAGGCGTCGTACTGGGCGAGCGCCGTCACGTCGTCATCCGTGACGACCCGGCCGTCGTGGTTGCGCAGCACGGACTCGAGCAGCACCTTGATCGTGTACGGCAGCGCATCGACGTCACCGAGGTGCTTCAGGGCATCGAGCCGGTACACCACCCGCTCGCCGAGGGGCGTGTCGATCGTCGTGCGTGCCTCGAAGGGGTCGTGTACCGCTGCCATCGTCGCCTCTTTCGGTGCCGGGTGATGTCGAGTGCTCTCAGCAAACATCCTACCGAGAGGCCCCGACCCCCCTTTTCGTGGGGAATCGGGGCCTGCGTTGCGTCGGGGCGAAAGAATCGTCGTTCTTGCCAGGGTCAGGGGATGTACTGCTGAACGACCTGGAGCAGCGTGCCGTCGGCGTCGAGGGTGAACCAGTAGGGCGCACTCACCGTGCCGGCCCCGAAGTAGCCGAAGTGCGGCGTAACGGGCTCCGGCGGCTGCTCGCCGGCGTTGGTGTCCCACGGCGTTCCGTCGGGCGCAAAGAGCGCCGACCATTCCAGGATCGGCACCTTCACCATCGTCACCGGCCCTTCGACAGGTGTCGCCAGGAAGACGACCGGCTCCTGGACGCCGACGGGGAGGTCACGGAGCCCGCCGTCGACGTTCTTGATGTAGAAGCCACCGGGCACACCCTCCTCGACCGACCCGATGACGCCATCCTCGAACGCCGCCTGGTTCGCAGCATCGCCGGTCAGCCATTCGGCGACGTCGATCTGGAGCCCGTCCTCGAGCAGGCGGTCGACGTAGCCGAACTCGACCGTGCCGTCCGGGACGTACGTCACGGTGTAGGTGCCGTTGAACTCGACGTCCTCGATCAGGATCTCGTTGGCGCCGGGAACGAGGTCGATGGTCGTCTCCCACGAGCCGTCGGTGACGGGCACGACCTGCCCGTTCACGCGGAGCTCGGTTCCCTCGCCGGTGGTGCCGTAGATGGTGAGCGGCGAGGTCACCACGGTCAGCCCGTCGAGCGGAGCGCCGCCCGGCACGTCGGCCAGCACCGTGTAGGGCGTGGCCGTCCGGGGCTCGCCCGGGTTCGCCTCGATGGTGACGAGGTGGCGCACCTCGTCGATGCGCGAGCCGTCCTGGGGCGAGGTCGTGTATACGATCACATACCCGACTTCGACCTGGGGCGCCTCGTACGCGACGTCGATTGAGAAGTCGCCCCAGCACCCGGTGCCGCACGACGCCATCGCGTTCCCAGCGGCGAGGACCGCGCCGTCGACGGTGACGAGCTCGTAGCCGAGTTGCGCCTCGAAGACGTTGGCCACACCGGCGACGGTGAACGGCGANNACGGTGCCGTCGGCGATGACCGCTGGCGCACCGTTGCCGAAGTAGAGCGCCACCGTTGCGATGTCGGAGAATTGCGTCGCTGTGTAGACCACTTGCCCAACCGCCGCCCAGTCGGCGGCCCGGAAGTCGTCGCTCACGACGACAACGGCAGATCCGGAGCCCCCGCTCGGGTCGGTATCGAGCCCGGCGAGCGTCACGCCGGCCGGGATCGAGGTGCCGATTCCTGGCACGACGGCCTGGTCGTCGGACGTCGTGCCGGAGAAGAGCGCACCGAGGGTGGCGGCGAGCTGGTCGTGGGTGTTCGGGCCCGCATCTACGACCCGACCCACCGGGACCAGATGACCGGCCCCGTCGACGAAGTACATCGTGACGTTCGTCGGCACTGCCGGCGGCAGCGTTGCGGTGGTCGACGTGGGCTGGGTCGTGGGTGGCGCCGTCGCCGTGGTGGGCGGCAGCGTCGTCGCCGGACCCACGGTCTCGTCAGTGGTCAGCCGGTCGAGCAGCAGCGGCCCCCCGACGACGAGCAGCACGGCGAGGGCCGCCGCGCCCACCAGGACGAGTGGCGAACGGCGGCGGGGCGGGGTGGGACGGGTGGTCGGGGATGGCCGCAGCTGGACCATGGGCTCCTCCGGGAAGGGTGGGGCGTCGGGCGCCATCTGGGCCAGCCGGTACGCCAGTTCACGCAGCTTGGTGTCGTCTGAATCACGCATCGAGGTACTCCCTGAGACGGCTGCGAGCCCGGGCCAGATGGCGTTTCACCGAGCCGCTCGACATGCCGAGTCGTGCTGCGACGTCACCCGGTGGGAGGTCCTCCCAGTAGGTGAGGATCACGGCCGCGCGCTGGTGCACGCTGAGCCGGTCGACCGCTGCAAGCACGTCGAGGTCCGTGTCCGTCACGTGGACCTCCTCGGTGGGTGCGCTCCGCATCTCCCGCAGCCGGCGCCGCAGCGTCGAGCGGTGATGGGAGCGCGCTTGGTTGAGGACCGTGCGGTAGAGATAGGCCCTGTGGTTGGCGACGTCCCGCCAGGCATCGGCCTTGAAGGCCCGCAAGCACGCATCCGTCACGACGTCCGGTGCGTCGAACGGACCGACGAGGCCCGTGGCGAACCGCACCAGATCGTCGGCATACTTGCGGTAGATCTCCTCGTCGGTCATCTCACCCTTATGACGCCACCGGCGGCGCGTACGGGTGACATGATCGTCCGAATGATTTCCCCGTATCAGCAAGCCGGCTCTCGGATGGCTCCCCCTCCAGGGGGAGCTGGCGGATCCGAAGGATCCGTCTGAGGGGGTTTCTTCGTGGACGGCGAGGTGGGCAGGGCGACGGCTCGATCCTGCATGAGCCTTCAGGCTCACGCAGCCTCGCCTCACCCCCCTCGCATCGCTGCGCTCTGCGATCCCCCNNGGGGGGGATCACCAAACGTGGCTCACTTGATCCGGAAGCCGCCGAGCTCGTTGGCGAGGACCCAGGCGACGACGACACCGATCTCGATGCGCTCGAATGGATAGGTCTCGAGCCGGACCGTGTCGGAACCGGCTTCGGGCCGCGGGGCGCCGGCGGCGTGCATCGCCTCGAAGCGCTTCTGCCATCTCGCCAAGTTGGCGGGCCGGAGGTCGACCCAGCCCTTGTCGGCCCAGCGATCCCTGTCGTCCGGCGCGACGGCGACGGTGCGCTTGCCGGGGATCTCGGGTATGCGGAGGAACGGGCCCCGCAGCAACCGGCGCCCATCCGGCAGGAGGATGCCGAGCCCGAGCGAGGTCACCGTGTCGCGCAGCTCCGGTGTCGCCTCGAGCCGGCCGAGGAGTCGCTCTGATGCGTCTCCAGCCGTGACCTTCGCCACGTCCTCGAGCGTGCCGTACTCGATGCGCAGCAGCTCGGCCTCCCACAACAGCTTGGACAGCTCCGGCGGTCCGAGCTGACCGAGCGCCACCGAGTGGGTGCCCGTCTCGCGCTCCAGCTTGGCGAGCACGTCGAGCGCCTGGCTGCGGAGGACCCCGCCCCGATAGGACGGGCCGAGCACGCTGCCGTCGATGGCGGCGACCACGTCCTTCCCCGTGTTCCCGCCACGGATCTCGTAGACGACGAGCTCGGCGATCTCCTCGGGGGTGACGAACTCCATCTGCCCGATCGACGTGATCGCCTCGAACTCACCCTTGGTGAACACCCCGTTCTCACCGGTGTCGATGACGGGCAACTCGACATCGCCGAGCTGCTCGAAACCGTCGTCGTCCATCGACAGCTCGAGCCGATCGTCGAGCGGCACCTCCTGGGACCGGAAGCGGCGCACCGCGCTCCCCTTCTCGATGATCGGGGCATGGGCGATGCGGGCGTACCCGATGAGAGCAGCGGGCTTGATCTCCTTCACGATCGGGCCGCCTGCGGTGCGCGCCATGAGGAAGAGGAGCCCGGAGTGGGCGAAGGCGACCGCCGTCTTGGTCATGAGCTTCGCCGACGGGCGATCCTCGCTGTGGGTATAGGGGATGTTGAGGCCCATCCCTCCGGTGCCGGTGGTGCCGATCTTGAGGTAGAGCCTGCTCCCCACCTCCCGCAGCGCCCGGTCGAGGATCATGATGTGACGAATGAGTTGCGGCTCAGACTGCGACAGGATGAGCGACTCGACCACGCCTTCGATCTTGTTCGCCCGCTCCGTCGAGACCCCCGCCTCGACCGTCTGCTTGGCGATCACGGAGGTGGTGTACACGTCCTGGTAGCTGATCGCCGTCGCCGTGTTGATCGCATCGATCACCACGTCGGGGCGGTAGGTGCGAATCAGGCCGGCGAGCCGCGAGCGCCCATAGGCCTCGTCGACCGGACCGAGCAGATCGGCGAAGATGCCCTCACGAGACTCGGCGTCCACCAGGAGCTCAGACCGGCTCGACCGTGCGTAGTCCTCGCGCAGGAACACATCGCCCCACTCCCCCACGACCTCCACCGAGGGGCACTCGGCCCGGAGCCACTGCACCGCCTCGGCAACGCTCGTCTCGCGACGCGAGACGATCACGATCCTGTCCGGCCGCAGGTCCGTGCCGATGCGTTGCGCCACCTGCCGGCCGACGAGACCGGCACCGCCGAGAACGAGGAACGTGCGGTCGGACATGGGGTCTCCTTGGAGCGCGAGCCTGTTCTCTGGTCACGCTATGGCCCGACGCCTGCGCCGACCACGGCCGTGTGCCCCGTCTCGGAGGGGCCGGACGGCGGCCGATCGACCCATTTTGGGTCCGCGGTCTCATGGCGCGCGCTCGATCTGCCGATGAATATCACGTCAGGCCAGTCGTCGATAGGGAGCCAGGAGCCATGCAGGTCCTCGCAGTCTTCGGAGTCACCATCGTCACCCTCGTGATGGGGACCGCACTCGTCGGATGGCGGGGCGCGATCTCGGACATGTCCAACCTGAGCCGCCCCCGAGACCAGGCCCTCATCGACCGCGAGTTCGCCGCCATCGTCGCCAACTGGGACACCTGAGTCGAAGCGTCCCGACTTCGGTACGAGAAAGCGACCATCGGCTCTCCCCGGGCTGAGCCGTCATCCGTACGTTGATGGTGATGCCGCGTTGGACGCCCGTCGTCGTCCCGGCAGCGAGCGGGCCGGTGCGCCCCACGGCAGGCCAGGGGGTGGCTCATGGTCACGATGCTCCTCACCCGGCCCGAGACGGCGGAGCATCCGCCGCACGCCGAGGCCCGGCGATCCATCCTGTCCCGACGCTGGGTCCGCTGGACGATCGGCATCGCCGCGCTCCTCCTCGTCGTGTTCTACGCCGGCGGCGGGTGGATGTTCTCCAATGAGATCCGATCCGGGGCGCTCGAGGTCGAGACCCCTGGATCGCCGGCGTACGACGTCGAGGTGCTGGCCGTCGCCGACGGGTCGGTGACGCTCAGCCTCACCGGCACCGAGAACGACCACGTCGCGGGGATCGGTCTGCGTGGCATCGAGTGGCCCGGAGGGTATGGCTGGGTCGGCGACGTCGCGACACAGAGCGCGGACACGGTGGTCAGGCCGTTCACGCCGTATCCCGGGGCGGAACCGCTCGGCGCAGGCACCCTCGTCGACATGACGGGCTACGTGCTGCCACCCGACCCTGCAACCCTCGGGGTCGGCTACGAGGAGATCACGTACCCATCGCCGCTCGGTGACATGGGAGGCGTGCACTTCGACGCAGGAGGTGACAGCTGGATCGTGATGGTGCACGGGAAGTCCGCACCGTTGCGCGAGGCCTACCGCATGATCGAGCCGCTGGTCGGCGCCGGCTACGACGCCCTCGTCATCAGCTACCGCAACGACGATGGGATGCCGGCCGACCCGAGCGGCATGTACGGATACGGCGCTGCGGAGTGGCCCGACCTCGAGGCGGCGGTGCAGTACGCCCTCGACCACGGTGCGCAGCGTGTCGCCCTGTACGGGTACAGCATGGGTGGCGGGATCGTGATGGCGTTCATGCTCGAATCGGACCTCGCGGCACACGTCGACGCCGTCGTGCTCGATTCCGGGATGCTCGATTTCGGCGCGACCATCGACTTCAGGGCGGATGACCGGTCGCTCCCCCTCATCCGGCTCCCGGTCCCGCAGTCTCTCACCTCGGTCGCCAAGCTCGTGGCGGGCTGGCGTTTCGGTGTCGATTGGGGCGAGCTCGATTACGTAGGACGCGCCGGCGACCTGGCCACTCCGATCCTCGCCTTCCACGGTCTCGAGGACGACAGCGTGCCGATCGAGCCGGCCCGCGAGCTGGCCGAGGCGCACCCGGCGTCCATGACCCTCGTCGAGGTGCCTGAGGCGGGACATGTCCTCAATTGGAACGTCGATCCGCAGTCCTACGAGGCCCACGTGCTCGACTTCCTCGCCGACCATCTGGAGGCGTGACCCTGGCGCTGCCGGCAGTATGAACGGTATCCGGCGTGTCGGTCGTCCGAAGTCACCGGATTGAGCTTGGTCGATTCGCTCGCTCAATCCCCCCAGAAGCGCTGTTCCTCGAACGGGTCGCCGTACATGTGGTAGCCGTTGCGCTCCCAGAAGCCCGGCTGGTCCTGATCGAGCACCGTGAAGCCGCGCACCCACTTCACCGACTTCCAGAAGTAGAGGTGGGGAACGACGAGGCGCAGCGGGTATCCGTGCTCGGGCTCGAGCGGCGCACCGTCGTAGGTGTGGGCGAACAGGTTCTCGGCGCGCACGAAATCGTCGATCGGGAGGTTGGCGGTGAACCCGTGGTAGGCGTGGACGAGGACGTGTGTGGCGGCCGGGTCGACGTCGAGCTGGTCCCAGACCGCCCGCACCGGAGTGCCCGCCCACTCCGTGTCCAGCTTCGACCACTTCGTCACGCAGTGGATGTCGGCCCGGAGCGTGCCCTGATCCAATGCAGAGAACTCGTCCCACGTCCATCGCTTCTCCTCGGCGACCAGGCCGCCCACGGTGAAGTCCCACGAGGCGAGATCGACGTCGGGAACGACGCCTGCGTGTAGCACGGGAAAGCGCTCCGTCACGTACTGGCCCGGCGGGACGCGGGCGGGATCGATGCCCTTTGCGATCAACTCTTCGCGGTTGCGGGTGAAGAAGCTCATGGTCTCTCTGTGTCGGGTGACCCGCCCAACGTTACGCACGAAGGCGTTGTTCCCCGGCATCACTAACGTCCGTGCGGTCATGTCAGCGGAGCTCGGCCACGGTTCTCCCTCCCGACGCCGCCTCGGTGCCGTCATCGTCGGCGTCCTGGTCCTCCTCCTCGGTGCCTTCGGGATCTTCTTGTGGGTCGGTGGCGACCCGGAGGGTGGGACGGCCGATGCCACCGCGTTGCAGGACGCTCCCACGCTCCAGGAGCTGGCCGACTCGGCCACAGACACGCCGAAGAGCGACGACGCTGCGCCCGACTTCTCGGTACGGACCGGCGACGGGGCAGCCTTCACGCTCTCCCAGCACCTCGCCGACGATGGGCGGCCGGTGATCATGAACCTGTGGGCGTCGTGGTGCTTCCCCTGCCGCGCCGAGATGCCGGCGATCGACGCCTTCGCCACCGCTCATCCGGAGGTCAAGGTCGTAGGGGTGGCCGTCCAGGACGATCCCGTCTCGGCGGCCGAGTTCGCCGACGAGATCGGCGTTGCGTACACGATCGGCTTCGACGAGAAGGACGAGGTCAACGACGCCTACCGGCCGCTCGGGCTCCCTGCGACGTTCTACATCTCGAGCGACGGCATCGTGGTGAAGCGCCAGTTCGGCGGGGTGACCGAGGAATCGCTCGCTGCCGACGTCGCCGAGCTGTTCGGCTCCTGAACGGGAAGCGGCTCAGTCGATCTCGGCGAGGAGATCTCCCTCGGCAACCGACTGTCCCTCGACGACGTGGACCGCGGCGATGCGGCCGGCGGCCGGGGCGACCACCGGGATCTCCATCTTCATCGACTCGAGCAGGATGATCTCGTCACCTGCGGCGACGGCTGCGCCGGGTTCCACGAGCGTTTGCCACACGGTTGCGAGCATCTCGCTGCGCACCTCCACGGCTCATCGACCCTTCCACTCCGGCGGCCGCTTCTCGATGAAGGCCCGCATGCCTTCGGGGGCGTCTTCGGTCATGGCCACCGCGGTGAGTCCTGCCTGGAGATGGTCGAGGGCGGCGTCGAGGGGCATGTCCTCCACGGCATAGAAGGCCGTCTTGCCGAGCGCGAGCGCGGCAGGGCTCAGCGCCTCCAGCGCCGCCACCGTCTCGTCCACCGCAGCGTCGAGCTCCGCGGCCGGCACCACCCGGGAGACCACGCCCAGCCGGTGCGCCTCGGCGGCGTCGATCCGCCGCCCCGTGAGCATCAACTCCAGCGCCGCCCGCGACGGGATGAGACGCTGCAACACGGCCGAGATCATCATCGGCCAGAGACCCACGTTCACCTCGGGCGTCCCGAACGTGGCATGGTCGACGGCGATCACGATGTCGCACGCCGCCGCCAGACCGAACCCTCCGGCAAGGGCATGGCCGTTCACCCTGGCGATGACCGGCTTCGGGCACCGGCGAAACGCCCGGAACAGGTCGGCGAGCGCTCCGCGGTCGCCATGGCCGGCGAGCGGGGCGTCGAAGAAGCCCCCGGAGAGATCGCCACCGGCCGAGAACGCACGATCACCCGCACCGGTGACCACGACCACCCGGATGGAGGGATCATCGGAGACGTCGGCGACGGCGCCGAGCATGCCCTCGATGACCTGGGTCGATATGGGGTTGCGCCGCTGCGGATCGTCGATCGTCAGGACCGCCCGGGGCCCCGCCCTCTCGTAGCGCAACATCGATGGCTCCTCGCTCGAGACGGGCGGAGCCTACCGCCGGGTGGCCGCTCGTCGCGAAATGCGGATCTGCCGCGCAGCACTAACGTCGGGTCATGTCGTGGGTCGTCGTTGCCCTGGTGTTCTCGGCGCTCGTCGGACGTGTGCGCGGCGGCCGCATCCGCAACCTCCTCGACGTGGAAGCCAAGGCGTGGTGGCTGCTCATCGTCGGGTTCGCCCTCCAGCTCGCAGCCGGGCTGCTGCCGGCAGACCAACGCACGCTGGCCGTGATGCTGCTGCTCGGCTCCGCGCTGCCCATCCTCGCCATGGTCGCGATGAACCGGAATGCTCCGGGAATGTGGATCGCAGGGATCGGCATCCTGATGAACTTCCTCGTGATCGCCGTGAACCGGGGCATGCCGGTGCTTCCGGCGTCCATCGAGATCGCAGGGGGAAGCGCAGACGCCGTGCTCAGCGGCCGTCACGTGCCGCTCGACGGCTCCACCCACCTGCCATTCCTCGGCGACATCATCCCGCTGCCCGGGTCCGTGGTGTCACTCGGCGACGTGTTCCTCGCCATCGGGCTCGGGATATTCGTGGAGGAGCAGATGCGGCGCAGGCCCCGGCTGTTTCGCCACGGCGTCCACGGCGAGGCCGGCTCCGCGGCAGAGCACTGAAACCCGGCCTCAGTCGGGTGCGGCGGCCACCGCCACCCGCAACGCCCGCACTACGTCGGCCCTGCCCGCGTCGGCGAGATGGTCGATCGCCTCCGTCGGGTCGCACCCTCGCCAGGCAACGGCTTCGTCGTAGGCGGCGGCAAGATCGACCACTGCCCGGGCCTGCGCCGGGGTGTCGCGAACGGGGGCCTCGGGTGCGAGCAGCGGCGCCAGCCGCGCCAGCGTGCCGGCGTGGGCAACGATCGCGGCGCTGCGGCGAGCGGCGAGCCGCTCGGCCGCCGACGACGTGAGGTCATCCCGCCCTTCGACGGCAACCCTCCCGATGCTGTGCATGGCGGCGGCGTGCTCGATAGAGGTCGTCACTGCGGATCTCAGCTCGAGCCGTCGGGCCACCTCGCCTGCGAGCTGTGGCGCCCGTACCGTGTGCCCGGCCGGAGCGAGCGCAGCCAGCTCGGCGATGCGGCCGAGGCCCACGGCGAGCTCGCGGTGCGCCGCTTCGGTCGCGCGATGCCGCTCGAACCCGATGAAGCCGGCCCCATACACGCCGAACGCGGCGACGTAGGCCCACCACCCGAGGGTCGGCACGGCGAACACGAACAGGCTGGCGACGGCGGGGAGCGCCACGAGCACCGGCCAGTCGTCGCGGGCGAGCAGCCCTGCGAGGGAGGCAGACGTCCGTCGCTCGTGATCAGACATGGACCGGAATCCTCTCTGCCTCGAGGCGGGCCGCCTCTTCGGACGGGTAGCCCTCCGCGGGCGTCGGGAGCCGCCGCCCCTCCAGGGTGCGGACGAAGGCGGCAACGACGTGGGGGTCGAACTGGGTTCCGGCGCACCGCTGCAGCTCCATGACGGCGTAGTCGACACTGAGCGCCCGCCGGTAGGGGCGGTGGGTGGTCATCGCATCGAACGCATCGGCCACGGCGAGGATGCGTGCTTCGATGGGGAGCGCGTAGCCGGACAGGCGCTCACCGCCGTACCCCCCTCCACCGAAGTGCAGGTGATGGCAAGCCACGATGGGTACCGCGGGAGCGACGGCGGCGATGCCGTCGAGCAGCTCCGGCACGATCGTGACATGGCGGGCGACGCGGACGCGCTCGTCGTCGGTGAGCGTCCCCGGCTTTCGCAGGATCCGCCGCGGCACGATCAGCTTCCCGACATCGTGGAGCAGCGCGGCGGTCCGCAGGGTGTGCAGCTGCCGAGGCCGCATCCCGAGCTCCGCACCCAGCCATTCCGCATACACGGCGACCCGCTCGGAGTGGCCCCTGGTGTACAGATCCTTGGCCTCGATGGTGGCGAGCAGCGTCCTGAGGGTGGCCCGCTCAGCGTCCTCGAGCCGCCGCCGGCCGGTGGCGACGGAAGCGACGATGACGAGCCCGACGGCGACGACGGGTGCGATCGGCCATGGGACGGTGCGGGCGACGGCCCCGAGCAGCGCCGCCACGGCCCCCAGTCCGATAGCTTCAACGGCGACGCGCGGGCCCTCGTCGCGGTCCGGTGCGATGGCGCCGGCCCACCGATCGGCGAGCCCCGTCGTCCCGTACGAGATCGCCCCGGCAATGCCACCGGCGACCACCAGGGTTGCGGTCGAGGGGCTGGTCCCGGCGACGACGAGGAACGCAGCCACCGGGGGCACCTGACCGACGATGCGGGCGGCGAGCGCTGCCACCGAGGCCCCACGGCCGCGAACGACCTCGCTCGCCACGGCAGCGAGCAGCACCGCCGTCAGCGCGCCTTGCGGGGCGAGGACCGCCGCCATCGCGACACCGGCGATCCAGCCGCTCCCGCCGGGACGCGTCGCCTGCGCCTCGATGACGAGGTAGGCGGCGGCGAGGACGAGCCAGCCCCACAGCGGCTGCGGGAGATCCTGGAGCACGACGATGCTGAGGACGATCGCCGCGGCTGCGACATCGAGGAGCGGCGTGTGCCGCTGGCTCGGGAGGGTGCTGATGGTGAGCGGGTTCATGGCTTCCCCGCAGCGCGACGCCCCACACCGTGAGCTGCGCCACCGAGCGCTCGGCAGCCGCTTCCCGGTCGACGCGTGGTGCGCCGCCGGCGGGCGTGGGACGGCAATCGCCGCCGTCGTGTGAGCATGTCCACGCCCTGCCCCGTGCTCCTCGAGAGAGCCCCCGCCCGGGGCCGATCCGGCGGAGACCGGACCGCACCCCGTAACCTACTTCTCCCCGTACCAGACGCAAGGACCCTCGCCGATGCGCCAGCTCCCGCCCTTCCCCGAACGTGACCCGGCGCTGGCAGTGCACGCCCGCGCCGGGTCGGGTTCCGCCGCTGCAGCCACCACCCACGAGCTCGCCACGGCGGTCGCCGTACAGGTGATGGCCACCGGCGGCAACGCCGTCGATGCGGCAGTCGCGGCGAACGCCGTGGTCGGGCTGGTGTTGCCCGACACCTGTGGCGTCGGCGGCGACCTGTTCGCGCTGGTCCACGAGCCGGGGGCGCCGGCGCCCGTCGCCCTCAACGCATCGGGACGCGCCGGAACGGGAGCGAGTGCGGCGCGGCTGCGGGAGAGCGGCCTGACCGAGATACCGCTGCGCAGCCCGTGGACGGTCACGGTGCCGGGCTGCGTCGATGGGTGGGAGGCGCTGGTCGCCCGCTTCGGCAGCCGGTCGCTCGGCGACCTCCTGGCTCCCGCCATCTCGATCGCCACCGAGGGCTTCACGGTCTCGGCGGAGCTCTCCTCGTCCCTCGCCGCCATCGAGCAGCTCATCATCGGCGAGCCGTCCGCTGCGGCGCTGTACCCCGGTCGCCGCACGCCAAACCCTGGGGACGTGATCANNAGACGCTCGAAGGGATCGCGGGCGGCGGCCGCGAGGCCTTCTACATGGGCGCCGTGGGCGACGGCATCACTGCGGCGACGCGCGGCGCCGTCCTGCCCGCCGATCTCGCGATGACGCAGGCGGAGTGGGTCGAGCCGCTCGGCATCGACGTGTTCGGGCTGCGCGGCTGGACGATCCCGCCCAACAGCCAGGGGTACCTCACGCTGGCGGCGGCGTGGATCGCCGAACGGGTGGCAGGATCTCTCGACCCCGACGACGCCGCCTACCACCACGCCCTCATCGAGGCCTACCGGGCGGTGGCGTGGGAGCGCGATGACCTCGTCGCCGACCCGGCCACCGCGCCGCTCCCGCCGCGCCGGCTCGTCGACCGGGACCGACTTGGTGCGTTCGCCTCCCGCATCCGGCCGGATTCCCCTGCCGTATGGCCCCCTGAGCGCCCTGTCCCGGGCGGCACGACCTATCTCTGCACACGCGACTCCGGCGGGCTCGGGGTCTCGCTCATCCAATCCAACTTCCACGGCATCGGATCCGGGCTCGCCGCGGGCGCAACGGGCGTCTTCCTCCACAACCGGGGCGCCGGGTTCACGCTGCGGCCCGGGCACCCGAACGAGCTGGTTCCAGGACGCCGACCGCTCCACACCCTGTCCCCCTCGCTGTGGACCGACGGTGACGACCTGCGCCTCGTCCTCGGCACCCGCGGCGGCCATCAGCAGCCGCAGATCCTGGTTCAGGTGGCCGCCCATCACCTCTTCGCCGGCCTTCCGCTCGCCGACGCCATGGCGCAGCCACGCTGGACCGTGGACGGCTGGGGGCCGGATGAGGAGCACGTGGTCGTGGCCGAGCCGGCGATGGATGAGCGCGTCGTGGCCGGGCTACGCCGCCGTGGCCACAAGGTCGCCCCGGCCGACGGGTGGCAGCCGGGGTGGGGTCCGGTGGCGGCGATCGTCGTCACTGCCGACACGGTGGAGGCCGCCGCCGATCCACGCGTCTCGACGGCGACGGCGGCTGCCGGGTGAGGGCGCCGCCCCCGCCGGATCACCGCAGCAGGAAGCCCGCCGCGAGCGGATCGTCCGGGTCGAGCAGGAACTCGTGCCTGCCCGTGATCGACGCGGTTCCCCCGATCTCGGGGACCACCGCCGGGTAGCCGCCGACGGTCGTCGTCGCCGCCACCCTCCCGGTGAACGTCGTCCCGAGGATGCTCTCGATCTCGATCTCCTCGCCGGCGACGACCTCGCCTCGCGAATGGAGGATGGCCAGCCGACCGCTGACACCCGTCCCGGTGGGGCTCCTGTCCACCTCGGCCTCCGCAAACACGCACACGTTGCGGCTGTGGTGCCCCGCGGTGCGGGGCGGGCCCACGAAGATCGTGCCGTAGAGAAAGCCGAGGTCGGGATCGCCCGACGGATGACGGATGTCGACGGCCCTCCCCACCGCTGCCGTGATGCGACGTCCCTTGTCCGTCAGTTCCGCGAACTCGCCGGGAACGAGCTCGAGACCCACCTGCCCGGCATCGACGTAGGCGTAGAAGGCGCCGCCGAACGCCACGTCGGCGACCACCCTGCCGATGCCGGGAACCTCCACCGCGACGCCGGGCGCCAGCACGAAAGAGGGGACGTTGCGGAACGTCACGCGTCGCTGCGCCCGTCCGGCGGGATCGGCAACCGCGGTGACCCTCCCCGCGGGGGTGTCGATGCGGATCTCACCACGAGCCGCCGCGTCGCCGAGCATGCCGGTGGTGAGCCCCACGCCGACGAGGGCGATGATCCCATGACCGCACATCGTGCTGTAGCCCTCGTTGTGGAGGAAGAGGACTCCCACATCGCCGTCGTCCGTGACCGGCGGCGTCACGATGCAGCCGTACATGTCGGCGTGGCCGCGCGGCTCCCACATCAACAGACGCCTGAGGTGGTCGAGATGGGTGCGGGCGTAGCGGCGTTTGGCGAGGATCGTGTCCCCGGGGATCGGTGGCACGCCGTCGATGACGATGCGGAGCGGCTCGCCGGCCGCGTGCGCGTCGATGGTGGTGATGCGCAGCCAATCACCCGGCGGCGTCCACTCGGCCATGGGACTTCTCATCGCGGCGCAGCGTAGCCCCGACCCCGGGTCGCTTCCCTACCAGACATTGCCAGAGCGAGGCTTGCTTTGGCTTCACGGATGCGTTTAGCCTGACCGGACCAAAGGGCCGCGCGCTGCGGCCGTGCCGTCCAGAGCGCGGCATCCCCAACAGAGCGGAGTTCCACGCACTCGTGCGTCCTCGATCCCCACTCGCCCTCGCCGGAGTCCTCATCATCCTTCTTCTCGCGGTGGTGGGCTTCGCCGCGTTCTCGCCACCTCCGGTCGAGACGTCCGCCACGACCGCGGGCGTCGTCCTTCCCCCGACCGCGTCCGGGAGTGTCGCCGGCTCGGTGCTCGCCAGCCGCCTCACCCAGTCCGTCGCTCCGGTGGAGTCTCCCCCGACCACCGCAGCCCCGACCCGTACGGGCAACGAGGTCGTCCCACTCACCGCCACCGCGACCGACGACGCCACGGCGGAGACCACCACGACGGTGGCGCCGACCACGACGACCGCCGCCCCCACGGCCACCACGGCGCCGACGACCACACTGCCGCCGACCACGACGACCGCGGCACCCACGACAACGACGACCACGACGCTGCCGCCGACCACGACGACGACGGTGGCGCCGACGACGACCACGGGGCCCCCGCCGGCGGCCGACCCACCTCCCGCCGGTGTCGAGCAGTGGCGGGGGCTCGTCGAGGCGTACTGGCCGGCTGCAATCGTCGACGAGGCGCTGTGGGTGATCGATTGCGAGAGCGGGGGCGACGCCAACGCCTACAACCCGGCTTCCGGGGCAGCCGGGCTGTTCCAGTTCGTTCCTTCGACGTGGGCATCGGCGAGTGAGTCCGCCGGATGGGGCGGCGCCGACGTCTTCGACCCCGAGGCCAACATCGCAACGGCGGCATGGCTGTACTCGGCCTACGACACGCCGTGGGCGCCATGGTCGTGCAAGCCCTGAGCGGTCCAGCGGCGCCACGTCGATCTCGTAGACTGACCGGACCGTGAAGAGATTCCTGCGCATCGCCTTGCTCGTTGCCGCATGGGCCGCCGTCACCTGGCTCTACCGCGACAAGCTCCTTCCCCTGCCGCGGCCCGAGAAGGGGCCTACTCCGCATTTCCGGACCGGCGTGGCCGCCATCCCCGGTGCGCGGCGCGAAGCCCCCACCCCCGTCACCGACCGCCCGGCCGCCGTCCCTGCGGCCCCTCCGGACCCTGCGCCGCCGGCCGGCGACGACCTCACTGCGATCGTCGGGATCGGCCCGGTCTACCGCAATCGGCTCGCCGACGCCGGGATCGCCACCTTCGCCGGGCTCGCCGCGGCGGATGCCGTGGCCGTCGCCGAGGCGATCGACGTGGCCGACTCGGTGGTCGCCGGATGGATCGCCCAAGCACGGGAGATGGGGCACTGAGCGGCGGGTTCGTCGCACAGCCTGCAACCTCGGGAATCACCCTCCCAACGGTGGGCCGCTCCCGGGAACGAGTACACACTCGAGGCGTCTGGAGGCCAGGCGCCCACTGCGGTACCCGGAATCGTGGCACGCCGACGTAGCTGCTACGGTGCCGACGCGCTGGCGCCATCCGACGCGCCGTTGCGGACAGGGAGGGTTACTGTGAGACTGCGATGGGGATTCTTCGCCGCCGTTCTCACCGTCTGGCTGATTGCCGCTGTGCCGGCGTTCGCCCAGACGGTGATCACGATCGAGATCGAAGGCGTGGCGCGAGGGGACGAGGGCGAAGAAGTGGTGCTCGCCGAACGGGCCGTCGACCCGGCGGATGTGGGAGCGACATGCTCGGGCACGCTCACCACAGAGAACAACAGCTCTGTGCATCCGGACAACACGCTGGTGATCACCACGGGGGACACCCGAGCTGAGATTCCGAATGTCGAGGAGTTCCCGGGGGAGATGCTTGTGATCGAGGGAACCCTGGTCCTGGGCGACTCGGTCGTGGTGAGCATGATCTTCGGACCGAATGGTGTCACCAGCGGCGGCATGACCCTGGTACTCGAATGCATGCAGCAGGAGACGACGACCACCACGACGACCACCACGACGGTGGCACNNCCGACGACCACCACCATTGCCGCCCCGACGGGAGGCGTCGCCACGGGTGGCGGAGGCACGGTCGGGCCCGACCACTCCCGACTCGTCGTGTTGGGTGGGGCCGCCGCTGGACTCGTCGCTCTTGGCGGCGCGTACGTCTGGCGCCGTCGGTTCAGCAGGTGACTACGCACCCGGCTACTCCACGATATTGACCACCAGACGATGATGCGGCGTGGTGGCGCAGCGGTTGCTGCGCTCGGTCTTGCGATCCTGCTCGTGGTCGGGCTCATCGCAGCAGCCGACCCGGGCGAGAGGAACGTCACTTCTTTCGCACCGATCACGCCGCTCGACGAGGCCCGCCCGGGCTCGCCCCACGGCGGCTCCGACGAAGCTCGAGCGGCCCTTCCGGTCGATACCTCCACCGGCGTGGGCGAGACCTCGCCCACGCCGGGTGCGGGACTCGCGACACCGAGTCAACAGCAAGGCGGACCTATCGCGCCCCAGCGGGTGCGGATCCCGCGGATCGGAGTCGATGCGGCCGTCATCGATCTCGGCATCGACTCCGACGGCTCGCTGGAGGTGCCTTCCGACTTCGGCCTCACCGGATGGTTCACGGGGCGGGCGGTTCCCGGCGAGGTGGGGCCCAGCATCGTGGTCGGCCACGTCGACTCCCGGTCCGGTCCCGCAGTGTTCTATCGACTGCGCGATCTGGATGTTGGCGACCTGGTCCAGATCGAACGTAGCGACGGCTTGGACGCCTGGTTCCGCGTCAGCGAGGTGGTACTCGTCGAGAAGGATGAGTTCCCGACCGAAGCAGTCTATGGCGCGACCGACGAGTCGGCCCTGCGGCTCATCACGTGCGGAGGATCCTTCGACTCCGACGAGCGGTCCTACCTCGGCAATCTGATCGTCTATGCGGAGCATCTCGGCAACGTCCTGTCCAGCCGGCCGGTGGCGTCGATCTGACGCGACCGATCCGATGGCGGAGGCGGCGCCCACCGTCCGCTGCGGGCTGGCGAGACGCCCTACGATGCCCTGGTGAGACCGTATCTGCCTCCGCCGGAGCAGCTCGGGAGCATGTTGCGCAACCAGCCCCCCTACCGAGCGCAACAGCTTCGTGAGTGGCTGTACGCACACCCGGTGTTGGACGCCGCAGAGATGTCCAACCTGCCCTCAGAGCTGCGAAGTGAGCTGGCAGAGCACTTGTACCCCTTCGACGTCGAAATCGCGCAGTCGGCCGACGCCGGCAGCACCGTGAAGTGGCTGTTCCGGACTCCCGACGGCGCCTCGATCGAGGCGGTGCTGATGGGCTACCCGCGGCGAACCACGCTGTGCATCTCCTCCCAAGCCGGTTGCGCCATGGGATGCACGTTCTGCGCCACGGGCCAGTTCGGCTTCGAGCGTCACCTCGAGGCGGGCGAGATCGTCGCCCAGGTCGCCTACGCCGCCGCCCATCTCCGCACGCACGGTCTCGGCGTCGGCCCTCCCCGGGTGACGAACATCGTGTTCATGGGCATGGGNNCCCCTCGCCAACTACGCCAAGGTGCGCGAGTCCTTGCGCCGCATGATCGAGGTGATGGGAATCGGCGCCCGATCGATCACGGTGTCGACGGTCGGCGTCGTCCCCGGCATGCTCCGCCTCGCCGAGGAGCCGTGGCAGGTGAACCTCGCCGTGAGCCTCCACGCCGCAGACGACGAGCTGCGCTCCCGGCTCGTGCCCCTCAACGATCGCTACCCGCTCGGCGAGGTGATCGCGGCCGCTGCGACCTACACGGCGCGCAAGGGGCGCAGGGTGTCGATCGAATGGACGCTGATCGGCGGAACGAACGACTCCGACGACCAGGCCCGCAAGCTCGCCGGCATCGCCCGACGACTCGGCGCTCACATCAACGTCATCGCCCTCAATCCGACCCCGCTCACCCCCGATCGGCCACCAGACGACGAGACCGTCGCCCACTTCCTCGCCGTGCTCGCCGCCGAGGGAGCCAACGCAACGCTGCGGGACACCCGCGGCCGCGACATCGACGCGGCGTGCGGTCAGCTGCGAGTGCACGCGGCGGGTGTCGACACCCCGGTCGACGTCCGGCCTCCAGTTTGAGTCCCCACCACCGGTAGCCTCTCCTCACCGACCCCGAGGAGAAAGCAGTGCAGCTCTCACCTGGCGACGACGCCCCCTACTTCACCCGCCAGAATCAGGATGGAGCCGAGGTCACCCTCGACGATTACGCCGGGCACCGCCTGGTCATCTACTTCTACCCGAGGGCCTTCACGCCTGGTTGCACCACCGAGGCGTGCGACTTCCGCGACCGCCACGAGACGTTCTATGCGGCCGGCTACGAGATTCTCGGGGTGAGCACCGATCCGGTCGCACGCCTCGGCGAGTTCGTACAGGAGTACGGGCTCCCGTTCCCCTTGCTGTCGGACCCCGACCACTCCATGGCGGCCGCCTACGGCGCCTGGGGCACCAAGAAGAACTACGGCAAGGAGTACGAGGGCCTCATCCGCTCCACCATCGTCATCGACGAGGCCGGCAAGGTGGAGCACGCCTGGTACAACGTGAAGGCGAAGGGCCACGCCGAGCGGGTCGCTGCCGACGTGCTGGCGAGCTGAGCCCGGGGACGCCACGCAAGGCGTTCCCTAAGATGACCGCCGGGCCCGCCGCCGTCGCGAGATCCTGAGGGAGGATCCCCATGCAACAGCCCGTCCGCAAAGCCATCTTCCCGGTGGGCGGCCTCGGCACGCGGTTCTTGCCCGCGACCAAGGCGCTGCCCAAGGAGATGCTGCCCATCGTCGACATGCCGCTCATCGAGTATGCGGTGCAGGAGGCGATGGCCGCAGGCATCGAGGAGTTCATCTTCGTCACCGGCCGCGGCAAGTCGGCCATCGAGGACCACTTCGACCGACACTTCGAGCTGGAGACGACCCTGAGCGAGCGAGGCAAGACGGAGGCGCTCGAGCTCGTGCTCCAGTCGACACCGAAGCCGGGGCGCATCGCCTACGTCCGTCAGGGCGAGCCGCTGGGTCTCGGCCATGCCGTCTGGTGCGCCCGCCGTTTCGTCGGCAACGAGCCGTTCGCCGTGCTCCTGGCCGACGACCTCATCATGTCCGATCCCCCCACCCTCGCCCGCATGGTGGAGGTGTACGAGGAGCGCGGCGGCAACGTCATCTCCCTGATGGAGGTTCCCTCCGAGCACACCTCCCGCTACGGCATCGTCGAGCCCGGCGACGACGACGGCCGCATCGTGGACGTCCAGGGCCTCGTCGAGAAGCCCCGCCCCGAGAGCGCCCCGTCGAACCTCGCCATCGTGGGCCGCTACATCCTCCAGCCCGACATCATGGACTACCTGTCGCTCGGCTCGCTTGGCACCGGCAACGAGATCCAGCTCACGGACTCGATGATCAAGCTCATCGGGAACCACCCGTTCCACGGGCTACGCCTCACCGGCACTCGCTTCGACTGCGGCACGAAGATCGGCTTCCTGGAGGCGAACGTGGCGTATGCGCTCGGCCGCAACGACCTCGACGGGGACGCCCGCAGCAGCATCGCGGCGATCCTCGAGGCCTTCTGAGCGGCAGCGGGCAGACGCTGCCCCACTACGGTGTGCGTTGGTTGAGCGTCCGACGTCGAAAGGGAAGAGACTGATGAGCACGATCCGCGATCTCTCCGGCGCCGGCCAGTCCGTCTGGCTCGACTTCATCCGGCGAGACATGCTCGGGTCCGACGGCGAGCTCGCCGACCTCGTCACCGACGGACTCGGCGGCGTCACCTCCAATCCGAGCATCTTCCAGAAGGCGATCTCGTCGTCGGCAGCCTACGACGGCCAGATCCAGAGCTTCCTGCGCAGCCGGCCCGACGCCTCGGTCGCCGAGGTGTTCGAGGAGCTGGCGATCCGCGACATCAAGGGCGCCGCCGACGTGCTGCGTCCCGTCTACGACGCAACGGGCGGGGCCGACGGGTTCGTCAGCCTCGAGGTCTCGCCGCATCTCGCCTACGACGCCGAAGGGACGATCAGCGAAGCGCATCGCCTGTGGGAGCGCGTCGGTCGTCCCAACCTGATGATCAAGGTGCCGGCCACCGCAGAGGGCATCCCGGCCGTCGAGCGGCTCCTCGGCGACGGCCTCAACATCAACATCACCCTGATGTTCTCCCTCGACCACTACGAGACGGTGGCACACACCTTCCTGCGCGGGCTGGGCGCTGCAGCGGACCCCGGTTCGATCGCCTCTGTCGCCTCGTTCTTCGTCAGCCGTGTCGACACCATGGTCGACGCCGCTCTGGAGAAGGTGGGGACGGAGGCGGCCTTGGCGCTGCGGGGCCGCATCGCCGTCGCCAACGCCAAGCTCACCTACCGCCGCTACCAGGAGATCTTCGAAGGTGACGAGTTCGCCGAGCTCGCCGCCCGGGGTGCCCGGCCGCAGCGGGTGCTGTGGGCGAGCACCTCCACCAAGAACCCCGCCTACTCCGACACTCTGTACGTCGACGAGCTCGTCGGGCCCAACACGGTGAACACCATGCCGCCGCAGACGATCGAGGCGTTCCGCGACCACGGGGTGGTCGATCCGGCCGCGCTGACGACCGACGTCGACGCCGCCGAGGCCCAGATCCGTGCGCTCGGCGACCTCGGCATCGACCTCGACGACATCACCGAGACCCTGCAGACCGAGGGCGTGCAGGCCTTCGCCGATTCCGCCGACGAGCTGCTCGAGGCCCTCGAGGCGAAGATGGGTGAGCTGCGCGGCTGACAGGTCCGCCGGACAACGAGTCGGCGGTGCTCGACGACTTCCGGATCGAGTGCCTCGCAGTGCGCCGCACGAACGTCGTCGCCGGCGGTCCTACCCGCCGGGCACCTCTTCGACCTCGTCGCGGAATTGGCGGGCGTAGAGGTCGGCGTACAGCCCGCCCGCGGCGAGCAGGGCATCGTGGGTGCCCTCCTCCACGATGTGGCCCCGATCGAGGACGAGGATGCGATCGGCCCTCCGCACGGTGGAGAGACGGTGGGCGATGACGAAGGTGGTCCGCCCTCGCATCAACGTCTCGAGCGCATCCTGCACCAGCGCCTCCGCCTCGCTGTCGAGGGAGCTGGTCGCCTCGTCGAGGACGAGGATCCGGGGATCCTTCAGCAGGCCGCGGGCGATGGCGACGCGCTGNNCGCTGCCCGCCGGAGAGCTTGATGCCTCGCTCACCGACGATGGTCTCGTAGCCGTCGGGGAAGCCCTCGATGAACTCGTGGGCGTTGGCGGCACGAGCCGCATCACGCAGCTCGGCGTCGGTGGCGTCCGGCTTCCCGACCCGGAGGTTCTCGGCGATCGTGCCCGAGAAGAGCTGCGTCTCCTGCGGCACCGCCGCCATACGCCGCCGCAGCTCGCTACGCCGCACGTCCCTCACGTCGACTCCGTCGACGAGGATCCGCCCGCTCGTGACATCGAAGAAACGAGGGATGAGCTGCACCAGCGTCGACTTCCCGGCGCCGCTCGGCCCGACGAGAGCGACGACCTCTCCCGGTTCGGCCGTCAAGCTCACTCCCGCCAGGACGTCGACGTCGCGGTCCGAGTAGCGGAAGCCCACCGCCTCGAACACGACACGGCCGTCGCCGCGAAGCGCGACCGGGGCCGCCGGCTCCACGAGATCGTTGCGCTCGTCGAGCAGCTCGAAGATCCGTCGCGAGGCGCCCAACGCCTCTTGGAGCTCTCCATAGAGGCCCGTGAACGTGCCGATCGCCCCGGCCACCGTCAAGGTGTAGAGGAGGAACGAGACGAGGTCGCCGGTGGTCATCTCGCCGGCGATGACGAGCCGCCCTCCGCGCCACAGCACGAAGGCCAAGGTCCCGAAGGCGACGAAGGTCACGAACGGACCGAACAACGCCCGCAGCCGCGCCCGACGCAATGCGATGCGATAGGACCCGCGAACCGCAGTCCGGTAGCGGTCGGTCTCCGCCTGCTCGGCGCTGAACCACTTGACCACCCGCATCGCCGCGATCGACTCCTCGGCGCCGGCGTTGGCCTCGGCGACCTTGTCCTGGAACTCGGTGGACACCTTGCGCAGGCGTCTGCCGAACACCGCCGCCGCAACGATCGCGAGCGGGAGGAACGACAGCACGGTGACCGAAAGCGTGACGCTGATGACGAACAGGAGGATCACGCCGCCGACGAGCGTGATCGCCTGCGCCAGCGCCGCGG
>DKBA01000325.1 GCA_002450985.1 Acidimicrobiia bacterium UBA6912
TCGTCACCACCGCCCAGATCCCGGGACGGCAGGCGCCGCTGCTGGTGACCGAGGACATGGTGCGCTCGATGCACCCCGGCTCCGTGATCGTCGACATGGCGGCGGCCACCGGCGGCAACGTCGCGCTGTCACGCCCCGACGAGGTGGTCGAGGTGGATGGCGTGACGATCCACGGTCCCACGAATCTCGCCAGCATGTTCCCCGCCGACGCCAGCCGGATGTACGCCCGCAACCTCATGTCGCTGCTGCAACGCATGCGAGACAAGGAATCCGGGGAGCTGGTGGTCAACCTCGACGACGAGATCGTCGGCGAGTGCGCCGTGGTCGCCGGCGGCCACGCACGTCACCCCCGGACCGTCGAGCTGCTCGGAGGCACGCAGTGAGCGACATCTTCATCCAGGGCATCGTCGTGTTCGTCCTCGCCGCCTTCGTCGGCCTCGAGGTCATCTCGAAGGTGCCGCCGACCTTGCACACGCCGCTGATGTCCGGCGCCAACGCCATCTCGGGCATCACGATCGTCGGCGCTTTGGTCGCTGCCGGTATCGGGGAGGGCACCGCAGCGACCGTCCTCGGCTTCCTCGCCGTGACCTCGGCCACGATCAACGTGGTTGGCGGCTTCCTCGTGACCGACCGGATGCTCGAGATGTTCAAGCGCAAACCCGCACCGAAGCGGGAGCCGAAGCCGTGACGGAGCTCCTCTACCTGGCTGCGGCGGTCATGTTCATCCTCGGGCTCAAGCAGCTGTCCGGTCCCCGCACGGCCCGCCGCGGCAACACGATCGCCGCCGGAGGCATGCTGCTCGCCATCGTCGTGACGCTGGTCGACACGGACGTGCTCAGCTGGGGCACGATCGTCGCCGGGTTGGTGACCGGCGGCGTGATCGGCGCCGTCCTCGCCATCCGGGTCCAGATGACGGCGATGCCGCAGCTCGTCGCCGCGTTCAACGGCTTTGGCGGCCTCGCCTCGGCGCTCGTCGCCCTCGCCGAGCTCGACCTGACCGGGGCCGTCTTCCCCGACGAGACCGCCGTCACCGTGGTGCTCTCCCTCGCCATCGGCATGATCACGTTCAGCGGCAGCTTCGTCGCCTACGGCAAGCTCCAAGGTCTGATCTCAGGAAAGCCGCTGGCGCTTCCCGGCGGCCACCTCCTCAACGCCGCCCTCGGTCTCGGCATCGTCGGGATCGGCGCATGGGCCGTCGCCGGCGACGCATCGCTGCCCTACTGGCTGGTGGTGGCGGTCGCATCGGTACTCGGCGTGCTCGCCGTGCTGCCCATCGGGGGCGCCGACATGCCCGTCGTCATCTCGCTGCTCAACTCGCTGTCCGGGGTGGCGGCCTCGATGGCCGGGTTCGTGATCGCCAACTCGGCGCTCATCATCGGCGGTGCCCTCGTCGGTGCCGCCGGACTCATCCTCACCTTGCAGATGGCCGAGGCGATGAACCGCTCCATCGGCAACGTGCTGTTCGCCCGCTTCGGAGGCGGAGGCGGCGACGCCGGCGAGATAGGCACCAAGCCGGTGAATCGGGCGACACCCGACGACGTCGCCATCGCCCTCGCCTACGCCCAGCAGGTGATGGTGGTTCCCGGGTACGGGCTNNCACATGAACGTGCTGCTCGCCGAAGCCGACATCCCGTACGAGCAGCTGTTCGATCTGGATCATTCGAACCCCCGTTTCCCCCAGACGGACGTGGTGCTCGTCATCGGCGCCAACGACGTGGTGAACCCGTCGGCCCGCGACGACGCAACCAGCCCCATCTACGGCATGCCGATCCTCGAGGTCGACAAGGCGCGCACCGTCGTCGTGGTCAAGCGCTCGCTCTCGCCNNGACGGCAAGGAAGCCGTCGAGTCCATCATCTCCGCCCTCGCCGACGTCTGATGGACCTGGCCGACGTCGTGCGCCGCCGGCGCATGGTGCGCAACTACACCGACGAACCGGTCGACCCTGCGGCGGTGGACCGCATCCTCGATGTTGCCCGTACGGCGCCGTCGGCCGGTTTCAGCCAGGGACAGGCGTTCGTCGTCGTCCGCGAGCCGGAGCGGCGGAGACGCATCGCCGAGCTGGCCGACGAGCCCGCCTACGTCGCCCAGGGCTTCGACCCGTGGATCTCCCGCGCGCCGGTTCACGTCGTCCTGTGCGTGAGCGAGACGCTGTACCGGGAGCGGTACCGCGAGCCCGACAAGACGGGCCCCGACGGCCTCGAGCACGAGTGGCCCGTTCCCTATTGGTGGGTCGACGCCGGAGCGTCGCTGATGCTGCTCCTCCTCGCCGCGGTCGACGAGGGCCTCGCCGCCGGCTTCCTCGGATCCCACGCGATGCCGGAACTGGAGACGTTCCTGGGACTCCCTCCGCACATGCGCGCCATCGGCGTGGTGACGATCGGCCACCCTGCCCCGGACCGCAGGTCCGGCTCGCTGGCGCGGGGACGGAGACCGCGGTCCGACGTGGTGCACGAGGAACGCTGGCACGACGGCGCATGACCGGAGGCGCCGCCCGCACCAAGCGGAGTGGCGCAATTCGAGATCTGCCGTAACCGCGTCTGTGGAGCGTGGTGTTCGCCACCACCACGAGAAGTCCGCAGCCTCGAAGACCCCCGCCGTTGGGTGTGCGGCACGCACACGCTGCAGCAGCGTCGTCACTTCTTGCAGGTATCGAATCCCAACCCGATAGCCTTCGCGCATTCACACTCTCCCCGAGGGTGGGTGGGCCGCACTCACACGCTGCCGTGCCCCCCTGCCGACGAGCATCGGCTCGTCGGGACACGGACGGACGCCCCTCCCCTACTTCTTCTTGGTCGGCTTCGGTGGCAGCGTTCCGATCCAGTCCCACGCTGTGTCGAACCACGCGGCCAGCTCGTCGGTGTCGGCGAGCAACTCGGCCGGTACCCAGGAGTAGCCGCGCATCGTGGCCCCGTATTGGATCACGTCGCCGCTGTCGTATCGGGAGCGGAACTCCTCGGTGAGCTCGTCCGACAGCCGCAACGCCATCGTCCCGTCGCCGTCCAAGAAGCTGAACATGTGCCCACTGCGCGAGGTGTAGGGGTTCTTGGCACCCTTCACCGCTGCGCCGCTCTGGCTTCGGGCGACTCCGGCCGTGTACTGATCCAGCTTCTCCGGCGACCCTTCGTACTTCGATCCGCCAGGCACGGCACCTCCACGACTCGTGATCGACGCTACCAACGTCGTGCCCTCCGTGCGCCCACGTCCCTGAACCGCACTCCGAGTGTCCGTCGTGTAGCTTCACCGACAGGAGCGACACCAACACCGTCGAGCGCACGACGACGATCGCCGCTCTCCCATCCCAGGTCTATGCGCACGTGATCGATCTGCGGAAGTGGGCCGATTGGTGGCCGTGGGAGGCGATGGACCCCGGCATGGAGAAGACCTACTCAGGCGCCGAGTCCGGAGTCGGATCTCGCTACGCCTGGTCGGGGAATCGCAAGGTGGGTCAGGGAAACATGGAGATCGTCGGCGCCACACCGAACGAGAAGGTCGAGATCGCTCTCGAGTTCATCACGCCGTTCAAGGCGAGCAACGCAACGGCTCTCGCGTTCACCGAGGAAGCAGGCGGCACCCGCGTCAGGTGGACCATGACGGGCAAGAGCACGCTCATTCTCCGGATCATGGGGATCTTCAGGAGCATGGACACGATGATCGGGCGCGACTTCGAGAAGGGGCTCGCACAGCTCAAGGCCGTGGCCGAAGCGTCCCGAATCCTTCCCGTCGCCCCGGCCCCATCCGAAGGGCCGGCTCTCCAACGATCGCCAGATCTGCGCTCTGCGCAGCACCCGGCGAGGGATCTTCCGTAGCGCTCTGGAATAGTCTGCCGGAGCTCAGACGCGGGCGTCGACCACCACCCGCCCGCACCGCACGACGAGCCGGGGCATTGCCAGCGAGGCCACATCTGCCGCAGGCACGACGATGAGATCGGCACACGACCCGGGGGCGAACGCAGGTTCGCCGAGATACGCACGGGGGCCGCTGGTGAGGGCGATGAGCACGTCCGCCTCGGCCATGCCGCACGCGACGAGCCCCTTGGCCTCCCGAGCCACTTCGCCGTGGCCCAACGCCAGGTCGGTCCCCGCCATGATGACGACGCCCGCCGCAGCGGCGTGGGGAAGCAGCCCCTTCACGTTGTCGAGACCTTCTCGTAGCAGCCGGCCGCCGGAGGAGTCCTCGCCGAGCGCGGCCACCAGGAGCTCCATCGCCCGCACCGTCGGCACCCAGGCGCCGCCCCGCTCGCCGAGCCGGAGGAGATCGTCCTCCGTGAGGAACAGCCCGTGTTCGATGGAGTCGACTCCGGCGCGGACCGCCCGGCCCGGGGTCTCCGGTGCCGCCGTGTGGATGGCGACCCGCCGCCCCGACGCATGTGCGGCGGCGACGCCGGCGGCCAACTCGGCCTCGGTGAAGCTCGGCACGGCCCCGACGCCGCGGCGGGGCCAGTCGCCGATCAGCTTCACCCATGTCGCCTGCTCGGGGGTCGCAGCGTCGACGGCGCCGGCGAGGCCCCCGGGAGCGACCTCGACGGCGAGGTGGGGGTAGTAGCCGTCGACACCGGCGAGAAACCGCCCGGCGAGCTGGGCCGCAGGGCGCTGCTCGGGCGGGAGATCGAGCGTGAGCTCCACCGTGCCGGGGTCGTGGGTGCCTTTGTCGGCCACGAGCAACACTCCATGGGCGAGCTGGCTCGAGGCATGGCGGGCGATGCGTGCGGCGAGGCCGTCGTCCCGGGACGTACCGGTCATGTCGCTCACCTCGTTCGAGGTGAGGTGGGCGTGCCCGTCGACGAGTCCCGGGTACACAACGCCGTCGCCGAGCTCGGCCTCGGGCCACGACCGATCAGGACGGTCGGTCCACAACCCGGCAGCATCGATGCCGAGTGTGAGCGGACCGTGATCCTCTGTCGTGAACCGCACGACGTGACAGCGCATGTCGCGACGCTACCTCGCCGACGTCGGCCGGTGGTCTCGGGGAGCGCCCCATCCGATAGCATCAGGCGTCGTGCTCCGCCTCGACAACCTCACCAAGACCTACGGCGACATCGTCGCCCTCGATCACTGCAGCTTCGACGTCCCGCGCGGCACGCTGCTCGGCTTCCTCGGCCCGAACGGCGCAGGGAAGACCACGGCGATGCGCTCCGTGTTCGATCTCGTCGTGCCCGACGAGGGCACGGTGGCGTGGGACGGGGCACCCATCGACGAGCAGACCCGTCTCGGCTTTGGCTACATGCCCGAGCAGCGCGGCCTCTACCCCCGCATGCGGATCGGTACCCAGCTGGCGTATTTCGGCCAGCTCCACGGACTCTCGGCGAGCGAGGCCAAGAGGGCTGCCGAACGGTGGCTGAGCACGCTGGGTCTGGGCGATCGCATCGGCGACCGGCTCGAGGATCTCTCCCACGGGAACCAGCAGCGGGTGCAGCTCGCCGCGGCACTCGTGCACGAACCGCAGTTGCTCGTCCTCGACGAGCCGTTCTCCGGGCTCGACCCGCTCGGGGTGCAGGCCATGGCGGAGATCCTCGCCGAACGTGCGGCGTCCGGAGCCGCCGTCGTGTTCTCCAGCCACCAGCTCGATCTCGTCGAGGACCTCTGCGAGTCGGTGGTCGTGATCAACAAGGGCAACATCGTGCTGGCGGGACCCGTCGTCGAGCTGCGGGCCCGGTCACCGCACCGCTACCTCGACATCCGGGTGGAGGGCGCCACCGACGGCTGGTACGCCGCACTGCCGGGCGTCGAGGACGTGACCCGCCGCAACGACACGGTGCGGCTCCGCGTGTCTGCCGACACCGATCCCACTCCCCTGCTCGACGCGGCGAGAGCGCACGGAGTGGTGAGGGAGTTCGCGTTCGCACCCCCCACCCTCAGCCAGGTGTTCCGTGAGGCGGTGGGCCAGTGAGCTCGCTGCGCACCNNTGTTCGGGCTCGACGAGCCGCCGGACTACACGATCGGCGTCGTCGGCGACCAGCCGGCGGCGCTCGTCGCCTCGATCGAGGCGGCCGCTCCTCGAGAAGGGACGACGGCGACGCTGCGCGAGTACGCCGACCGCTCCGCCCTCGATGCGGCGGTGCTCGACGGCGACGTCGACATCGGGGTGGTCGGCGGCGCCACCATCGTCGACGGCCCCGGCACCGATCCCCAGCTCACCACGCTCGTCACCGGGGTGCTGGCCACCACCGGCATCCAGGAGCGGGCCGATGCGCTCGGGCTCAGCCCTGCCGACGTCGCGCAGCTGCTCGGATCCGGCCCCCAGGTCGACGAACTCGAGCGCGTCGAGGACGAGGAGAGCAAGACCGTCGTCGCCTTCATCGGCACCGTCCTCCTGTTCATCTCGATCGTCACCTACGGTCAGTGGATCCTCATCGGCGTCGTCGAAGAGAAGTCGAGCCGGGTCGTCGAGGTCGTCCTCGGCGCGGTGCGTCCCCGCCACCTCCTCGCCGGAAAGGTGGTGGGCATCGGCCTGCTCGGTCTGGCCCAGCTCCTGCTCATCGCCGGCCTCGGTGTCGCCATCGTCCGCAACACCGACACCTTCGACGTGCCGACCGTCGGGGTGGGTCTCGTCCTCATCGTCGTCGGCTGGTTCCTGCTGGGGTTCGCCTTCTTCGCCTCAGGCTTCGCCGTGGCGGGCTCGCTCGTCTCCCGTCAGGAGGATGCGCAGAACGCGTCGTTCCCGCTGACACTCGTCATGCTCGTCGGCTATTTCACTGCGACGTCGTCGCTCACGGGCGGGGACAACCCGGTGCTGCGAGCGTTGTCGATGATCCCGCCGTTCTCGCCGATGACGATGCCGCTGCGGATGGCGGCCGGCACCGCCGCCCTCTGGGAGGTCGTCCTCGCCGTGGTGCTCATGCTCGGCGCTATCGTGCTGATGCTGCGGATCGGCGGGCGCGTGTACTCGGGCGGGCTGCTGCGAACCGGCGGCAAGGTCAAGGTCCGCGAGGCCCTGCGCGCCGCCGAACGCTGAGCGGAAGCAGCGTCCCGTTCCCGGGCAACTACGATGTCCCACCGATCACGACGTCACAGGGGGCGCACGCCATGAATCTCTCCGTCACGCATCGAGGCCGCTACGCGCCGCCCGTGGAGTTCGTCGAGCGCAAGGGGCTCGGCCATCCAGACACGATCTGCGATCACCTCGCCGAGGATCTCGCCCGCCGGCTGGCAACCGACTACATCACCCACACCGGTGCGGTGCAGCACTTCAACGTCGACAAGGCCATCCTCGCCGCCGGCTCGGTCGACGTGGGCTTCGGCGGCGGCGTCCACCTCAAGTCCGCCAAGCTGGTGCTCGTCGGCAAAGCGAACTTCTCCACGCATTGGCAGCCCAACGTCGAGGAGCTCGCCGTCGAGTACAAGCGCAAGCTGCTCGACCTCCTCCCCGATGCCACGCCCGAGGCGTTCGAGGTGGAGATCTGGCTCAGCCAGTCGTCCACCGATCTGGCCGCCGTTGCCGGGCCTCGCGACGAGGCGCCCCACGCCAACGACACCTCCTTCGCCGCCGTCTCGCTGCCCCGCTCACCGCTCGAGCGCGCCGTGCACGACGTGGAGATCCACCTCAACTCCGATCCATACCGCGCCGCCGTTCCGGTCGGGCGCGACATCAAGGTGATGGGTGCCCGGGTCGGTCTCGATGCCCGGCTGACCGTCGCCGCCCCGGTGATGGCGAAGGCGGTCGCCAACCGCGCCGAGTACGACGAGGTCGTCGAGGCGATTCGGGGCACGGCGATCGACGTCGCCACTCAGGCGTTCGGCGCCCCCGTGGACGTCGCGGTGAACCAAGGCGACGAGGCGGACACCCCGTACCTCACCCTCACCGGCACCTCCGCCGAAGCCGGCGACGACGGTCAGGTGGGCAGGGGCAACCGCTTTGGCGGGCTGATCACGCCCTATCGCCCCATGAGCCTCGAGGCCGCGGCCGGCAAGAACCCGGCGGCCCACGTCGGCAAGACGTATCACGCCGTCGGCTCCGACATCGCCGAACGGCTCATCGACGAGCTGGAGATGGACGAGGTCACCATCCGCCTGCTCAGCTCGATCGGCCATCCGGTGACCTCGCCGCAGGCCGTGCACATCGAGCTGGCCGGCGACTCCGTCGACGACGTCGCCGTGCTCAGGATCGTCGAAGAGTGCTTCGAGGACTGGGCGGGCGTCCGCGACCGGCTCGTCGCGGGCCACTACGAGCTCTACTGAGCCCGGCCCCCGTCACGATCGCGCGAAATCGCGTGGGGCCGTCTTCGGGCCGTAGCGCGGGGCATGGATCCCGGCTGACTTGAGCAGGATGAGCACCCGGCGGCGGTGGCCTGCGTAGGGTGCCAGCAACTCCAGCATGCGTGCATCGGTGCCGCGCGGCTCGCCGGCGAGCGCCCACGACACCGTGTTGGGCACGTGGTAATCGCCGATGGGCACGGCGTCCGGGTCGCCGAGGGCGGCGCCCATCACCAGCGCTGCGGTCCATTCGCCGATACCGCGCACCGCGAGGAGCCGGCGGTGCGCGGCCTCCCGCTCCATGGCGACGATCTCCTCGAGGCGTTGGGCCCGCCTGGCGGCCTCGACGATGATCTGGGCACGAGACCGCTCCACTCCGAGCGGGTGGAGATCGACGTAGGAGAGCCCGGCGAGCACCTCGGCGGCCGGAGGCACGACCGCATCCAGCGGCCCTGGCGCCGGCGTGCCGTAGGCGGCGACGAGCGCTCGATAGGAGCGCCGCGCCTCCACCGAGGTCACCCGTTGCCCGAGAATCACGGGTACCAACGTCTCGAACACCCGACCGGAGGCGCCGAGCCTCAGGCCGCGACTCCGGCGGTGGAGCTGTCGGACCAAACCGTCAGGAGGTCGGAAGTCGTCTGGGCGGTCGCCGGCGCCGCACAACATCGGCATACGATCGAGCACCCAGTCGGCGCCGGCACCCCATGCCTCGCCGCGCACCCGGGAGCCCTCGCTCCTCAGGTGCAGGGTGGCCGGACCTCCCGGCGTGTGCGTCACCCACCACGCCCCATCCGACGTCGCCCGCACTCCATTCACCGCCTTGGCGGCCATCGTTGCGAGGGTCGCGCGTAGATCGATCGGCCCGGTGATCGAGATCGTCCGCTGCCCCATCGGCGAGACGGTAGCGCCGCGCCGGGCTGCCGGGAGCCGCCGGTGCCGTAACATCCCGGCGTGCGCGAACCCACTCTCCTCCTCGTTGCACCGGCTCTGACGCAGGTGGCCCGATGATTCGACCGGACCGAATCGAGCTCTGGGACGTCGAGCTGCCACTGGTGCGCCCACTCGTGACGAGCACCGGCACCTCCGAGACCCGACGCTCCGTGATCGTGAGCGTTCGCCGGGACGGCGCCGCCGGCTGGGGCGAGGCCGCCGCCTACCCGGGCCACACCCGAGACACGGCCGACGAGGCGTGGGAGCTGCTCCTCAAGGAGGCACGTCGCATCCTCGGTGGCGACGAACCGGTCCTGATCGAAGGCTCCAGCGCAACCTCGGCGATGGATGCCGCACTCACGTCGCTACGCGCCGACCACAACCACTCGCCACTCGCCACGGAGGTCGGAGGTGGGCTCGACCCCGTCGCCGCCTCTGCGGCGATCGGCATCGGCGCCGCCCTCGCCGACGTCATCGGCGCCGTCGCCGCCGCGGTCGACGCCGGCCACGCTCACGTCAAGCTGAAGATCGACCCGGAAAGGCTCCCGTGGCTCGAAGCCGTTCGCAGGGATTTCCCAGACATCGGGCTCGCCATCGATCCCAACGGCAGCTTCCGCCGGTCGCATTTCGGCGATCTCGTCGCCCTCGACGCGCTCGGACTCGCCTACATCGAGCAACCGCTCAGCCCACTCGACCTGCCGGGCCATGCCACGCTCCAAGCTCGGATGGCGACGCCGATCTGCCTGGACGAGTCGGTGAAGCGCCTCGGCGACATCGTCACCATCGCCGCCTCCGCCGCCGCCCAGGCCGTGTCTCTCAAGCCGGGCCGGTTGGGGCCAACCCTCACGAGTCGCGGGATCGCGCTCGCGGCGCGCCACGGGATCGACGTCAAGATCGGCGGATTGGTCGAGACCGGCATCGGCAAGGCCCAGGCCGTGGCACTCGCTTCGCACCCTCACGTGTCGCTGGCGAGCGATCTCGCCGAGTCTGCGTACTGGTTCGCTCACGACCTCGTGATTCCGCCGTGGGAGGTCGAGGGCGGCGCGATGACGCCTCCGGCGACCCCGGGCCTTGGCGTCGCCGTCGACCGCGCCTACCTCGACGAGATCGCCACCCGCCACGTCCGGCTTCCTCACTGACGCCGCGATCGGTAATTGCGCGCAGGCCCGGGATGCGACGATGATGCGCCCGTCATGACTCGTCTCCTCGTGGTCGGCGCAGGCCAGATCGGCGCCGCGGCTGCGGCCGCAGCGATCGACGACGGCGTCGTGGATGCCATCGCCGGTGTCGTGGACCCGGATCCCGCCGCGGGGGCTCGGCTGGGCACGCAGTACAACGCACCCGTGTACACCAGCACCCACGAGGTCCCGCAAGCGAGGAGCGGCGATCGAGCGCTCGTCGCGTTCTCATCCCGCGTCGACGTCGTCGCACCCGAGATCCTCAGGCTGGTGGCGATGGGCTACAGCGTGGTGTCTACGTGCGAGGAGCTGGCGTGGCCGCCACGCCACATGTGGAACGCCCTGCACACCGCGGCCCGCACCCACGGAACGGCGATCGTGATGACCGGGGTCAACCCGGGCTTCGTGATGGATCGCCTCCCACTGCTCGCCGCCGCGGCGTGCCGCAACGTGAAGAGCCTCACCGTCAGCCGCCGGATCGACTCCTCGGCCCGTAGGGAATCGTTCATCCCCAAGACCGGCCGCGGCCTCTCGCTCGACGAGTGGGACGCCGCCGTCGCCTCCGGCACCGTGGGACACCGCGGGCTGGTGCCGAGCGCCCACCTGCTCGGCCACGCCCTCGGCTGGCCGAATCGCGACGTCACCGACTTCCTGTCTCCCATCCTCACCGGCGACATCGTGTCGGGCTTCCGACAGCACGTCACGCTGCGCGCCGGCGAGAAGACGATCGATCTCGACCTCGTCGTCGACTGGGGTCTGGAAGCGCCCGGCGACCGGGTCGTCGTCGACGGAGAGCCTCCGCTCGAGGTGGAGATCAAGGGCGGCTATCACGGCGACCTTGGTGCGGCGGCGCAGATCGTCACGGCCCTCCAGCACTGCGGCGAGCTGCCCCCGTCGTTCTACCGGCCGACCGACCTCCCGCTTCGGTTCGGCTGATCGCCCGAATACCTACGCCGCACTCCCGTCTTCGGGCGGAGAGACACACGGCGGGGTGCACTAGCGTTCGTGGTGATGAGACGCCTCGTTCCCACCGCCACGCTGTTTGCGTTGCTCGTCATCGTCATCGCCCCCACCGTGCACGCCGCCGAGGAGCCCGGGCCTTCGCTGTGCGACGAGTACGAGGGCGTCGTCTGCACGGGCTGGTTCACCGACGATGCGGGTGTGGTGGCCGACGATCAGCGCGTGGAGGGCGCCATCGACCGGCTCGTGGGACGGTACGGCAGGGAGATCGCCGTGGTGACCGTGTCCGACAGCCGCGGCGCCGACCCGGCGGACTTCGCCGCCGGCCTCGGTAACGCATGGGGCGTTGGCGGCCCCGGCCAGGACGGCGTCGTCGTCCTCGTCGACATCGGCGCCCGCCGTACCGAGGTGAAGCCTGGGGCGGGCCTCCCCATGAGCGATGCGGCGGCGACGCGGATCGCAGGGGCGGGCAACAGCTTCTTCGGAGTCGGCGACTTCGAAGGGGGCCTGCTCGCCATCGTCGGCAGCCTCGAGCAGGAACTGGCCGCGCTCGAGAGTGGAGGCGAGACTCCGGGAACGACGATCGTCCCCGGCGGGTCCGATGGCTCCGGCACAGACACGTCGGGCGGTGGCGGGAGCACCGGGCTGGTGGTGCTCGGCATCGCGGCGGCCATCGGCCTCGTCGGCGGCGGGGCCGCCGTGACGTCGGCCCGGCGACAGAAGCGCAGCCGCATCATGGCCACCCGCCGCGAGCTGGTCGATGGCGACATGGCGGCGCTGGAGCCTGCCGGGCACGAGCTGCCGCAGCTCGACGAGTACACCGTGGCGCCTCCTGCGGACGCTCCGAAGGTGCCAACGGGCCGCGTGCTCGACGTCCTCGGGGCGGTGGCCAACGGCGTGTCCGCCTCCGACGAGGAGGCCGCCCGCGCCGCATGGCACGGCAAGCTGGTCGCCGTCGTCGATCGGACTCGCCTCGAGGCCGCATCGGCGGTGCCGCTCGAGCTGCGCGCCGTCGACGAGCGCCCGATCCTCGAAGGGGCGGTGCAGCAGGCGGCCAAGGACGCCCTCGACGTCGCCCCCGACGACGAGGCGACCTTCGCCGTCCGCCGCCAGGAGCTGCAACGGGTGATCGCCACTCTCCGCCCCCATCGCATCGCCGCCGCCAGGGAGCGGGCGGCGACGACGATCGCCAACCAACTCGCCACGCTGCCCATCGGCGAAGCGCTCCTCGACGACGCGGGCACCCGATTCCTGCGGGCCGCCGCCGCCCTCGACCCCGACAACCCGACGAGCCAGTCGATCGCCGAGCTCGATGAGGTCTACCGCACCGCCCAGGCGAAGACGGACAAGCTGCAAACCCTGTACGACCGGCTCCCCGACTCCACGGCGCGCCCTGCCGTCGCAGCGGCGCTCGCCGACCTCACCGACGATCCCGACGCCGCGGTCTCCCGGTACGAGAAGCTGCGCGTGGAGCTCGAGGCCAAGGGGGCGGCGCTCAAGGCGGACGGGCTGCAACTCCCTGCGCTGGCCGCCCTGCTCCTCATGAACAACGACGACGAGGACATCGACGATTTCGTCGAGACCTACCGGGAGAACCGCACGCGGGGCTTCCCCGCCGACCAGGCCGTCGAATACGCGCTCGCCGGGCTGCGGACCCCCAAGGAGATCGACCACGTGCGGAGCGAGGCGAAGCGCCTCGATCTCCCGGTGGCGATCACGGCGGCCTTGTTGCGGCGCCGCGATGACGGGCCCGAGGTGTACAAGGAGCTCGCCGACGAGCTCGCCGGCCACGGCGTCGAGGGGGACACCCGCAAGACGATCGCCGGCATCCTCGCCATCTCCCTCGAACCCGCCCTGGCGATTCGACGGTGGGTCGAGGCCCGCAAGGCGCTCGCCGGCCTCGGTCTCGAAGGCGCGTATGCGGACGTTGCGGCAGCGTTCGGCGCATCCGACCCGCGGGGTCCGCGGACCTTCGCCCTCGCCTACGCCGCACAACGCCAGGCGCTCGCCCGCAGCACCATCGACGACGCCGATCGTTTCGCACCCGAGCTCGCCCACGAGGGAACGAGCGGGCAGACCGACACGTGGACCGGTCAGCCGATACCTCGTGGCTTGTACAGCTTCGACCCCTTCACGCTGCTCTTCTACCACTGGGTCATCACCCGGGGACACCACGGCAGCTTCGGCTGGGAGCCGATCTACCGCGACGCGTCCTGGTCGCGCGACCGCAACTCGTGGTGGGGCGGTGCCGGGGGCTTCGGAGGCTTCGGCGGCGGAGGCGGCTTCAGCGGGCGCGGCGGCGGGTCGTCGTGGGGCGGCAGCTCGTGGGGGGGCGGCTTCGGCGGCTTCGGGGGCGGAGGCGGCTTCGGCGGCGGAGGCGGCGGCAGCGGCTGGTGAGGCCCACCATCACCTCGCCGGCGAATCCCCGCATCAAAGCGGTGGCGCGGTTGCGCACACGCCGCGACCGTGACGCCACCGGCACGTTCCCGATCGAGGGCGTTCGCGTCGTGCAGCGGGCCTTCCAAGCAGGGTGGCCCCTCGTCGAGGCCTACCACGCCCCCGACCTGTCGGGACCCGAAGCGGCAGCGCTCGCCGACGCCTTGGAGGCGGCGGGCGTGCCCGTCCTCGCGTTGGGCGATACGGCGTTTCGGCGCATCGCCTACCGCGAGCATCCCGACGGCCTCCTCGCCGTTGGCCGGATCCCGCGCCTCGATCTCGCCGCGCTCTCCCTGCCCCCCGACCCGCTCGTGCTCGTGGTCGAGGCCATCGAGAAGCCGGGGAATCTGGGTGCCATGCTGCGCACCGCCGATGCGGCAGGGGCCAATGCCGTGATCATCGCCGCGCCGACCGCCGACCCGTGGAACCCAAACGTGGTGAGGGCCTCCCAGGGAGCCCTGTTCTCCCTGCCGCTCGCGGCGGCGACGGCGCCCACCGTCGGAGACTGGCTCGAGGCGCGCGGCGTCGCCGTGGTCGCCGCCGATCCGCAGCCCGGTGCGGCGGCACCATGGGAGGTGGATCTGACGGGACCCGTCGCCGTGGTGGTCGGGAGCGAGCACGAGGGGCTCTCGGACACATGGCGGCAGCGGAGCACCGTGGCCATCCCCATGCTCGGCACGGTGGACAGCCTCAACGCATCGGTGGCGGCGGCGGTGCTGCTGTACGAAGCGCGCCGGCAGCGAGCCTGACGAGGCCGGCAACGGTCACCCGGCGTCGGTCGTCGTCTCGATGGCGTCGTCGCGGTCGCACCACCGGCACACGACCCTCTCCACGGTCGCATCGAGGATCTCCTCCTCGTCGATGCTCACCTCCCCGCCGAGAGTGAAGTGGGCGAACCGGCGTCGCCGCACCGTCTCGTACACGTCGAAGCGGGTCCGGTTGCCGCAGTGGGCGCAGCGGTAGACCTCGCCCGTCACGGCTTCACCAGCTCCCATATCCCGTCATCCTCCAACATACGATCGATGAGCTCGAGCCGGGGCTTCGCCGGGCCGTGATGAATCGCCGGGTTCGTGACGACCCGCACAGGGGGGCCGTGACGGGCGATGGTCGGTGTCGCCGTTATCCCGCCGGCAACGGCACGCTCGTGGGCGGCGGCGAGCGTCGTGAACCCGACCTGGGGGATCGCCGCGAGGAGCACGTCACCGTCGAGACCCGCCACCTTGGCGGCCGCGCGGTAGGTGAGCTCGGCATCCAGGGAGTCGCCCTGACGGTGCACGAGGGTGAAGAGCGCCTGGCGGACGACCTGCTGCCGCACCGGCTCGACCACCGCGGCATGGGCGGCCAGGGCGCGCACTCCCGGCGTCATGGCCTCTCGATCACCAGGGCCGCCCACCGGAAAGCCGATCCAGTCGACGTCGACCCGGATACCCTCGGCGGCGGCTCGGGTCAGCAGCGAGAACAGCCGCCACGAGTCGGCGCCCTCGAAGTCGAAGTAGACGGTGCCGGTGAAGTCCACCATCGCGAGCGTAGCCCCGCGGGTGCATGCCGCATGTCCTTGACATCGAACATGTGTTCGATCTAGCGTCGGCCTCCTCCCCGAACGAGGACGACCGGTGCTCGGAACGCAGCGCAGCTTCGACGATCTCGGTGCGCCGCTGCACACCGTTCCCTTCTGCATCCTCGATCTGGAGACCACGGGAGGCTCGCCCCACGACTGCCGGATCACCGAAGTGGGGGCGGTGCGGTACGAGGGCGGCGAGCTCACCGGCACCTTTCACACCCTCGTCGACCCCGGGGTCCCCATCCCGCCGTCGATCACCATCTTGACCGGCATCACCCACGCCATGGTCATCGATGCTCCTCCGATCGACGAGGTGCTGCCCGCCCTCCTCGAGTTCATCGGCGACGCCGTGATCGTTGGCCACAACGTCCGCTTCGATCTCGCCTTCCTCAATGCCGCAGCGGCCCGGCTCGGCTATGCCAGGCTGCCCAATCGGTCGAGCGACACCGCCGCCCTCGCCAGACGTCTGGTCGCCGATGAGGTGCGCAACTTCCGGCTTCAGACGCTCGCCGCCCATCTGCGGTCGCCCCACACGCCGACGCACCGCGCCCTCGACGACGCCAGAGCCACGGCGCACGTGTTCTTCGAGCTCCTGGGCCGGGCGGGCGCCATCGGCGCCACCTACCTGGAGGACCTGATGCGCCTCCCCACCGCCCGGGGAGCCCCGCACTACGCCAAGCTGGGGCTCACCGACGGGCTGCCTCGCCTGCCGGGCGTCTACCTGTTCCGCGACCGGACGGGCGAGGTCATCTACATCGGGAAGGCGAAGAACCTCAGAAGCCGGGTGAGGTCCTATTTCTACGGGGATCGCAGGCGGCGGGTGGCCCAGATGCTGCGCGACCTCACCGCGATCGAGCATCGCGTGTGCGCCACCGAGCTCGAGGCATCCGTCGCCGAGCTCCGCCTGATCCACGCCCACCGGCCCCGCTACAACCGCCGCTCCCGACCACCGCGCAGCACCCACTGGCTGCGCCTCACTGCCGAGGCCTTCCCCCGGCTGTCCGTGGTCCGCAGCCAAGCCCCCCGAGCACTCGCCCACCTCGGGCCCTTCCGCCGCCGCAGCCACGCCGAGCAGGTGATGCATGCGCTGTGGGATGCCGTGCCTATCCGGCGCTGCACGGGAACCAAGGGCGGAGAGGCGGCCTGCCGGTTCAGCCAGCTCGGCGTTGCGATGTGCCCGTGCGACGGGTCGCTCGACCCCGGGGCCTATCGCGAGGTGGTGGACACGCTCGTCACCGGGATGACCGAGGACCCTGCGCTCCTGCTCGGCCCGCTGGTGGCCAGGATGCGCTCCCTCGCCGAGCAGTCGCGCTTCGAGGAGGCGGCCGACGTCCGCGACCGCTACCGCTCCCTCGCCAGGACGCTCGAGACCCGTCGGGTGTGGCAGGCGCTGACCGCGGCGGGCATCGTGTGGGCCGAGGACGACGAGGGCGCCTCGGTCATCGTCGATCGCGGGATGCTGGCCGCGGCCTGGAGCCGTCCCGACCCGCCGCCGCTGCTGCCCACCGTATCCGCCACCGAGCAACCGGCACCGACGCCGCCGTCGACGGCGGCGGCCGAGGAGATGTGGCTGATCTGGCGGTGGCTGGAGCGTCCCGGCGTGACGATCGTCGACAGCTCCGCCCCGCTGCGGCTCCCTGCCCGACCCGTCTCCGTCATCACGACCCTCGCAAGCTGACCCGAGCCCAGGTGTAGCCTGGCGCACCATGCGCTTCATCGTCCGCCCTGGAACCGACCCGACCGCTCGCGCCGACGCCTCGCTGCTGCGAGCGCTCGGGTTGCCCGGCGGAGGAACGGTGCGGCTCGGCGCCACGCATTGCCGGGTCGCCCCTGGCGACGTCCCCTCGCCGACCTCGATCCTGGTCGGACCCCGCACGATGCAGAACGCGGGAGTGAAGAGCGGCGACAGCGTCGACGTCGTCCGCGTCCCGCTCCCCGATGCGCTCCAGGTCGGCGTCGCCGCGGCAGATGCCCCGCTCGACACCCGGCATCTCAGCAGGTCGCTGCAGGGCCTTCCCGTGACCGTCGGCGACCTGGTGGCGGCACGGACCGCCTACGGAGACGGCGACGAGGCCACCACGGTGGAGCTGCGTGTCCTCGCGGTGGAGCCGGGCAACGCCGCGCTCGTCGGCAGCGCCACGATGGTGTACGAGGAGGGCAACGAGCCAGAGGATGTCGTCGCCCATCCCGAGGGGAGGGTCGGGGGCGAGGCGCCGACCACGGCCGAGGCGCTCCTCGCCGGGCTCGACACCGAGCTCGACGTCATGACCGGGTGGCTTTCGCTGCTCACCTCGGCGCAGGACCTCCCCGCGGCATGGGGGCTCCCGCGGGTGGCCGGCGTCCTGCTGGAGGGACCAGCCGGTTGCGGGAAGTCCGAGCTCGTCGCGGCCGCCGCAGCCCGGGCGGGGACCCCGGTGCAGGAGGTGTCGCTCGAGCTCGTCTTCAAGCCCGACAAGCTCTTGGAGCGCCTCGAGCGCACGGTCAAGTCCGTGCCCGCACCCGGCGTGATCTTCGTCGATCGGCTGGACGCGGTGGCCGGCGACGATGCGATGTTCCGCACCCAGATGGCCGCCATCATGCGCTGGTTCCTCGAGGCGGTGGTCGAGCGCAGTCGCATCGCGGCCGTGCTCGGGGTGTCGTCCGCTGCGAAGCTGCCGGCGACCGTGACCTCGTCCCCGCTGATGCCGCGCACGCTCACCATCCCGCCGCCCGACACCCAGCGACGCGCCATGCTCTTCGAGTCCGCCCTCGCCAAGGTGCCGACCGACGAGCTCGACTTCGGCCAGCTCGCCGGTCTCACCGCCGGTTTCTCCGGCGCCGACATCCTCGCCGCCGTGGTGGACGCCTCTGCCCGCATCGCCCCCAAGGGCGGGACCCTCACCCAGGCGATGCTCGCCGACGCCATCGCCGGCACCACCCCGTCGCTCGGCACCACCGGGATGGGGGAGATGCCGTCTCATGGGTTCGAACGGGTCGCCAACCTCGACGAGGTCAAGCAGCGGTTGACCGAGGCCGTGATCTGGCAGATGAAAGAGCCGGAGCGGTTCGCCCGGCTCGGCATCGAGCCACCCCGTGGCCTCCTGCTCTACGGCCCACCTGGCACCGGGAAGACCTTCGTCGTGCGAGCGCTCGCCCACGAGGCCGGGGCCGCCTTCTTCACGGTCAAGGGCGCCGAGCTGCTCGACAAGTACGTCGGCGAATCGGAGCGGGCGGTGCGCGAGGTGTTCGCCAGGGCGCGTGCCGTGGCTCCCGCCATCTTGTTCTTCGACGAGATCGATGCGCTGGCCCCGGTGCGGGGCAACTCGAACAACTCCGTCACCGACTCGGTCGTCGCCGCGCTGCTCACCGAGATGGATGGCGTCTCCGACCGCGGCGATGTGTTCGTCATCGGGGCGACCAACCGCCGCGACCTCGTAGACGCCGCCCTGGTCCGCCCGGGACGCCTCGAGACGCACCTCTACCTCGGCCTGCCCGCCCGCGAGTCACGAGCCGCCTTCTTCGGCATCAGCGATGTGCCGTTCGCCGACGATGTCGACACTGAGCGGATCATCGACGCCACCGATGGCTTCTCCTTCGCCGATCTCGCCGGGATGCTGCGCGAAGCTGCGCTCCAGGCGTTGCGCCGCGACTCGAAGGCGATGTCGGTGACCAACGAGGACGTCGACTTCGCCCTCGCCCGCTACCAGGAGTCGGTGGTGGGCGGGCGCCGCAGCGACGGCTGACCGCTCAGAAGCCGCGCTGCAGCCCGGCGTAGGGCGGCGGGGCGCCGGCGGCGAACTCCTCGATGTTGGGCCCGCCGAGCCGGTGCAGCTTGCGATTGCCGTAGACGTAGCTGACGACGAGCAGCGGCAGGATGACGGGCCACGACGTGGCGAGTTTGGCGGCTGCCAGCAGCTCAGGTTGTCCGTTGACGTAGAGCAGCCACTGGACGCCGCCGCGCACGGCGAAGAAGGCGGCCCAGATGAGGGTCACCGCCGCATAGGCCGGTCGCACGTCGCGGCGCCAGTACCACTCGAGCGGCCAGCGTCGGAAGAGCCAGCTCGACCAGGCGGCGAGGGGGCGGCGGACCACGAGGCTGATCACGGCAACGGCCGCCCAGCCGAAGGCCGACACGATCCCGGGGAGGAAGTAGCCCTCGGCGCGGCCGCTGCGCAATGCGATCAGCGCGGCGAAACCGATGGCGACGATCCCGCCGAGCGCGTAGACGACCTGCTGGCCCTTGCGCACCCTCCACGCGGCCACGAGCGCACCAACCACGAGGGCGGCGACGGTAGCGGCCCCGAGCCCCTGCCAGGCGTTGACCGCGACGAAGGCGATCGGCGCCGGGAACGAGTCGCCGATGGTGCGGTCGCCCACGAACAGGCTCCGCAGGTCCTCTCTCACGTCGTCGCGCAGATCGCCGTCCATGGCCGGAGAGCATACGGATGGGCGTGACCGTAGGCCATCGCCGAGCCCCGCCGCGGCAGACACGCCGGGTACAGTGCCGCCGTGACCGACATCCTCGATCTCGTCTCCCGCTGGCCCGGCGAAGCCGTCGTCGTTCGTCACGACGCCGCCACGGGGACCTGGATCTTCATCGCCATCCACGACTCCACGCTCGGCACGCCGTCGGGCGGCAGCCGGATGAGGACGTATCCGTCGCAGATCGCCGCGCTCGAAGATGCCATGCGGCTCGCCGAGGGGATGACGTACAAGTGGGCCGCCAGCGGCTTCGACCTCGGCGGGGGCAAGAGCGTGCTCGCCGTGCCGCGGCCGCTCGACCGGACGGCGCGACGCGTGCTGCTGCGGCGGTACGGACGCCTCGTGGCGTCGCTGCGGGGTGCTTACGCTCTCGGTCCCGATCTCGGAACGACGCCGGAGGACATGGCGGTGATCGGGGCGGTGACCGAGCACGTGCACGGATACGACCGACGCTCGGGGAAGGCGCTGGACCCCGGTCCGTACACGGCGCTGGGGACCTTCTCCGGAATGCGCGCGGCACTGGTGCATGTATTCGGCAGCGCGGACTTCGCGGGGCGTACCGTGCTCATCCAGGGTGTCGGCGACGTCGGCATTCCGCTCGCGCGACTCTGCCACGACGCTGGGGCGACGCTGCTGTTGAGCGACGCGAACTCCGCCCGGGCGTCGCAGCTCGCCGACGAGCTGGGAGTGCGGACCGTGCCGGCGGACGAGGTGTACATCGCCCCGTGTGACGTCTACGCGCCGTGCGCCGTCGGAGGGACGGTCAATGCCCGCTCGGTGCCGCTGCTCGCCTGTCGCATCGTGGCCGGCTGCGCGAACAATCAGCTCGCCGAGCCGGCCGACGCCGATCGGCTGCACGCCAGGGGCATCCTCTACGCCCCGGACTACGTGATCAACGCCGGCGGC
>DKBA01000137.1 GCA_002450985.1 Acidimicrobiia bacterium UBA6912
GAGGGGCCGTGGCTCGCCATGGAGCTCGTGCACGGCGTGTCGCTGCGCCACGTGCTGGACCGCCGCGGACCGCTGCCGACGGACCAGGTGGCCGACTACCTCCGACAAGCGGCCGCCGGGCTCGACGCCGCCCATGCGCAGGGTCTCATCCANNGGAGCGCATCCGCTCCGAGCCACCGCCCCCGACGTCGCGGCTGCGTCCGGAGGTGGCCCGCTACGACGCCGTGTTTGCGGCGGCACTCAGCAAGAACCCGACGGACAGGCCGGCCACGGCGAGCGCGCTCGCTGCCGAGCTCGGGGGGTTCGTCGCGGCCACCGTCCCGATACCCGGTGACCCGATCGCCGGGCCTTCCGCACACGACACCACCCTCCTCATGCGCCCGGCGCCCGCCGGGTCACCACGGCGCCGCCTCCCGGTCGCAATGACGGCGATACTCGCCCTTCTCGGCGCCGGTTTGCTCGTCCTGGCCGGTATCGCCCTCGCCTCGGGCTTCGGCCGCAGCCCCGAGGCCGAAGCCGCCGACACCACCGCGCCCGCAGCGACCTCGACGACACCGCCCCCGACTACAACGACGACGGCCGCACCGACGACGACCACGACCACGACCAGCACGACCACCACCGTGTTTCCCGTCGAGGCGGTCATCGGCACGCTCGCCGCCGACCTTTCGGATGCTCTCGATGCCGCCGCGCCCCGGTACCTCAAGCCGAAAGAAGCCCGGGAGATCGGCAAGGATGCCGGCGACGCCGTCGCCGCCTTTCTCGCCGGCGATCTCGACAAGGCGGCGAAGAAGCTGTCCGATGCCGAAGAGAAGATCGACAAGCACGTCGAGTCTGCGCCCATCCGCCTCTCCATGCTCGGCCTGGTGGACCAGATGGCGACGGCGATGGGGGTCGATCTGTCCGCCTGAGGACTCGGCGACCTCCTGCCGGGACGCATTCTCATCCCGGCGGCGCGAACGGCGGTCTACCGGTCCGGCTCCCCGGAAGGGACTACCTTTCGAGCGAGGACGATCCCCGAAGCGAGGCTGAGCAGATGCGCACGATCGGCAACCTCCTGTGGCTGGTGCTGGCCGGGTTCTGGCTGGCCCTCGGCTACATCGCCGCCGGGATAATCGCCTTCCTCCCGATCATCACGATCCCGTTCGCCATCCAGGCGTTCAAGCTCGCCGGCTATGCGCTGTGGCCCTTCGGGCGAGTGGTGATCCCTCGCCAGGAGGGCAGCGCCGCGGTGTCGCTGATCGCCAACATCATCTGGTTCCTCGTTGCCGGGTGGTGGCTGACCCTGGCGCACCTCATCACCGGTCTTGCGCTGATGCTGACGATCATCGGCATCCCGCTCGGCGTGGCCAACGTCAAGCTCGCCGGTCTGGCCCTTGCTCCGTTCGGCAGCCNNCCGGTGGCGTCCGGCCCCGCACGCAAACCCCTGGAAGGTGACCTCAGCGGCTGTCGCCCCACCACGGGAACAGCGGCGGCAGATCGCTCCGGCCGGGGTCTGGCGGGATGGGGGAGTCGCCGTCGTCTTCCATCCAGCGCCGGCCGTACTGGTCGGGCAGGTCGCCCCAGCCCCAGTAGGGGAGGGGTCGCTCGGGCACGATGCCCAGTACCTCCAGCGGGTCGATGCGCTTCGGGAGGACGGTGCAGACATGCGCCCAGTCGTCGCCGAAGTCGAAGGTATAGGCGAACTGCTCGCCGAGCTCGAGCATGGACAATCGGGTGCGCGCCGCGTCGGGGATGTTGCGATCCCACTCGGGGTCGGGGATGCCGACCGCCCGGCCGCCGGACAGCCGGAACTCCCAGAGGTGGGCCCGGTCCCACCTGGCGAACGCATCGTCGATCGCCTCGGCGAGGTCGGCAAACGTGTGCTTGCGCGCTGCGGCGATGAGACGCCCTGGGCGCGGCCAGTAGTCGTGGCCGCGTCCGCTCACCAGGGCGACCTCGATGCCGAGCCACGTCGCCGCCATCAGCCTCGCCTCCCGCAACACTGCTTGTACTTCCGCCCGCTCCCGCACCAGCACCGTTCGTTGCGTCCCGGCGGCCAGGGGATGGCTCCGCCGGTGCGCAACAGCTCGGCGGCTGCATGCGCTCGGGTGGGGGCGGAGTCCGCGTCGAGCTCCCGCTCCGTGCAGAACGCCTCCAGGTCGTCGATGCGAAACGGGGCAATGTGGAGCTTCCCGGCGTGACCACGCGCCATGGTCCGCAGCGAGCCCTCGATGGAGCGGCTGTACTCGGTGTGATCGGCGGGCAGGTCGCGCAGGGTCTGATACCGCTCACGGGCGGCCGGCCACTCGTCGGCGGGAAACCAGGCCACGGCGACGGCGACGTCGTACGCAGGCTCCGGCTCGGTGTCCCCCCATTCGGAATCGGGCTCGTTCACCCCGGCGTCCCAACCGCAGTGCGCACAGGAGGTCACCTCGGGCGGGGAAACGAACGGCTTCAGCGGACGCTTCCTGCGGGCAGGCTGCGGATCTGCGAGGAACGCCTCGGCCCGCCGGGTCAGCTCGTCGTCCGCTGAACGGCCGAGCGCATCGAGGGACCGCCTTCTCATGCCGGCGAGCTGGTCGAGCACCCGGTCGGCGTCGCCGAACTCCATGGCGAGCTCGATCCCCGTATCGAGCCAGGCCAGCGCCGTCTCGTGGTCGCCGACCGCGGCGTACATCCACCCGGCCGAGTTGTACAGCCACACGTCGTCGGGGTCGCGGCGTCGCAGCTCGGCGTAGAGGTGGTCTGCCTCCTCTCGCCGGCCGAGTTCGAGCAGCAGCTCGGCGATCTCGGCCTCGGGGTCGGGGTCCGACTGGTAGCCGGCGGCGATCGCAGAGCGTCTGGCCTCGATGGCGTCCTCGAAGCGACCGAGCGACCGCAGCGCGTGCCCCAGGTCTTCCCACACCTCGGGGAGATAGAAGTGGTGGGGCGCACATGGGAAGTCGAGCATCGCCTGCAACGCAGCCGCCTGGGCCTCGGGATCGCGGGCGGCATCGGCGTGCTCCGCAGCCACCCGCAGCTCGGCAGCCCGGAGGGCGGAATCGGTCATGGAGATCATGGGTGGATTGTCGCCCGAAGCGGCGATCCCGTCGAGCCGCACAGAGGTGTGCGAGGGGGAGTAGCTAGACTTAGTCTACGACTTAGTCCACAATGAGGTCATGACACATGTAGGGGTCCACGAGGCCAAGACCCACCTCTCCGAGCTTCTGCGGCGCGTCGCTGGGGGAGAAGAGGTGGTCATCACCAGAGGTGGCAGAGCCGTCGCCAGGCTCATCCCCGTCGTCGAGCCGACACGTCGTGAGTTGGGACGGGACCGAGGGAGATTCGAGGTCCCCGACGACTTCAACGCCCCGCTGCCGGATGAGGCTCTCGACGCCTTCGAGAGATGAGCTACCTCCTCGACACCCAAGTGTTCCTCTGGATGCAGTCGACCCCAGAACGCATCGGCACGAGGTCACGATTGCTCATCGACGATGGGGCTACCTCCCTCGTACTGTCGGCGGCGAGCTCGTGGGAGATCGCCATCAAACACGCGTTGGGCAAGCTCCCGCTTCCGGAGCCACCAGACGTCTACGTCCCGACACGCATGTCATCGAGCGCCGTGGCCGCGCTCCCCGTCGAGCATGCGCATGCCCTGCGCGTCGCAGCGCTGGAACCGCACCACCGCGACCCTTTTGATCGCATGCTCGTGGCCCAGGCGCAGCTCGAGGGCTTGACGCTCATCACGGCCGACCCGGTGTTCGACCAGTACGCCGTCGACGTCCTCGACGCCCGCCGCTGACCCGAGTATCCGCCCTCTCCCGTCACATATACCCGGGGCCGAGTACCTTGAAGGATGTGTCCATGACACGAGCGGGAGATGCGCGATGACCGCCGCGCTGCAGGCTGCCACCTCTGAGTCGGAGTGGACGGTCGGGCTCCTCGGAGGCTTCCGGGTGCGTGACGCCGGGCGCCCCGTCGAGCTGAGCGGCGACGCCGAGCGCCTCGTCGCCTTCCTCGCTCTGCAGTCCAGCCGGGTGCCACGAGCCTTCGCCGCCGGCAGCCTGTGGATGGACTGCAGTCAGCACCGCGCCTTCGGCAACCTACGGGCCACCCTCTTCCGACTGCGCCGGGGTGCCCGCGGCCTGGTCACCGCCGATGCCCGCACCATCGCCCTCGGGCCGGGCACCGCAGTCGACATCACCGGCATCACTGCGTGGGGCGACGCCGTGGTCGCCGCCCGTCCACCCGCCAACGGCGCCGCCGTCGACGCCCTTCGCCCGCTCGCCACCGAGCTGCTCCCCGGCTGGGACGACGAGTGGACACTCGTCGAGCGGGAGCGCATCCGCCAGCTCTGCCTGCATCGTCTCGAGGAGCTCGCCGACGAGCTGACGCTCCTGCGCCGCTACGCCCTCGCCATCCAGGCTTCGCTCATGGCGATCGGCTCGGATCCACTCCGCGAGTCCGCCCATCGCCGGCTCATCCGCGCCCACCTCGCCGAGGGCAACGCCGCCGAGGCGCTGCGCGCCTACGGGAACCTCGAGCGCCTGCTGGCCACCGAGCTGGGCATCGCCCCGACCCAACCCTTCGCCGAGCTGGCGGCGTCAGTTCATCACCTCGTACCGAGCCTCGATTGACACATCGGCCGCCGACAGGTTGCGCACTGTGATCCAGTACGTGATCGCCGTCGGTGACGCCCGCTGCACCTCGACGTCCCAGTCGATCTGGGGCGCACCGGCAGCCGCAGTGGTCGGCACCACCGTCCACACCACGTGCCAGTCTGGCGGCCACGAGTGCGTGAACCACTTCTTCGTCGCCCCGGCGGCGACCGTTCCCGAGAACTGCGTACCGACCCGCATCGCTCCTCCTATACCTTCGCCACGATCGCGTACCGCCCGGTGACCCCGATCGGGTTGTCGGTCAGGTTCGTGATGCTGATCCAGTAGGTGACGTGCCTCCGGTTCGCCCGCTCGACGTTCACGTCCCAGGTGATCCCGGGGCCGGGCGTCACCGGCGCATCGGTCATGACCGTCCACACCACGTGCCAGCACGCCGGCCAGTCGTAGGTGAACCAGCGGTTGGTCGCGTTCGCCGGGACGCTGCCGGTGAACTGCGTCCCCACCTGAGGGCCGGAGAACGCCGGCAGATGCGGGACGAGCACGGCCCGGATCGCCTGCCGGCACACCGCACAGAAGTCGACGCCCAGGTTGCGCATGTAGCAGTCGTGCTCGGGGCGGTAGAGCCCGCACCTCGCGCGGCCCCCGCCCTCGAAGAGGCCGACCGTCCCCGCCGCCACCGGCGACGCCGCAGTGTTGGTGGTCGTGCAGTCCGGGTTGGTCTGGGTGGGCAGCGGCGTGGCGGCGTTGATCAGGCCGGCCCATTTCGTCGTCGCCCTGTTGGTGTCTGCGGTGATGTTGGGCTGCAGCGGCTCGCCTCCCGGCCACGTGTCCATCGCATCGCTGTACTCGTCCATCAGCCGGAACGCCGAGTGGCCCAGCTCGTGGATCCCGATCTCCGATGCCCGGGGATCGGTGGAGAACCACGCCACCGTCCCGCCCGCCCCTCCGTACTGGGGATCGTTGACGATCACGACGACGGCGTCCGTCTCGGGCACCTCGGTCTGTGCGGTGAGCAACGCCCGCGCCGAGTTCCCGGCGAGCAGCCGCCTCGTGTTGTTCACACAGAACGTCGCATCGAAGAAGGTCGCCGCCGTCTTCCCGGTGCCGACGGTGCCGTCGCCGCAAACCGCAGGGTCGTCGGCGCCGCTGTCGGTGGACGACACGTTCACCCGGTAGACGTTGATGGCGCACCACATGTCGGTGAAGGGCTGGGTGGCGAACAGCTTGTCCACGAAGGCGTCCGCATCGGTGTGGAACTTGGGCAGCTCGTCCTCCTGATACCCCTCGGAGAGGATCGTCATCGTCCACCGTCCCGCATCGGGCCCGTGGTCGACGAGCTTGGTGTGGCCGTGGACGGTGCCGTCTGCGGCCGTCATGCCTGCGCCCACCCTTCCGGGAAGTCCCGTTCCCGCAGCCGGCCTTTCACGAGCTGCTTCGGCGCCCGGCTCGCCACCTCGTCGGGTCGGGGCCTGCCCCGCAGCACGATCTCGTGGGCGCCTTCGACGTCGGGAACCACGGCCTGGAACACGCCGGCGGGCTCCTCGGCAGCGATGCGGCGGATGCCCTCCGCCGGATCGGGCGAGAACACCTCGTACTCGTGCTGGAGCGGGGTGGCGAGCACCTGGCGGTACAGCGGGTGGCCCTCGGCGTCGCGCACCTCCACCCAGTACCCGGCGTCACCCCGTTCCACCAGGTCAGCATCGTCGGGCGGGGCCAGCATCGTCACCCGCTGTTGGGCGACGATGCGCACCCCCTCGGCGTCGTACTCGAAGGTCACCCGCCAGGCACGGGGGCCGGCGCCGTCGCTCCCCGTGGGGCGGTCGTCCGTCATGACCGCCTCATCCCGGGGAGACGAAGGTGGCGCCGTCCCACACCCAGTCCATACGTTCCCGCACGCTCGAGGCGGCGATCGCCCCGGCGGGGTAGAGCAGCTCGATCTCGTCCCTCGCCCGAGTGACCCCCGCCACCAGCCCGGTGATGTTGGTCCACCGGCTCCAGTCGCCCGGCTCCCCGGTGAAGATCGGCGCCGTGATCGGATCGGCGGCGTACCACCCGGCGGCGTTGAGGACGGGCGCGAGCTCGAGGAAGGCGTCGTTGACCGTTGCCTGCGAGCAGGTGGTGGCGTCACACGACCACAGGCTCCAGTCCGCCGCCGGGACCGACGCCGCATCGGGAGCGGTGGCGTCGATCTGGCGAGCGACGACCAGGTTCGGCCCGGCCCCCGCCGCCTGGCCCAGACCCAGGGGATCGGTGGTCGGGTCGACGAGGGCGGCGGCGGGGAGCAGCTCGAGGGAGCGCCCCAGGAACGGCAGCAGGTCGGCGGGGGGGTCGGCGCCGAGCACCACGGGCGGCAGCGGTCGGGTCATCGCCAGAACCGGCAGCACGCATCCCTTGTCGTGGAGCTGCTGCACCGCGCCGTCGAAGGCGATCACGAAGTCCGACCGCACCGAGTACGAAATGGGCGTCACCGGCTCGAGCCCCGCCGGCCTGTCGTTCGTCCTTCGGACGAAGTAGAGCGCCGGGAGCACCGGATCGAACCCGGGCGACGGGTTGGGTCCCGCCACTCCGAGCGCCGCCGCCAGCACCTGGGCGCGCAACACCACATCGTGGTCGATGAGGTTCAGGTAGCCACCCACCTCCGTGATGTTGAGAGGGGGCGGCACCCGCGACGGGAACAGATCGCCGGACAGCGCCAGCCGGCGCAGGATGATCTGCTGTGCCTCCAACATCTCGGGACTGATCGCCGAGTCGAGGACCCGGGTGAGCGCATCGAGCGCCCGATCCTCAGCCGTGCTTGCACCGTCGGCCATCAGGCCCCCTCTCGCGTGCTCGTGTCGTGGCTGGCGCTCATGACGGCGCCGGTCCGCCGTCGATGGTGGAGCCGCCGGCCCCCGTGCCACCCGCCCCGCCCGTGCCGGAGCCCGAACCGGAGCCTTCGCCGTCCTTCTTCTCGCCGGTCTTGTCACCTTCCTTCTTGTCGTCGCCGGCCGCCTTCTTGGCGGCGATCACCTCGGGGATCGAGTCCATGGCCTTCTTGGCGAGATCGGTCGCCTGCTCGATCGTCTTGTTGAGATTGGTCGCCGTGGTTTCGGTCTGCACCTTCATCTGGGCTGCGAGCTGCTGGAGACCGGTGAGGTCCTTCGGGAGGTTCGACTCCGGCTGACTGGCGATGAGCGCCGCCGCCAGGTCGGCGGGGGAGAGCGCCGCTGGACCCTGGTTGATGGTGACGATCCCTCCCGCCTGCAGCTCGGAGGGCGCCTGTGCCCCACTCGGTCCCACCAGCTTGTTGCCACCGGCGAACAGCTCGGCGAGCTGCGCCGGGTCGGTGGCCGTGTCCGGCGGGGAGTCCTGCCAGTTCCAGAAGCGGGTGAGGTCGATCTTCTCGCTCGACTCGCACGATCCGAGCACCGCCTCGCCCAGTACCCCGCGGGCGGGAAGGGTGATCGAGCTCTGCGGCGGCACGAAGGCCTGCCGGTGGAAGCGCAGGAGCGCCTCTTGCACGTCCCGGCTGGTGTGCCCGATCTCGCCGGCGAGCTGGGGCGGGATGAAGAACGGCATCACCGCGGCGTTGCCGAAGAAACCGAGCACCACGTTGGCGACGCAGTTGAGCAGCGGCACCTCGTCGGCGGCGTCGGCGATCCCTCCGCTCGGCACCCCGATGGTGTACGGCTCCAGCATGATCGCCCGCTCTTCCGGCGTGAGCGATTGCCACACGGCCTTGGAGTACTCCACCGTGTTCTGCACCACGTGGTTGAGGACGGCCTCGATCCGCAGCAGGTCGGCGAACGACAGCTCCGGTGGCAGGCGGCGGGCGGCGACCGGCAGCACGGCCCCCATGATCTCCGACCCGCCGGGCCCGTTGTACGCCTCGAGCAGATCGGTCCCGCCGCCGAGCGTCGCCACCGGGTCGCGCACCACCGGTCCGCCGAGCTCCTGCTCGAGGTCGGCGGCCCGCAGCGTCACGTCGAGCGACGTGGAGTTTGCCAGGTAGCTGAAGATGTCGCTGAAGGACAAGCTCGACGGGAGAGAGAGCCGGTACGAAAACGTGTCGAACCGTCGCGAGAACTCGAGGCGAGCGATGTCGCTGCGGGCGATGTAATCCGGCAGCGCGAGGGCCCCGGTGCGGGCCTCGAACGAGCCGGCTCGCCGGGTCCGCAGCGCCTGCAGCAGCTCGGCGCGAGTCTCGTACCCGGTGCCGACGGCTGCGCTGGTGCCTACCAACCGGACCGGCCCCACCCGGGCGCCGCTCGTCGAGATCGCCGTGACATAGATGTCCTCGAAGGGCATGAAGGTCCCCTCGATGCGTACGTTGACGATGTCCTGCGCCGCCCCGGTCGAACTCTGCACGGCCATCGTGGGGTTGCCCGCAAACGCCCGCAGCACCCGCAATCCGTGCATCATCTCGGGCCGGAATCGCAGCCGGCCTTCGAGCACGTCGTGGTAGCGCAGCAGCATCCGGTAGCGGTTGAGGAGGACATCGCGGGAGTAGCTGCCCGTCGGGAGTGATCGGGGCTGGAACGGGTCGAGGAACTGCACGATCTCGAGCGGCACGAAGCACACGAGCTGCACGTCGTCGACGTTGCTGGTCACGGCGAAGTGCCGCAGCACCTCCCAGTACTGCATCGTCAGCGCATGGTTGTGGTTGTGGTTGGTGATCACCTTGGTGACCACTTCCCGCCGCTCGGTCGCCGACGCCAGCCGTACGCTGGTGCGGTTGGCGGTGCGGCGGGCGGCAGCCTGGCGGGACAGGCTGGAGTGGAAGTCCTGTGATGCGCTCGATGCGTAGTCGCGGCTCGCCTTCTGCCAGCTCGACGTGGAGCCCGTCGTCGTCGAGTCGGAGTAGCCGCCGCCGATGCCGAGACCGGCGACGATGCCGCTGAAGAAGCCGCCGACGGCGAGCCCGCCGCCGAACGCACCGGCCTCGCTGCGGGTCTTCATCTTGCTCCCGCCCGATGCCGACTCGTTGAAGGCGCTCTCGAACACTGCGCTGGTGGAGCTGTCGGCCACCTCGTTGTAGCGCTGGAACTCGGTGGCGGTCAGCGACTCGAACTCGCGCACCGACAGCGTCTCCCGCTCCTCGGACACGGCGATGCGCTGCTGCTCGCCGGGGGCGAGCGGCAACGAGTAGACGAGATCGCCGAGCGACATGCCGGTGGGGATCCACATCTGGTGCATCGTCAGCACGTAGCCGAGACCCAGCGTGGCGGCCTTCGGCACCCGCTTCGGGTCGCGCTCCACGAGGTCGAGGAAGCTGGTGACGTCGATCGGCGCCTCGATCGGCACCCGTTCCACCAGCTCGAACGATCCGAGCTTCAGCATCGCCTCGATGAGCTGGTCGGCGCCGACGTACTTGGTGAGACCGAGCGAGCTGGCCGAAAGCAGCATGTTGCGCTCGTTCCTGGTGCCGATCCGCGTCCCCAGACGGCGGCTGGAGAGGTGCGGCTCGATGAGGCGCACCAGCATCGAGTAGCGGTAGCGGTCGATCACACCGACGTTGGAACGGAACGACTTGGCGCAGTCCTCCTCACCGAGCGTGATCACCGGCGCCGGAGTGGCGAAGGCCTGTGGGTTCTCCAGCACGTCGTCCTCGCCGGTGGGGAGCACGATGTCGCCGAGCCGGGCGACGATGCTGCGCGGCGCCGGCGTGAGGGAGACGTCGAGGGGCAGGACGCCGAGCTTTCCGTTGCCGGCGATGAGGTCGGCTCGCCGCAGCGAGACCTCCGTGGTGCGATTACCGCCGGTGACGACGAGCGTCATCCCGTCGTCTCCGACAGGGCGGGGAGGGAGACGCAGAACGAAGGCGCCGCGGGCGTCGGTCGTGGTCTCGGGGTTGGGCCATGGCGCTACGAAGCCGGCAGCCGCCTCGCTCGCCGGCTCGAGCGCCCGCACCCGCACGTAGCCGGCATCGGTGCCGTCGGGATTGAGCAGCCTCCCGGACAGCTCGGCGGGCAGGATCTCCGGCACCTTGGGGAAGAAGTCGACGAGGTCGCCTTTGATGACGTCGAGCGTCGAGTAGATCTGGGTGATCGAGCGCATGCGCTCGGAGAAGATCGCCGCCAGATGATCGGTGGTGACCTCGACCTGGAGACCGAGATCTTCCAGATCGAGGCTCTCGATGGGGTTGCGCACCCGATCGTCGAGCACCGAACCGGTGCTCGCCTCTTCGAACAGGTCGCCCCTCGGGCTCGATGCGAACCGGCTCCGATCGAAGGACACGTTCACGCCCTCGGGCTGGTCTCGTCCTGTCATGCACCTCTCCTGTCCGCACGGCTGGCCCGGAAGCTGAAGCAGTACACGGGCCGGCGTTGCCGCTGCGTTGCGGCGGCGTTACGTGGTGCGACCGTGTCGCACCCATCGGGTACGTTCGACCTCGCGGCGGTGGCGCCGACAACGGAAGGGAGTACCGTGAATGGTGCCATGGCCACACTGCAGACCGGCGATCGTGTCCCCATGTCGTGGGAGGAGTACGAGGCGCTCGGCCCCGACGTCCGGGGCGAGTACATCGACGGGGCGTTCGTGATGAGCCCATTTCCCACGCGACGTCACCAGGACATCTGTCTGGAGCTCGCTCTTCGACTCAGACCGCTGCTTCCCGATGGGGTGCGGGTTGCGCTCACGTGGGGCTGGAAGCCGGCGAACGACGAGTTCGGGCCCGACCTGATGGTGTTCGACGACAACGGCGAGAACACGCGCTACACCGCCATCCCTCATCTCGCCGTCGAGGTGCTGTCGACCGACCGGGCGGCGGACACGGTGCGCAAGCTGCGGAAGTACTCCGAGGTGGGACTCCCGAGGTACTGGATCATCGATCCCGAAGGTCCCGAGATCGTGGTGTTCGCTCGCAACGACGAGGGGCGGCTCATCGAGGTGGCTCGTCATCGTGGAGAGGAGACCGCTGTGCTCGACGTCGGACCCGTGCGGCTCGCTCTGGCACCGGCCGACCTGCTCGACTGACGAGGAGCCGCGTCCGGCTCAGCCCGCCGACACCCATCCCCGGCTCACCGTACAGGCGACACGCTCACCGCGTCGGGCAACGGGAGGGCCCGCCACCCGTGTCTCGAGCGTGCCGCCGGTGATCTCGATCGTGTAGTCCGTATACGGTCCGCGGAACCACACGTCGCGCACGACTCCGCCGAGGTCGCCGCCCAGCGTCACCCACTCGGGTCGCACGAGCATCTGGACCCGGCCGCCGGCGGCTGCGTCGTCGGTCTCGGCGGTGACCCGGGTGCCGTCGAGCGCCACTTCGAGCGTGCCCTCGCTCCGGGCGACGACCTCCACGTCGACGATCGCCGCCGGACCGGTGAGCCGGGCTGCCCACAGATCGATGGGGCGCTCGTAGACGGCCTGGGGGGTGTCGACCTGGAGGACGGACCCGGCCCGCATGATGGCGACCCGGTCGGCGATGGCGAGCGCCTCGGCCGAATCGTGGGTGGAGTAGACGGCGGCCGCTCCCGCCTCGCGCCGGCGGTGGGCGATCCGCTCCTGCACCGCGGTCCGCGCCGACGCGTCGAGGTGCGCGGTTGGCTCGTCGAGCAGATAGAGCCGGGCGGGTCGGGCCATCGCCCGCGCCAGCCCTACCCGCTGCTGCTGGCCACCGGACAGCTCGGCGGGCTTGCGATCGGCCAGGTTGCCGATGCCCAACAGGCCGAGGAGATCACGCGCCTCGGCGAGGGCCTCCCGCTTTCCGGACCCGGCTCGCTGCAAGGGGTAGGCCACCGTCTGCTCCGCCGTCAGGTGCGGCCACAGCGCGTAGTTCTGGAAGACGAGACCGATGGGCCGCTTCTCCGGCGGCGTTGCTCCCCGCGGCGTCGCCACCACTTCCCCGCACAGCTCGATGTCGCCTTCGGCGATGTCGACGAATCCCGCCACGGCGTACAGCAGGGTGCTCTTGCCCGAACCGGACGGCCCGAGCAGGGCGACCGTCTCGCCGGCGGCGACGTCGAGATCGAGCGCGGCGACGGCGCGCACGTCGCCGTAGTCGACCGACACGGAGCGGCACACGAGCGCGTCGGTCACCCGTTCCCCAAGAGCCGGCGGGAGAGGCGACTGGTGGCGAGCAGGGGCACGGCGGCGACGATCAGGGGGAGGGTGAGGATCACGGCGAGTGCGGAGGAGACGGGCACATCGCCCAACTGTTGCAGGTTGAGGACGGCGACGGCAACGGTGTCGGTGCCGGGTCCGTAGAGGAGGCTCGACATGGTCAGTTCGTGGAAGGCGATGAGGAACACGAGCAACCAGCCGCCGACGATGGCCGGCCGCAGCAAGGGCGCCACGACGGTGCGCAGCGCGGTGACCGGCGTGGCTCCGCTCGCGCGAGCGGCGAAGACGAGGTCGGGCGGGAGGTTGCCCGCCGAGCCTGCCAGCGACCGGTGGCCCACAGCCCACAGCTTGGCGAGGTAGGCGAGCAGGATGATCGTCAGCGTGTCGCGCAGGACGCTGCCGTAGCTGAGGAGCATCGCAACGGCGAGGGTCGATCCGGGAACGGCGAACCCCAGCATGACGGCGAAGGAGGCGGCGCGCCCGGTGTACCGGCGCCTGAGGAGGGCCACCGCCGCCCCCAGCAGCACGGCTCCCGTCGCGGCGAGCACGGCGAGCAGCAGGCTGCGGCCCAGCGCACCGAGTAGCCGGCCGTCGATGGCCTCGGCGAAATTGGCGAGCGTCCAGTTGCCTGGTGTCGGCGCCACCCCGACCCCCTTGGTGAGCGCGACCAGGACCAGGGCGACGAGGGGGATGATCGTGACGACGGCGATGATCGCCCAGGTCGCCACCGTGAGCCCGCGGCGGGGTCTGCCCCGCCGCCCGGCCAGCACGTCGGTGGCGGCGGTGCGGCGGCCCCGCCCCACTCCCGACAGCAGCACGTCGGCGATGACGGTGAAGACGAACGCGAGGAGGACGAGGCCGGTCGCCAGCAGGATCGCTCTGCTGAACGCCTCGGGCTGGGCGGAGCGAGCGAGGTCCTGGTAGATGCGCGTGGTCACGACCTCGAATGAGGCCGGAGTGCCGAGGATCTGCGGCACGCCGAACGCATTGATCCCGAGTACGAAGACGAGGGCGGCTGCTCCCAGCAGCGCGGGGGCGAGCAGCGGGAGGGTCACCGTGCGGGCGACGGTCAGCGGACCGGCGCCGCTGACTCGCCCCGCCAGCTCGAAGTCGCGGCCCGCTCGAGAGGTGAGCGCAGCGACGGCCAGGAGGTAGGCGAGGGGCATGGCGTTGATCGAGATCACTGCGATCACCCCGGCGGGGCCGAACACACCGGGCATCTCGATGCCGAGAGCATCGTCCATGAGGCCGCTCGGCCCGTAGGCGCGGAGCCAGCTGAGCGCCGACACGAACGGGGGGACGAGGAAGGGGAGTACCAACCCCAGCCTCAGCCAGCGCCTGCCCGCGGCCGGCGTCCGCTCGGTGACGAGGGCCGCCCCGGTGCCCAGGGCAACCGTGACGACGGCAGCGAGGCCACCGACGAGCACCGTGTTCCCGAAGAGGCGCATCGTGCCCCCGGCGTCGCCGAGGCCTCCTCGCCACTCCTCGCCGGCGACGCGGAGGAGCTCGACGAGCGGCCATCCCACCAGGAAGACGAGTGCTGAGGCGACCCCGATCGCCGGTGCCCAGCGCCGGGCACGGATCCATCCCGACGGGCGGCGTCCTCGCATCGGGACGACGCTACTGCCCGAAGATGGCGCGGTAGTCCGCCAGCAACTCGTCCTGGTCGGCAGAGGCCTGCTGCCAGTCCACCGCCTGCTGCGTCTCGCCGGCGAAGGGCCACGCCACGTCGATGCGGATCGGTTGCCATCCCGTCGCAGCGATGGCCTCCTGCGCCCCGGTGCTCAGCACGTACTCGACGAAGGGCTCTGCGGCGCCTGAGGAGGAGCCGTCGACGACGCCGATGGGGCTGTAGATGGCGATCGCCCCGGAATCGGGCCAGATCAGGGAGATCGGGGAGCCGTCGTCCACCGCATCTCGCGCCAGCCGATCGAGCGTGATGCCGGCCGCATAGAGGCCCTCGGCGACACCGGACACGACGTCGCCGGGGCCGCTCACCTGGATGGCGCCGTTGTCGTGGAGCGCCTGGTAGAAGTCCATGCCGTAGCCCGGCGACGTTGCGAAGAAGGCGAGCGCCCCGAAGGCCGAGCCGGCGAACGCAGGATCGGGGAGGGCAACGACGCCGCCGACCGAGGCGAGATCGCTCCAGTCGGTGGGCGGCGACACGACCCCGTCTCCGGCGACGATGACGAGGTTGAGCACCCGGGTCCCGAAGAAGGTGCCGGTGCGCGAATCCGCCGGCACCGCATCGATCCCGTCGGGGGTCCAGCTGCGCAGCAGCCCGTCGCTGGCGTACTGCTGGATCGAGAGCGGGTCGGTGAGCCACAGGACGTCGGCCTGCAGGCCGCCCTCCCGCGTCTCGGCGGCGATCCTGGCTGCCAGCTCACCGGTCGGGGCGCGGAACACGTCGACGGTGACGCCGGGGTTCGCCGCCTCGAACCCGGCGACGACGGCGTCGACGGTGTCTTGGGTGACGCTCGTGTAGACCCGCAACGTCCCGCTCGCCGCATCGCCGTCACCCCCGCAGGCGGCGACCACGAGGGCAGCTGCGAGCAGGCAGGCGCCGAAGCGAACGAACCCGGAGAGGGGACGGGGAAGGAGGGGTCGGAACATGGCCGGCTGGATGCTAGGGGGCGGCGAAACGCACGAGACCCGGGGCTCACCGGCTCTCGGGGAACCACTCTCGGAGCCTGCGGAATCCCTCGTCGAGGGTGACCACCGGCTCCCAGTGCAGGGCCCGCCGGGTCTCGCGCTGATCGAACCAGTGGGCGGTGGCGAGCTGCTCGGCCAGAAAGCTGGTCATCGGCGGGTCGTCCTCGCGCCTGCGCCGTTCCCACCAGCGCTCGACGACCTGCCCTCCGGCCACGGCGACTGGGGTCGGGACGTGGACGCGAGGCGGGGGCAGCCCGGCGGCGGCGGTGATGCGGGTGAGGAGCTCGCGCACCGGTCGGGGCTCGCCGTTCGACACGACCAGGGCACGCCCTCCGAGCTGCGGGGCGCGGTCGACGGCCGCAACCAGGGCATCGGCGGCGTTGTCGAGATAGGTCGTGTCGATGAGTGCCGCCCCGGAGCCGACGATGGCCAGCCTGCCGGCTCGGGCCCGTGCCACGATGCGGCCGACGAGTTGGGTGTCGCCGGGGCCCCACACCAGGTGAGGCCGGATCGCTACCACCGGCATCGACGGGCGGCTCGCAGCGAGCGCGAGCAGCTCGGCGGCAGCCTTGCTCCTGGCGTAGTGCCCGCGAGCCGTGCTCGGTTCGGCCGGTCCGGCGCCGGCGCCCACGAGCGACGCCCCCGCATGGGCCACCGACGGCGACGAGACGTAGACGAACCGCCCGACCCCGGCGGCCTGCGCTGCCTCGACGACGGTGCGAGTGCCGTCGACGTTGGTGCGCACGAACTCGTCCCACGAGCCGGTGGCGGCGACCCGCGCCGCGAGATGCACGACCGCCTCGGCGCCGGCCACCGCCTCGGTCACCGCCGCGGGATCGGCCACGTCGCCGAGGTGTTCGCGGATCCCGAGGCCGCTCGGCCTGCGCTGGAAGACGGTCACCGCGTCGCCGCGGTCGCGGAGGCGGCGAGCGACCGCCGCACCGAGCAGGCTGGTGCCGCCGGTGACGAGCACTCTCACAGGCGACCGATCCTGCCGCCTGCCAGCACCTGCTCCGCCCACGCCGCCACGCGGCCCCGTGCGATCTTCGAGTTGTGCCGTTTGTCCACGGGAAGCTCGGGAACCACCAGGACCGCGGCCACGTCGACGGCGACGGCGGCCCGCACCATGTCGGTGAGCGCGGGGTCGGCCAGACGCGGGCGACGGGCTCCGGTTGCCTGCTGGAGGACGACGACCACCTGCTGAGTGCCCACGGGACCGACCCCGACTGCCGCCGCCAGCGCCACACCCGGTACGGATTCGGCGGCATGCTCCACCCCGACCGGCGTCACCGGCCCGGCCGCCGTGGCGATCACGTGCTGGAGACGCCCCTCGATCCACAGCCGTCCCTGGTCGTCGAGATGGCCGACGTCGCCGCTGCGGTGCCACCCGGCGGGCGATGCGGAGGCGTGCTGCGTGACCCAGAGGCGGTCGTAGCCGTCCTTGACGTGGGCGGCGCGGATGCAGACCTCGCCGGTGCGGCCGGAGGCGTCGACCGGCGCCCCCACCGGTCGGCCCTCGTCATCGAGGGGGTCGATCATCACGTCGACGCCGGGGAGGGGCCGGCCGACGCAGACCCCGTTGCCGTCACCCGCCGCCTCGATACCCGCCAGGGTGATGTCGGCGACGGGGAGCACCTCGGTCATTCCGTAGGGCGTGTGCGGTTCGGCATTGGGCATCAGCGCCGCGACGCGGCGCAGCAACGCCGGCGCCACGGGGGCGCCCGCCGACATCAGTAGCCGGACCCTGCCGAGCGCCTCACGTTGCGTCTCGGTGAGCTCGCCGGCCGTTGCCACGATGTTGCGCAACGCCGCAGGGGAGGCGAACACGAGCGTCGCTGCGATCGCTTCGACGGCGGCGCCGAGAGCTCCGGCCCCGAGCGAGCCAGGCGCCGTCACCTCCATGGCGGGCACCACCGACGTGATACCCATCGCCGCACCGTAGAGCGCAAACGGAGCGAAGGCGGCGACGAGGCGGTCGCCGGGCCGGATGCCGTACACCGCCATCAGCGCATCGACCTGCGCCTCCGCCTGACGGTGCCGGTAGCGGACGCCCTTTGCGGGCCCCGTCGCCCCCGACGTGAAGACGACGGCGGCGAGGTCGTCCGGCGATGGTGGGGGCGGGGCCGGCCGGGCCTCTCCCCGGTGCCGGATCGTGTCGAGCGTCGCCCACACGCCGAGCGCGCGCAGCCCGGCATCCGGCGTGGGCGACACCGCGATACGGCGACCCGGCCAGCGCATCGCCTGTGCCGCCGCCAGGGCTCTCGTGACGCCGATGAGGTAGTCCGGCGCCGCGGCGGCCAGGGCGCGTCCCATCCCGCGCAGACCGAGCCCGGCGTCGGCCACGACGGTCACGGCCCCCATCCGCCAGCAGGCGTAGAGGCACACGGTGAGATCGACGCCGGGGGGCACCAGCAATGCCACCCGGTCGCCCTTGCGCACGCCCGAAGCCTGCAGGCCGGCGGCGACCCGCCTCACGTCGGCGGCGAGCGAAGAGAACGTCGCGGTCCGGGCCGGCCCGTCCGGGGTCATCTCGACGACGGCGACTCCGCGATCCATCGCGTTGCGATCGAGCGCCCCCCACAGCGACGCCCGCTCCGGCCGCGACGCCGGCGGGGGAGGGGTGTCCGCATCACGTGCGTTCACCCAGGACAGGACGGCCCCCGCCACGTCGGCGTCCTCAGGGACGTAGTGGTTGGCGCCGACGAACCGGTGGACGTCCGCCTGCGGCAGCCTCGCCTCCAGGTCGTGCAGGTAGCGGTCGGAGAACACCGGGTCGGACGGTCCCCACAGCAGCAGCGCGGGCACGTCGGCGAGGTCGGCGAGCCCGGCGGCCACCTCGTCGAGGGCGGCGGCGCTGGGATGGTCGGCCTCGAGAGGGATGTCGGCGACGAACGCTCCGATCGCCGCCCTGCGGTCCGGAGTGCGGTAGGGAGCGAGGTAGGCGTCCTGCACGTCGGGAGGCGGCGCCGGACGGGACAGGCGCAACGCACCGCGGGCGAAGGCGGTGGTGCGCACGGTCGCCGTGTCGAGCATGGCAGGGCTGCGCGCCAGGCGGATGAGACGCGGCGCCGGCGAGCCCTCAGGCTGGTGGACGGCCGTGTTGGTGAGGACCATGCCGGCGAGCTGATCCCGGTGGCGGTGGGCCCAACCGAGCGAGATGGGGCCGCCCCAATCGTGGGCGACGGTCACGACCGGGCCGGTGAGCTCGAGCGCGTCGGTGAGGGCCTCGAGGTCGGCGATGCGCTGCGCCAGCCGCCGCACCGTGCCGGTGCGCTCGGAGAAGCCCATGTCGAGATGGTCGGGGGCGACGACCCGGGTGCCCGGCCCGGCTCTGGCGAGCAGGTTGCGCCACAGATACGACCAGGACGGGTTGCCGTGCACGCAGAGCAGGGTCAGATCGGGCTCGGCGACACCGTTGTCGAGGACGTGGAATGTGCGCCCGGTCCCGTCGAGGCCCGGAGCGAGCACCAGGCGCGACCACGCCGGGTCGAGGCCGGCGAGACCCGATGGGGGAAGCGATGCGGCTGCGGCGGCGCCGCTCGTCACCACAGGATCTCGGTGGCCATCGCGTTGATGCCCGACCCGATGCCCAGCAACAGCACGCGGTCGCCGGGTCGCAGCGAGGCGGCCTCCTCGGCGAGGGTGATCGGCACCGAGGCGGGACCCACGTTGCCGAGCGTCGGGAACGTGAGCGGCGCCTTGTCGCGGTCGATGCCGAGCACGTCGCACATCATCGAGGTGTGCACCTGCGACACCTGGTGGATGATGTAGCGGTCCATCTCCAGCCAGCCGTTGGCGTCGAGGTCGACCTCGGCCCACGACTTCTTGGCGAGGTGCAGTCCGGCGTCGAGCAGCGCCTTCGTGTCGGTGCGCATCTGGTCCAGCGTGCCGATGCAGATCTTGTAGTGGCTCGTGTCGGCCTGGCTGATGCCGCCGATCACCCGGTGGCTGCCCGGGTTCTCGGAATGCCGGCCGAGCACCATGGCGGCGGCCCCGGACCCGAGCGTGAGCGAGGCGAACTCGGCGAAGAGGTCGGCGATGGTGGCGTCCTCCGAGGCGAGGCGATCGAGGGTGGCGAGCTGGGTGTGGCGGCTGCCCTCGCCGTCGACGATGAGGGCGTAGTCGATCTGGCCGGCGTCGATCATCGTGCCGGCGATCTGGATCCCGTTCATGAAGCCGAGGCAGGCGTTGGCGAGGTCGAAGTTGAGGCAGGAGCTCGGCAGGTCCAGCATGGCGTGCACCGCCACCGCCGCGGAAGGCTCGAGGTGAGCACGGCACACCGAGGTGTCGATGAGGAGCCCGATGCGGCTGGGGTCGATCCCGGCCTCGTCGATCGCCTTCTGCCCCGCCTTAGCGGCGGCCTCGGCAAAGCTCACTTCCTCCGGCCACCACCGCCGTTCCCGGATGCCCGCCAGGCTCTCGAGGAGCCCGGGCTGGGTGCCGAGCCGGGCGTAGGTGCCGCCGAGTCGTTCGTCGAACTGCGCCGAGGTGACCACCTCGGGGGCGTGGACGGCGACGACCGAGATGATCGCCGTATCGGTGTGGGTGTGGGTGGCGTTGCCGTGCATCCTCGGTCTTCCGGTGGGGGTCAGGGGGCGAGGAATTGTCGCACGGCAACGATCGCTTCACGAACCGAAACGCGGCGGAAGCCTACGGCCACCGGCACGCCGGCCCCATTCTCGGCGGCTCAGGTCCTGACGACGGGGGAGCGTGCCCGCAGGTAGGCGACCTGGCACTCGCAGAAGTCGGGGTGGTGCTCGCAGATCTTCCAGTCGGCGAGGCCGTGCTCCGCCTCCCGCCGGATCTGCGCCACCTCCCGCTCGATCGATTCCTCCATCGATCCGGGGCGGACCACCATGAACGCCAGCCACCCGAGCATCGCAACGGCTGCCGCTGCGATGAGTACCGGAATCACCATCTTCCACCTCGCTCCGCCCGCCCGGCCGGCCCGGGCCGGCGTCTGGAACGTGACTGCCGTCACCGTACGCCACACTCGATCACCCACCCAGGGCCGCAGGACACGATCTCGCGCGTGCCGGTCCCGGCGTGGGAGGTACGAATGACCCTGCCGCGGCAGCGGGTATCGAGGGGGCCCCTCCGGCGGAGAGGCCCCCTCGATGCGGACGGCGAAGTCCTACGAGCAGCCGGGCATGCGGAAGCTTGCGATACGCGTCTGCCACGGAGCCGTGGTCGGGGCGGTCGGGTCGACCGGGAAGCCGGACACCTCGTAGTACTCGTTGACGTACCAGAAGGTGCAGTCGTCCACCGGGTCGATGTTCATCGACGTGTAGTCGCCCCACCGGGAGTTGGTGGTGGTCTGCACGCCGGTGCCGTTGACGATCACCCCCTCGGCCTGGGTCATCATCCCGAGTGGGTCACCCGCCAGGCGCCCGGTGTAGCGAATGCCTGGGTAGACGTCGACGCCGTTGACGACGCTGTAGCCGACCGCCATGTTCCCCTGCTTGTCCTGGGCGATGCTGCCCATCCAGCGGTTGACCCCGTCGTTGGGTGCGTAGGTGCCCTGCTGGTACAGCGAGTACACGCCGGCGGCGTCGCGGCGGATCTCGTACCAGCGCACGCCGGCGATGCCGGGCATCGCCTCGACCGACTGATTCGTGACGAGCGCCTCGTAGTCCTTGAAGTTCCGGTAGGCGAGGCGCCACGTCGGGCGTTGCCGGTAGGACAAGACGTCGAGGAACTGCGTCGGGTTGGCGATCCCGGGCTGGGGGAGACAGTCACGGGACGTCGGGGCGCACGGGAAGATCGAGTCGAACGAGGCCACCGGCAATTGTGCCGCCAGTGTCAGTGACGCCTCCGGCGTCGACTTCCATTTCACGCTCAGGTCCCACACGTTGAGCGCATCGAACGTCGCCCCGTAGCCTCCGCCGTCGTCCTGGGTGCCCACCAGCGGGATGGCGGCGGCGTTCTTCGGCTTCTGCTTCCCATCGATGTCCGCCGGCAGCAATCCGTCACCGACGAGTGGCAGGAGGGTGGGGTCATTGCCGTCGATGAAGAAGCTGACGGACCTCGCGTTCGGGTCGCCGTCCTTCATCTTGTTCAGGTCGAGCGCATAGACCCCGATCCCGTACTCGATGGTCGGGCCGAACTCCCGGGTGGTGATCACGTACGAGTCGCGCCAGACGCCGTACTTCGGGTAGTCGGGGAAGAAGTTCCCCGTGGTGAAGGCGTAGCGGTAGTACGCCCCGGTGGGGTCACCCGTCTGGGAGATCGCCACGCAGTTGTAGAAGACGTCGTTCTGGGGGTCCGTGGTGAAGCGCGTGGTGAACTGCGAGAGGATCCACCGGTCGTTGAACTGGTCGTACAGCACGATCGGGTCGCCGGACGGATCGNNGCGGGATGCGGTGGTCGCTTGCAGGGCGCCGTCGGGTGTGTGCCCGGTGTCGACGGCGATCGGCCCGCGGTCGGGCCTCACCTCTACGACCCCAACGTCCGCTGCGTTGCTCGTCCGCAGCGACGGCTGCGCTGCGGCGATGTCACGGAGCGAGGNNGTGCTCCTTCCGGATGCTCCTGCGAGGACGCGGCCGTCCTCGTTCGATCTGCGCACGAACGGCTGCAGGGGTGATGGCCGTGCGGCGGCAGCCTCACCACGAGCGCGCGATGGCGAGTCGGCGGGCTTCGACAGGGGCGGTCACCGGGGCGAGCAGCAGCGTCGTCGCTCGGGAGCGGACGCATCGTGACTTCGCCCATCGCGTCCCCCAGACCCTCACGGCTGTGCGATGCGCACACGGTGCCGGGGCCGGTCCTGAATCCTACGCAACGGGTGACGCGCCGGTCGTCGAGAACGGCGGATTTCGCGAGCCGCCTCCGGCGCCCGCGGCGGTTGGAACCCGCCGCGAGCGCGTCGTGGC
>DKBA01000278.1 GCA_002450985.1 Acidimicrobiia bacterium UBA6912
GCGAGGCGCAGCCGAGCGATCTGAAAGCGAAGCGAACGGGTCTCCGTAGACTTCTGCTCATGGGACTCGCACGCAGGCTGGAGCGCCGCCTCGAGCAGATCGTCGACGGCATCTCGGCGGCGATCTTCCGCGGCGGCATGCCCTCGGTGGAGATCGCCGAGCGGCTGGTGCGGCACGCCGATCTCCTCGTGACCGACACCGATGCCGGGCCCACCATCCCCAACCGCTTCATCGTCCGCATCAACCCGCGCCAGATCGCAAAGGACGTCGACATGGTGCAGCTGGGCCGTGAGCTGACCGGCGCGCTCGCCCGCTCGGCCGCCGAGCGGGGGTGGCGGACGGAAGGTCCGATCTCGGTGTCCGTGGCAGCGGATCCGAACGTGGCGTCGGGAACGATCTCGTGCGACGCCACCATCGAGGCAGGCGCCCTCTCCGCATGGGGCCAGCTCCTGGATGTCCACGAAGGCGCTGCCTATGAGCTGCGCGGCAACCGCGTCGTCGTGGGTCGCTCGACCTCGGCCGACGTCACCCTCCGGGAGCCCGAGGTGTCGCGCAGCCACGCCGTCGTCTACCGTAAGGCGGGGTCGGTGTGGGTGGACGACCTCGGCTCGGCGAACGGCACACGGGTGAACGGGCGCCAGATCGACGGTGAGCCGGTGGCCATCCACCCCGGAGACCAGATCGAGTTCGGACCGGCTACCTTTGCCTTCCGGCTTCTCTAGGGGTCGCCATGCCTGCGCTCTTCCTCAACCTGCTCAAGCTGATCTTCATCGTCCTCATCTACCTGTTCCTGTGGCAGATCGGGCGCTCGATCGGTGCGCACATCGGACCTGCGGCCTCGTCGCGGCCAACCAAACGGGTCAACGAGCTCGTGGTGGTCCGCTCCGACACGCTGAGCGGCCTGCGGTTCCCGGTCGGCGCCGGCATCACCATCGGGCGCAGCAGCGATGCTGACGTCGTTGTCGATGACCCCTACGCTTCCGAGTACCACTTCCGGATCGCCGTCCACAACGGGTCCGCCGTGCTGAGCGATCTGGGGAGCACCAACGGCACGTACGTGAACGGCAGGAGGCTGACCGTGCCGATCAACCTCGGCAAGGGCGATTCGGTCCAGATCGGCAACACCATCTTCGAGGTGCGATGAAGTACTCCTGGGCGATCGAGAGCCACGTCGGGCTCATGCGGGGCGGCAACGAGGATGCGTTCGCGCCGGCCAACGACGACGCGGCCGAAGGTCCGGTCGTCATCGCCGTCGCCGACGGCATGGGCGGGCACACCGCGGGCGAGGTGGCCAGCAGGCTCGCCATCGAGGCCGCCACCGCGGACGGCGTGGCCGACGGCCCCGACCCCGCCGAGCGGGTGCGGCGGGCGAACTCGGCGGTCATCGAGGCGATCACGCGGGATCCGCGCCTGGCCGGGATGGGAACGACCCTCACCTTGGGGATCTTCGGCGGTGACGGCGTCCTCCGGCTGGGCCATGTGGGCGATTCCCGGGCGTACGTCTTGCGGGACGGGAAGCTCGACCGGCTCACCCACGACCACACCTTCGTCGCCGAGCTCATCGACGCCGGACACCTCACCGAGTCCGAGGCGCGAACCCACCCGAGACGGAACCTCGTCACCAGATCCATCGGCATGGACGACGTGGAGGTGGACGAGATCGAGCGCCGGCTCGAAACGGGCGACCGCGTGCTGCTGTGCACCGACGGGCTCACGTCGATGGTGCCGGATGCGGACATCGCCCGAATGCTGGCCCAGGCGCCGAGCCCCTCGGCGGCCGCCTGGCGGCTCATCGACGCCGCCAACGCAGCCGGCGGTTACGACAACACCACCGTTGCGGTGGTCGACGTCTCGCCGTGACCCGCAACGCGGAGGCGGCGCTCCTGATCGCCGCGGCCGTGCTCGCCGCACTGGGCGTGGCGATGGTCAACTTCGCCTCCGGCATCGGGTTCGACGCCCAGGTTGCATTGACCTTCCTCGTGTTCGTGCTCAGCTTCGGCGGCGTCCACCTCGCCCTCCGCCGCTGGGCGCCGACCGCCAATCCCTACCTGTTCCCCATCGCCGCGTTCCTCGCCGCCATCGGCTTCATCGAGGTCTATCGCCTGGACCGCGATCTGGCCGCCCTCCAGCGGTGGTCGCTGCTGGTGGCGGCGGCGCTGGCCGCCTTCATCCTGTTCCTGTTGCGCGACGAGGGGGTCGCCGCCTTGCGGCGCTACCGGTACATCTTCCTCCTCCTCGCCATCGGGTTGCTCTTGCTGCCGCTGCTCCCGGAGAGCTGGCCGCTCTACGGCGCCGAGGTGTTCGGCTCCCGGCTGTGGGTGCGGGTCGATCTGCCGTTTGGCGACCGCACGCTGAGCTTCCAGCCCGGCGAGGTCGCCAAGCTCCTGCTCACCGTGTTCCTTGCCTCCTACCTCGCCGACCGCCACCTGGCGCTGGCGACCCCGCGCAAGATCGGGCGGCTGTCGGTGCCCGAGCCACGCCAGCTCTTCCCGGTCCTCGTGGCCGCCGGCGCCAGCTTCCTCGTGCTCATCTACCAGCGCGACCTCGGTGCCTCGCTGCTGCTGTTCGCGCTGTTCATCGGGATGATGTACGTGGCGACGGCTCGCAGCGCCTACCTGATCTCGGGGGCCACACTCGTCGCCGCCGGTGGGGTCGTGGCCTACCAGATGTTCGACCACGTGCAGCGCCGGGTCTTCGCCTGGCTCCACCCGTTCGAGGACTTCACGGACACCGGCTACCAGATCGCCCAGAGCCTCTTCGCCCTCGGGAGCGGCTCCCTCACCGGGTCCGGGCTGGGGCTGGGGCGGCCCGACCTCATCCCCGCCGCCGCCACCGACTTCGTGTTCGCCGCCGTCGGCGAGGAGATGGGGTTCGCCGGCTCCGTCGCCGTCATCACCGCCTATGCCCTGCTCGTCGCCGCCGGATTCGGCATCGCCCTCCGGGCCCGCGACGTGTTCCGCAAGTTCCTCGCCGCCGGCCTGACACTCGTGATCGGCATCCAGGCGTTCCTCATCATCGCCGGGGTCACCCGGCTGCTCCCCGTCACCGGCATCACCCTGCCGTTCATGTCGTACGGAGGGTCATCACTGCTCGCCAACATGGTGCTGATCTCGCTGCTCGCCCGCATCTCTCACGGAGAGCGCACGTGAACGGGCCGATCCGCCACCTCGCCGCCACGCTGTTCCTGGCGATGCTGGCGCTCGTCGGCATGGTTTCTTGGCTCCAGGTGATCCAGGCAGACGAGTACCGCAACGATCCGCGCAACGCAAGGGTGGTCGCCGCCCGCGCCGGGCGCGAGCGGGGGACGATCATCACGGCGGACGGGGTGGTCGTGGCGGTCTCCGAGGCCGACCCCTCCGACCCCCGTGTGTTCCGCCGTTCCTACCCCGAGGGCGAGCAGTACGCCCACATCGTCGGCTACTCGACGGCCCTGTTCGGCAACACCGGCCTCGAGGCGAGCAAGTCGTCGGAGTTGGTCTCGAACCGCGACTCCACCATCTCCGGGGTCCTCAACGCGGTGCTCGGCGGCGACCTCCGCCCGCGCGGGCTGCGGTTGACGATCAACGACGAGCTGCAGACCGTCGCCCGCGACGCGCTCGGCGGGCAGACCGGGGCCGTGGTCGCCCTCGACCCGACGACGGGAGCGGTGTTGGCGATGGTGTCGAATCCGTCTTTCGACCCCAACACGCTGCTCGGCATCGACGCCGGTCCGGCGGGAGAGGCCCTCGAGAACGACCCTGCGGAGCCGCTGCTCAACCGCGCCGCCCAGGCCGCCTACAACCCTGGTTCCACGTTCAAAGTGGTGACGGCCGCCGCAGGGCTCGAGACGGGGATCGCCGGACCCGGCACCGTCTACGACGACGTCACCGAGCTCGCCCTCCCCGGCTCGACGGCGACGATCCGCAATTTCTCCCGCGGGCCGTGCGCCGACGGGACGCAGGTGTCGCTCACGACCGCGTTCGCTCGCTCCTGCAACACGATCTTCGGAGAGCTCGGCCTCCAGTTGGGGGCCGAGCCGCTCGTCGCCCAGGCCGAGGCGTTCGGCTTCAACACCGAGCCCGTCACCGATTTCCCGGCCGCGACCTCGACGATCCCCGCCGCAGACACCTTCACCGATGCCCTCGCTGCGGTCGCCCAGACGGCGATCGGCGAGCGGGACGTGCGGGCAACACCGCTGCAGATGGCGATGATCGCCGCAACGGTGGCCAACGGCGGCGAGGTGCTCGAGCCCTATGTCGTCGCCGAGGTCTTCACGGCCGACGCCACGATCGAGTCCCGCACCGAGCCGACCGTACTCGGGCGCGCCATCAGCCCCGCCACTGCGGGGGCCCTCGCCGAGATGATGGAACGGGTCGTCACCGGGGGCACGGGGAGCCGGGCAGCCGTCTCCGGGGTCCGCATCGCCGGCAAGACCGGAACTGCCGAGGTCCCGGGTGCGGCGCCCCACTCCTGGTTCATCGGATTCGGGCCGGTCGGGGCAGAGCCCGGGCAGCCGCAGATCGCGATCGCCGTGCTCATCGAGGAGGGCGGGTCCGTCGGCGAGGACGCCACCGGCGGAACCGTTGCCGCCCCGATCGCCCAAGCCGTGCTCGCCCGCTTCTTCGGGAGGACCGGGTGACGGCCCCTCCCGGCCGCCGCCAAGCTCCCGCGGAGGTGGATGAAGCCCGGATGGGCCCGGTCACCGGTACCATGACGTCCCGTGACTGACACCCGAGTCCTCTCGGGCCGCTATCGCATCACCCGACACCTCGCCCGCGGCGGGATGGGTGACGTCTTCGAGGCTGAGGATCAGCTGCTGGGAAGGCGGGTGGCCGTGAAGCTCCTCCACGAGCACTTCGCCCGTGACGAGGCGTTCGTGTCGCGCTTCCGGCGGGAAGCGCAGGCCGCCGCCAACCTCAACCACCCCAACATCGTCGCCATCTACGACTGGGGTCAGTTCGAGAACACCTACTACATGGTGATGGAGCTCATCAACGGCAGGACGTTGCGCGACATCCGCCGCACCGAAGGGGCACTGCTCCCCCGCCGCGCCGCCGAGATCGCCGCCGAGGCCGCAGCCGCCCTCACCGTCGCCCACGACGCAGGGGTCACGCATCGCGACATCAAGCCGGNNAGCCGGGCAACATCATGCTGACCCCGGACGGCAGCGTGAAGGTCACGGACTTCGGCATCGCCAGGGCGCTCGACGACTCCGAGGAGCTGACCCGCACCGGCGCCGTCATCGGCACCGCCACCTACTTCAGCCCGGAGCAGGCGCAGGGCCTCCCCGCGGACGCTCGTTCGGACATCTACTCGCTGGGTGTCGTCCTCTATGAGCTGCTGTGCGGCAGACCACCCTTCCAGGGGGAGAGCCCCGTCGCCGTCGCCTACCAGCACGTGTCGGCGTGGCCGGCGCCCGTATCGAGCATCAACCCCGACGTTCCCCCGGACCTCGAGTCGATCGTCGATCGGGCCATGGAGAAGGACCCGGCGGCGCGCTACCAGACGGCAGCCGAGATGCGGAACGACCTGCTGCGCTTCCTGCGCGGCGACACCCCCGCCGCCGCCGTCGCGGCCAGTGAGGCGGCCACCCAGCTGCTCGCCAGCCCGCCGCCACCTCCCCCGACGGTGACGCCCGACGAGACCGCCCGTCATGTGGCGATGCAGCCGCTCGACGAACGGCCGAGCAGCGCGTCGTACATCGTCGCCATCGTCGCGCTGTTGGTTCTGCTGGCCGTCGGCATCTTCATCCTGAGCCGGCTGCTGTCCGATGGGAACGGCGGGGCCACGAACCAGGTCGCCATCCCCAGCCTCACCAACCTCACGCAGGCCGATGCCGTCGACGCGCTCCAGGAGCTCGGGTTCCGGGTGCGGCTGCGCAACCTGCCGAGCACCACCGTTCCGGAGGGCTTCGTCATCGACACCGATCCCCCGGCGGGCACCCAGGTCGACGAGGGCTCCACCGTGGAGGTGCGGGTCTCGGCCGGTCCCGAGCAGTTCCCCATCCCCCAGGTGATCGGGCTCACCGAGGAGGCGGCACGCGCGCTCATCGAGGAGCAGGGCTTCGTCGTCGGCGACGTCACGAGCAGGTTCAGCACCGACACCGACGAAGGGCTCGTCATCGAGCAGGATCCCGATGCAGGTGACGACGCCCCGCCGGGAACCGCAGTCGACCTCGTGCTCTCCGGCGGCCCGTTCGCCCTCACCGTCCCCGATGTCACCGGGGCGACCCGCGACGCCGCCGTCAGCCAGCTCCAGGCCGAGGGCTTCGAGGTCACGGTGGAGGAAGAGGCCTCGAACGACGTCCTCGAGGGCTTCGTCATCCGCACCGAGCCCGGTGCCGGTCAGCTCGTCGGCAGGGAGGACCCGACCGTCACCGTGTTCGTGTCGACCGGGCCCGAGCCGTTCGCCCTGCCCAACTTCGTCGGGCTCACCGTCGCCGACGCCCGCGACCTCGCGGCGAGTGTGGGGCTCGAGCTGGTCGTCGGCGACCCGGTCGACGTGACCCTGGCGAGCGGGCTCGCCGGGTTCGTCGCCGAGCAGACGCCGGCGGCGAATTCGGAGGTGACGGTCAACGACACCGTCGAGGTGCGCGAAGGTGTGCTGCGCAGCGTGCAGGTGCCCGACCTCACGGGCCTCACCGAGAGCCAGGCCGCGACGCTGCTCGCCAGCCAGGGACTCGACCTCCTCGTCATCGGGGAGGTCCAGGTGGATCCGAACTCCGGACTCGTCGGGCGGGTCGCCGGGCAGGATCCCGCAGCAAACGCCACGGTCCCCGAGGGCACGATCGTCGGCGTACAGCTCGGCGTCGCCCCGCCGCCGGCGACCACCACGACGACCGCACCACCGCCCTCCCCATGACCCTCCCCATCGAGACGGAGCGCAACCACGCGCTCCTCGAGTGGTATGCGGAGCGCGGCCGCACCCTCCCCTGGCGGCTCACCACCGACCCCTACCCGGTGCTGGTGTCGGAGGTCATGCTCCAGCAGACCCAGGTTGACCGCGTGGTCCCGCACTACGAGCGGTTCCTCGCCGCATTCCCCACGGTCGAGCGTCTCGCCGACGCCGACTTCGCCGACGTGGCGAGGCTGTGGTCCGGTCTCGGCTACAACACCCGCGCCAAGCGGCTCCAGGAGACGGCACGCATCGTCGCCGTCACCGGTTGGCCGAAGACGGCCGACGCGCTGGCGGCGCTGCCGGGTGTCGGGCCGTACACGGCTGCCGCCGTCGCGTCGTTTGCGTTCGGGGAGCGGGTGGCGGCCGTCGACACCAACCTGAAGCGCGTGCTCGGCCGGTGGCACGGCGAGGTGCTGAACGGCCAGGCGCTCGCCGCCGCCGCTGCAACCGACATCGCCGACGACGCCGCGTCGTGGAACCAGGCGATGATGGACCTGGGGGCGACGCTGTGCCGTCCCCGCAACCCGAGCTGCGACGAGTGCCCCGTCGCCGCGTGGTGCGCGGGCCCCGACACGTACGAGCCGCCCCGGTCCCAGCCGCGTTTCGAGGGATCCCTTCGCCAGCTCCGGGGCTCGCTGGTGCGCAGACTCGTCGCCGGGGCTGCCTCGATCGACGAGCTGCTACCTGCCGCAGGATTCGAGGATGACCTGGTCGAGGAAGCGCTTGCCGGGCTCATCGACGACGGGCTGGTCGTCGAGGACGAGGACGGCTACCGGCTGGCGGACTGAACGACGCGGCGATCCGGTCTCTGCGGGTGGCAGACCGCTCAGCCGAACCAGCGCACCCTGCACCAGGTGCGGCGCTCGCACTCCGGGCAGAGCATCCACCGGCTGTACCGCTTGCCGGGGACCCAGGCCGAGATCATCATGATGCGCACCCCCGCCTCGATCGCCGACATCCTCGTGTGGACGCCGCAGCGCGAGCACTCGAGCACCACGGACCCCGGCCGGTGCGGGCCTGTCGAGTAGAGGGCGTCCTTGCCTTCGGCGTGGTGGCCCCCGACGAGAGGGGCGTCGTCGACCGGGTCCTCCGGCGTCACCGGTGGGGTCTCGAACAGCGCACGCTTGCCGAGCGGGTCTCGTTCTGTCACANNCGCACGGACTTGGGGATGGGTGGGGGGAGGAGATCGAGGGCATGCTCCTCGCGCACCGCCTCGATCACCTCGTTGGCGAGGCGGGTTCGTCCGTCGAACATGGTGGCCACGCCACCGAGCACCCCCAGCCGGTCGTTGGTGTAGGAGCGCACGTCGCCCACCGTCTCGAGCAGCTGGCCGACACCGCGATGACTCAGCGTCTCGCACTGGAAGGGCACCACGACGTGATCGGCGGCGGTGAGCCCGTTGATGGTGAGGATGCCGAGCGACGGTCCGCAGTCGATCAGCACGTAGTCGTAACCGCCGGCAATGGGCTTGAGCGCCCGGGCGAGCACGAACTCACGACCGGTGCGGGTGAGCAGGTGCACCTCGGCACCGGCGACGTCGATCGACGATGGCAGGAGGGAGGCGATGTCGGTCTCGATGAGCACATCGGCTGCCCCGGTTCGCCCCAGCAAGACGTCGTGCAGGCTGGTGTCGAGCGAGTCCGGGTCGAACCCGTTGGCGAAGGTGAGGCACGCCTGCGGGTCGAGATCCACCATGAGCACCCGCCGCCCCCGCTCGCCGAGCGCCTCGGCGAGGGCGTGGACCGTGGTCGTCTTGGCGACCCCGCCCTTCTGGTTGGCGAAGGCGATGATCACAGCCATCTGCCGACGAGTCTACGCCGCCGGCCGAGGGCGCCCGCCGGCTCGACCCACTCGTCACCGCAGATAGGGCTGGGTGCGGCGCCACACCGCCACCAGGACGAACGTCGCTGCGGAGGCGGCGATCGACGTCCACCACATGGGTGCATAGCTGCCGGTGGCGTCGACCATCGCACCGTAGATCGGCGGCCCGAGGCCGAGCCCGGCGAGAAACCCGAAGACGACGAGCCCGGATGCCTTGCCGGTCGCCGCAGTGCCGGCCTCGCTCATCACGAAGAGCATGCCGACCGAGTTCCACGACGATGTGCTCAGTCCGAGGAGGGCGGCGCCCAGCCAGACGAGGGGCGAGAACGAGTCGGCGCCGAGGAAGGCGAACCCGCCGGCAATCGCGACCGGCGTCATCGCCCACAGCGGCGCGACGAAGACGCTCCGCCCTTCGGCGAGGTGGGCCCATGCGATGCGACCCCCGACGGCAACGATGCCGATGGTCGCCGCGGCGAGACCGCCGACACGGGCGTCGAAGCCCAGGCCCTCGTCGACGTACAAGGGAACGAGGAACGACACGGCACCGGCGAACCCGAACAGGAAGCCGTAGCCGCCGAGCCACCGCACCGAGGTCGGGAGCCGCACCCCGCTCCCCTGCCGGGGACGCCCGGTCGGTTGCGGCGTCGTGTGCACGGCGAGGCCGGTGGCGGCAGCGGCGACGAGTGGCACCGACGCCACGATCAGGTAGCTCGCCCGCCATCCGTAGGCAACGGCGAGTGAGGGGAGGATGAGCCCACCGAAGAACGCACCCGCCTGCACCCCCGACTGCTTGATGCCGGTGATCACGCCGCGAGCGCCCGATGGGAGGCTCTCGGCGATCAGGCGGTTGGTGGCCGGGTTGCAGCCCGCATCGGTCGTCCCGCCGAGGAAGGCGCCGACGAACAGCAACGCATAGGCGGGCGCCGCCCCGTACGCCACGTAGGCGGCGGCCGCCAGCACGAACACCATGACCGTCGCCCGCTTCCCACCGAGCCGGTCGGCGAGGCGCCCGGCCACCGGCGACAGCGCAGCGGCGAGGAGGGAGTCGGCGCCGATCACGAGGCCGAGTTGCCCTCGCGTGATGCCGAGATCGTCGATGATGAACGTCGCCAGGATGGCGGCGGCGACGAGCGTGAAGGTACCGGCCCCCATGGCGGTGAAGAGCAGCCCGGCCAAGACCGGCCTGCCCCCGGTGACCGTCGGCGCCGGATGCGTGTGATCCGTCACCCGGCCCGGACTTCCGTCTGTGATGCGGGGGCCGGCCTGCGGACGCACGTCGGATGGGTCATGGATGCCGGGAGACTACCGGCGCCGGGCATCGCAGCAACGGCGGTGGGTCAGTCGTCCTGGGGCGCCAGGAAGTTGGCGAGCAGCCGCTTGCCCTCCGCCGTCATCACGCTCTCCGGATGGAACTGCACGCCCTCGACGGGCAGCTCGCGGTGTCGCAGCCCCTGCACCACCCCGTCCTCGCTGCGTGCGGTGACCTGGAGCGGCGGCGGCACCTCGGTGACGGCGAGCGAGTGGTAGCGCGTCGCCTCGAACGGGTTGCCGAGGCCCGCAAACACGCCGCGACCGTCGTGGGTGATCTGCGACGTCTTGCCGTGGCGCGGCTCGGGAGCGCGCTCCACGACACCGCCGAACACCGTGGCGATGACCTGGTGGCCCAGGCACACGCCGAGCGTGGGCACGGTTTCCCCGAGCGTCCGCACCATGTCGGACGAGCAGCCGGCGGTCTCCGGTCTTCCCGGTCCGGGAGAGATGATGAGCCGGTCCGGGGCGAGGCGCTGCGCTTCGGCGACGGTGATCGCGTCATTGCGGTACACGATCGGTTCGGCCCCGAGCTCACCGATGTACTGGACGAGGTTGTAGGTGAACGAGTCGTAGTTGTCGATCACGAGCACCCTCATCCGACCGTGCCCCCGGGATCGAGGAACGTCGTGCCGAGCCAGGAGTAGAAGAAGTGGAGCACGACGAGACCGACGGCGACCAGGACGACGGCCTCGACCACCCTGACGGCGAGGGGTCCGGGCAGTGCTCTCCAGACGCGCCGCATCAGCGCAGACCCAGGATGGCGGCAGCGTTGGGCCCATCGACCAGCTCGGCCGAGATGACGAGCCGCTCGCGGGCGGAGAACTTGGGGTTGCACGTGGTCAGCGTGAGCCACGCCCCCGGCTTGGGATTGGTCACCCAGATGTCGGTGGGCTTGACGATGAAGCTCTCCCGCACGACGTACACGTGGGTGCCGAGCGCCGTCTCCACCTCGATCGTGTCGCCCGGCTCGAGGAGGTCGAACTCGTGGAATGGGGCTCCGTACGTGGTGCGGTGGCCGCTGATGACGGAGTTGCCCGGCTGTCCGGGGAGCGGGGTGTTCGGCATGTGGCCCGCCCCGGTGCGGAGATCGGCGAGGCGCACCCCCTCGACGACCGTCCAGCCCTCCCGCAGCCGTTCGATCTTCGGGATGCGAATGAGGGCGAAGGGCTGCCCGAGCGGCGGCGGCGCCTCCGACAGCAGGACGGCCGGGTCGCCGCTGCCGGTGCCGGGCACGATCTGGCCGGTCTCGGGGTCGACGACGGTCGGGGTGTACTCGACCTCCGAGATGTCGGCGGTGGCGTAGTACTCGACCCGCTCTTGAGAGAGCTCGGACTGGTTGCGCTCCGACAGCCACGTCGTCACCCAGAGCTGGTGGGCGACGAAACCGAGGGTGAGGAGGCCGAGCCAGATCAGCGTCCAACCGACGGCGCGGACGATACGCGTGAGCAGGCCCATCTCCGTCGATGCCCTGGGCGTCGCCGCGTCGGCGGCAGGTACGTTCTGCATGGCCGTGCGTCACCTCCTACCGCGCCGGCAGGTCCAGGCTACCGGGTCTACGACCCGACGCCCACGGTCTGCCCGACCCATTCGGTCGAGGCGCTACGCTTGTCGCCCATGCCGGTATCGAAAGGTCGCAAGAAGGCGAAGCGGCGCCCGACTCCGCCACCGAAGCCCGATCCCGTCAAGGCGAAGGGCCCGTCGCCTACGTGGTACGTGGTGACGATGTTCGCGCTGATGGGCATCGGGATGCTGATCATCCTCGCCAATTACATCAACCTCCTCCCCGGTGGCACGAGCAACACCTACCTGCTCATCGGCCTCGCCGGCATCGCCGGCGGCTTCGGGATGACCCTCAACTTCCGGTAGCTCTGCGCCGGGCCGGAGCCGCGTATAGGTCGATCGAACTACATCTCTGTGGTTTTCCACGTAGTTGTCCACAGGTGGGGATAACCCGAGGGCCAGATGCCAGATGCCAGATGCCAGACGGCAGACCTCAGGCTGGCAGATGGCAGCGGAGGCTCACCCTGGAATCTGGAAGCGAAGCGATCTGGAAGCCAAGTATCTGGAAGCGAAGCGATCTGGTTTCTGACGTCTGACGTCTGAAAGCGAGCGAAGCGAGCGATCTACGAGACCTCCATCTCCTCGCGGCAGTGCTTGGGGGCGGCCATCTCTCCCTCTTGGGCTGCCGTGACCGTCAGACGGAGGCCGCAGACCGTGCAGCGGTAGTCGACGGCGATCTCGTGGACGTCCTCGGGGTTGGGCTCCTCGGGGCCGGGGGTCGCCAGCAGGTTGATCGCCCACTTGGCGACCATGTAGATGGCAACCCCCATGGCGATCGCGATGAGCCAGTCCATCAGAGGTGATCGTCAGTCGAGGCGCTCGATGATGGTGGCGTTGGCCATGCCGCCGCCCTCGCACATCGTCTGCAGCCCGTAGCGGCCGCCGGTGCGCTCCAGCTCGTTGAGCAGCGTCGTCATCAGCTTGGCGCCGGACGCCCCGAGCGGGTGGCCGAGCGCCATGGCGCCGCCGTTGACGTTGGTCTTCTCCCAGTCGGCCCCCGTCTCGACCAGCCAGGCGGCGATGACGGTGGCGAAGGCCTCGTTGACCTCGAACAGGTCGATGTCGTCGATCGTCATCCCCGCCTTGGCGAGCACCTTCTGGGTGGCGGGGATCGGGCCGGTGAGCATGGTGACCGGGTCGACGCCGGCGAGCGAGAAGGCCTCGAATCGAGCCCGCGGCTCGAGGCCGAGCTCCTCGGCCTTCTCCCGGCTCATGATGAGCACGGCGGCGGCTCCGTCGGTGATCTGCGACGAGTTGCCCGCCGTCACGATGCCGTCAGGCTTGAAGGCGGGCTTCAGCGAGGCGAGGGCCTCCATCGTGGTGGTGGCGCGTATGCCCTCGTCGCGGGTCACCAGCTCGACACCGTTCTCGCCCTTCACCTCGACCGGCATGATCTCGTTCTCGAACCGGCCCTCCTCGGTCGCCCGAGCGGCCCGCATGTGGGAGTCGAAGGCGAGCCCGTCGATCTCTTCACGGGTGATGCCCCACTTCTCGGCGATCAGCTCGGCCGAGATGCCCTGGGGCACGATGCCGTGCTCGTAGCGGTCGAGCATCATCGGGCCGAACGGCATGCCGGGCCCTTGCTGCATCGTGATGCCCATCGGGACCCGGGTCATCATCTCGACACCCCCGGCGATCACGACGTCGTAGACGCCGGCCATGACCCCCTGGGCAGCGAAGTGCACGGCCTGCTGGCTGGAGCCGCACTGGCGATCGATCGTGGTGCCGGGCACGCTCTCGGGGAAACCGGCGGCGAGCACGGCGTTGCGGGCGACGTTGACGCTCTGCTCGCCGGTCTGGCTCACACAGCCGAAGATGACGTCGTCGACCAGCTCGGCGTCGAGGTTGTTGCGCTCGACCAGCTCCTTGAGCACCTCGGCAGCGAGGTCCACCGGGTGCCAGTCCTTGAGCTGTCCCCCACGTTTCCCGCCCGGGGTGCGGATGGCATCGACGATGACGGCCTCGGTCATGATGGGTGCTCCTCGTGTGTCCCGGCGGTGGGTCGCGGTGGTGTCGAACTGTATCGACTCAAGGGTGCCGCGGATCGCGCCCCTGTGCAACACGCCGACCGGCGAGCGGCTTCCCGGAGTCGAGGCCGAGGTGGACACGGCGACCGCTCGGCAGTCTCCTACGTCATGCCTCGGTCTATGGAGGCGCGGAAGGTCCGCTCCGAATGGCTCCCCCACNNGGATCCAGGTACAAGGGAGGGGAGAGGGAGTGAGACAGGGGGAGAAGCTCCGCGATCCCCCTCGACCCGACTCGGGTGGCCCCGCCGGCCGAGTCGCAAGAGACGCCGCCGAAGGCGTCGTCAGAGCTCGACCGCAGCCTGCTGCGGTCGAAACCCGTGGAGACGATGGGATTTGAACCCACGACCCCCTGGTTGCAAACCAGGTGCTCTGCCAGACTGAGCTACGTCCCCGTGGCGCCGCATTGTATTGCGTGGCGCCTCGCGGTCCATCGGGGATCTCCGGTATCACCACGCACGATCATGAATCTGGAAGCAGAGATGCCGATAGGTACACCATGAGCAAGAGCGTCTGGTCCGGGATCATCCGCCTGCTGGCGACCATCGCCATCGCCGCCCTGGCCGTCATCGCGGCGGGTCAGACCCCTGGATGACGTGGAGGGTCCTCAGATGCCTGCGGCGTTCTGGCGCGCGGCGAAGCCGGTGACGAGGAACTCGGTGACGTAGAGGGTCAGCCCGGCGGCGACCACGGGCGCCACGATGGCGGCGACCGGTATCACGATGTCCTCACTGACGACCACGTCGGGAACGGCGAGGCTGACGAGGGCTGCGATCACCCAAATGCCGCTCACCGACCCGGCGACCCACGGCCACGAGGCGGTCTCGCCCCATCCGACCTCGTCGGGACGGCGGAAGATGGTGGAGCGGAGCAGGAACACCGTGCCGAGCAGCCCCCAGAACCAGTTGGCGATCGCCGCGATCTTGATGACCACCGGCTCCGTGCCGAACATCAGATCCGGCGAACGGAGGCTGGTGAACAGCACGACGAGCCAAATGACGGCGATGGTGGCAAAGATCCATATGTTCTTGTCTCGCATCCACACTCCCTCGGGCCGGGCCGGCGCCCGAACGCGCAGGCGACACGATAGAGCAGCGGAGCCCTGCGAGGCGGAATCGTGCCACGCCGCATCGCGCCGTGGTGCCTCGGCGAGGAACGACCACGGAGAGTCGCTCGCACCCGTGCGGACGATGGATCTGGACGAGGAACGGGCGCAGGCGCGCGGAGACGAGGGTGCGTGGTGCGGACAAGACCCGAACTCGGTGCAGCCGGCCGGCGGCTCGCGACCTGCGCGGGACCTGTAACATTGCCGGCTCTGAGGGCCCATAGCTCAGCTCGGTTAGAGCGCATCCCTGATAAGGATGAGGTCCCTGGTTCAAATCCAGGTGG